>NZ_JACJSH010000001.1:0-485683 GCF_014698055.1 Nostoc sp. FACHB-133
CAGAGAAGGGAAAATATAGTACACAGCGTATAAGATTTAACTCCAATTCTTCTGCTTAATTTTTTGTTACATACTTATAAATTTTTCCCACGGCTTACTTAAAAGATATTTTTCGCGCCTATCTGGGATTGAGCCAAGCTTACAAGGCGGAAGTATTTTTGCTGCGAGATAGCCCTGATAGTTTAAATCTGTTTGAAGCTGAGAACTTAAAATTTCATTACTTTAAAAATCAGTCTCCTCATTTAGGGAGACTGCAAATGGCAGCAGCTTTACTCAAGTGTCTGTTGCAAAACCGTCCGCAGCAAGTTTTCTGCGGTCATATTAACTTAGCAGTATTAATCCAAACTCTTTGCCAGCCCTTGGGGATTCCTTACACCGTGCTAACTTATGGCAAAGAAGTCTGGGAACCTCTAAAAAATCAAGAACGTCGCGCCCTGACATCAGCAGATAAAATTTGGACAATTAGCCGTTACAGCCGCGATCGCGCTTGTCTTGCTAATGGTCTAAACCCCAAAATGGTAGAGATGATGCCTTGTGCAATTGATGGGGATAAATTTACTCCTGGTTCCAAGCAGCCAGAATTCGTTCAGAAATATGGTTTAACTGGTTCTAAGGTGTTAATGACAGTAGCACGCTTATGGTCAGGGGATATTTACAAAGGTGTAGATGTCACAATTCGGGCATTACCACAAATTGCTCAGGTTTTTCCAGAAGTGAAATATTTAGTAATTGGTCGCGGTGATGACCAACCGCGATTAGCGCAGCTTGCAAAAGATTTGGGTGTGAGCGATCGCGTCGTCTTTGCGGGTTTTGTTGCTACAGAAGAATTAATGGAACATTACCGCCTTGCTGATGCCTATATTATGCCTTCGCAAGAAGGCTTTGGCATTGTTTATCTAGAAGCAATGGCTTGTGGAGTACCTGTCTTATCCGGTGATGACGATGGCTCGGCTGACCCCTTGCAGGATGGTAAACTGGGATGGCGAGTACCACACCGCAATCCTGATGCTGTAGCAGCAGCTTGTATAGAAATGCTTCAAGGGGATGACCAACGATGTGATGGACAGTGGCTGCGAGAACAGGCGATCGCTCTGTTTGGCATAGATGCCTTCCAACAGCACTTGCAAAAAATGCTTCTATCCTCATTCATCAAGTCAAAATGACCAATGACAAATGACCAATGACTAAAATCGCTATCCTAGAAGGAGAGCAGGACGACGTTTAAAAAATGAGCTTTAAGTCATTTCAATTGAATCTTTTAAATCTCCGGCCTTGGCTCACCCTGCTGGCAGTTTTTTGGTTGCTAGCATCACTGGGCTTGGGGTGGTTGGTTAATTCGTTGCTAATTATTGTCGGGTTGCTGTTTTTAGCTCCCATTGTGGCTTTTTTTGGCTTTCGTTGGTGGCTGCAACGCAACTTGGTTGCTGACCACTGTCCCGTCTGTAGATATGAATTTACGGGTTTAAATAACAGTCAATTACAGTGTCCTAATTGTGGGGAGTCGCTTTTAGTACAAGATAGTCATTTTCAGCGCTTCACACCAGAAGGCACAATTGATGTCACTGCTGTCGAAGTTCCAGCCAAATCACTGGAAGATTAGTCAAGGGTCATTAGTCATTAGTAAAACACAAATGACTAATGACTATTTATTGTGCTGCGAGATTGAGAGACTGTAGTTATGCTGCTGCTGGGATAGTTCACCCACATATACTGAGTATCTTCCTGCCTGCCAGTAACCAGATTGTTCTGGCTTGCCTCCAGAGTAGCTATCTGCCATTACACAAAAACGTCCCCCTGGCCCGTCGATCAACAGCGTTGGCTTCCCTTGACTTTCTACCGTTAATCGTAAATAAGGTAGTGACTCTGTAACCTGAATAACTTGACTAGGTTCAGTAGGAATATTGCCACAATTACTTTTGACAGTTCCCCCAGACTTTCCGTTCAAAACCAGTGGATCTGGCTGGAAAGTACGATTTATTTGGACATTTGGTGTCTGTGCCAAATTAGCCTCAGTAAAAACCAAGCTCATCACCAAAGATATGGGAAGAATTGCAAGTAGCCGAAGCGTTTTCATTTTAATTAATGCTCCAGGTTCTTTAGAGCAATTATTGTTATACAGTCTAATTTAATTGACGATATCAATTTATCTTGGTTCCAAAAGCTGCCGTATAACCTAATACAATTAAATTAAAAATTGTTTGTGAAGATGGGATGTAGAGATATCGCCAAGTAAAGGCTCTACATTTATCCTGCAAATTAACTCATATATCATGATGGCTGGTGATCGCTTCTCTACTAAAATATTTAACCACCAGTAGAATAGGCATTCGCCTAAAAAGCCTTATTTTTTACATTTTACAAACGTAAAATTACTGAAAAAGTTAGATAAATTACCAGACAATAACAAAAAAATATAATTTTTACCTGTCAGAAGGGTATTACACACACAGACATTAGCTAAAATCCTAAGACAACCAGCAAAAATAGAATTTAGTTGGTCTGTTGTCGAATAAATATGCTAACTGAGGTAGATAAAGATTTATGGATCCTCAACCAGAAGAAGACTTACAGCGTCGCCTCGATAAGTTAGAGGCAGAGATTAATTCCGCACCTGGGGCGGTTACTCAACCACAAGGGCAAAAACAGATGCCTCAGTCTGTTTTTGCCAACTTGAGCTTGCAACTGGAGCGATTTAAGATTTGGTTCAACGGTTTATCTGGGACAAAAAAGCTGGTAGTTTCAGGTGTGACGGTACTAGTAGGCTTGGCGATGCTCCAAGCAGTGTTTAAACTAGTTGCATCTGTAATAACTCTGGCACTTTTAGCAGTGTTAGTGTATGTTGGATACAAATTTTTTGTGTCTAGTAGCTTTCAACGTAAGCAATAAGTTGATATGCGATTACTTGGCAATCTGCCTGGAGTTATGAGAGTCAGGAGTCATAATACAAAAGGCTCCTGACTCTCATAACTCCTCAATTCTATTTCAATATGCTTTTCTTTTTGCCGATTAGCTTAGTCTATTTTAATTGTGCCGAGCGCGGCGTAAAAATAATATCAAAGGGAATTATCTGATGACATCACCAATTGTGAGGAGAAGTAGTAATCAATCTGGTCAGTCAAAAGAACCGGAAAGAGCCAGTTCAATGTTGCTAGCAAGTAGGCGTTTTGCTGCTTGGGCGGCTGAAATCACACTAGTGGTTGCTAGTGGGTTGATTCCCTTCGGCATTGGTGTTTATGCGAATTCTAGAAGCGATCTGAACCGAGTACCTCTTAACCCCGTACTAGTAGTTACGGAAAGAGCGATCGCTAGACCCCTAGCTCTGCCTGTGAGCTATGGTATCCGTAACGTCGCATGGCCAACTAATATTTTATGGACAATCGCCCTGTTAGCGCCTGTAACTCTCTCGTGGTGGGAATTGTATTTACTGGCTAAAACTGGTAGGACAATTCCGAAACGCTGGTTCAAAGTGCGGGTTGTCAACGAGCAAGGGAAGCCGCCCGGATTGGGGGCAGTTGTCATTAGAGAAGGAGTTGGACGTTGGACTGTACCTATTTCCATCGCCTATCTGCTGTGGCGCTACAGCTTTGCTTTTCCGAATTTAGGATTATTCACATTTTTGTGTTTATTAATAATTGTGGGTGAAGGGATCGGCTTACCGTCGCGCCGGGGTCGTCGCGCCCTGCACGATCAACTAGCAGGCACTTATACAATAGATGCAACTCGCCCCATACCATCCTCACTCTTAGCTAACAACAGACAAGCTCAATCTGCTGACGGTAATAATGAAGCAGAAGGGCAAGAAGAATTAGCGGCAGCCGAAACCACCCACTCGCCCAACCTGTGGCGGCGGATACAGCAAAATCCTAACCTGACTTTGTTTGGGGTAGGACTAACGAGTATGACGGCTGTGTTGGCAACTTTAATCGGCACTCAAGTTTATATCCAAATTCAACAATCCCAGCGAGCAACTAAGCAAATTAATAGCCAACAGTTCCTCGAACTTGTCAAACAATTAACTCCAAACTCTGGGGCGACTAATGAGCAACGCCAAAGTGCAATTCTGGCTATGGGTGGTCTTAACGATCCACAGTCTATTAAATTTCTGGCGGATTTATTAGTTAGCGAAACCAACCCCAGCCTCTTGAATACCATTCAACAATCTTTGACAACTGTCGGGCCCCAAGCTATCCCCGAATTAAAAAATAAGAATCAGTTTTTGGTTAGTGAACTGGAGTCTGTGGGCAGTGCTGCAACAAAAGAGCGGGACTTGCGACAAGGACGGCTACAAAGAAACCAGAGAACGATCAACAAAATTCTCTCTGTGTATAGCGGAAAAATGGAGGGCGTTGACCTTAGTAGCACCCAATTAGGTCAAAGCGGTACTCCAGGTAGTTCATTCTTCAACTTGGTACTAGACAACCTTGATTTATCAGGAGTTAAGTTTAAATCTGCAAATCTTAACCAAGCTAGCTTTAAGGGCAGCCGCTTTCGAGGTGTGGGTGAAGATGGACGTTGGGATACCTATGATGATGTAATAGCTGATTTAAGCCAAGCTCAGTTGCAGCAAGCTAATCTTACTGATGCTAACCTTAGTCGCGTCTTGATGAACCGGATCGATTTGAGCCGCGCCACTCTCAATAGAGCAAACTTATCCAACGCGCGTCTATATGACGCTAAACTCAACAGTACCCAATTGGTAGGAGCCGATCTGCGAAACGCAGTTTTGGAAAGAGCCAGCTTAACTGGGGCTGATTTAGGTGACGCTAAATTGAACGAAGCCAATCTTTACGCTGCCCGTTTAGGTCGTGTCACTGCTATAGGAACGCAATTATCCTTTGCCAATTTAACTAACACTGATTGGCAAGGAGCAGATTTATCAGGAGCCTATTTGGATCGTGCTAATCTCAGCAATGCTAACCTGAGCGCCACTCGTTTAGCTGGTGCTGTTTTGCGTTCTGCTCAGATGGAAAACGTTAACTTACAAAATGCTGACCTAAGTCTTGCAGATTTACGGGGGGCAAATGTAGCAGGAGCAGATTTTAAGGGGGCAATTCTCGCCCCTAGCAAAGAAGATCCAGCAGATCAATTTGTCAAAACCCCAGATTTAGGCTCAGTATCTGCCGTAGTCCAAGGGGTTGATTTTTCTCAAGCCAAAAATTTAGATTCCAAGCAACTAGCATACATTTGTACTCAAGGGGGCATTCATCCTCGTTGCCCGTAGAATGGAATGGGGAATGGTGAATGGGGAATGGGGAATGGGAAAGAGTTTTTCTAACCCAATGCCCAATGCCCAATGACAAATGACTAATGACAAATTGGTGTGAGGAGTCGGTTATGAAGTATATTCCATGTTTGGTTTCAGTTTTGGGGGCTAGCTTGGTCTTGAGTCTGGCGATTACTAAACCAGCACAAGCTCAAGTCGCTTATGGCAGTTATGTAGGTATAGGCCCCACTGTTGGTTTTACTGATGGTATCCAATTTGGGGGAGTAATAGCTGGGCGCTACAAGCTTTTGGAAGCACCGCTTTCACTGCGTGCCCAAGTGTTAATTGGTAATAATACAGCAATTGTGCCAACGGTTTCTTACGATTTTCCCCTTAACTGGCAAGCTGATGCTTACCTGGGTGCTGGGTTAGTCTTGGCTGGTGGTGGATCTTCTCCTGTGGGCGACAAAATCAGCTTTGCTTTACAACCAGGCATTGATTATATGATCCCAAATAGCAATACTGTGCTTTTTGGCAACGCCATCATTGCTTTTGATGCCTATCGTGATAGCGGTGGTACAGCTATCTCTGTACAAGGTGGTGTTGGTTTGAGATTTTAATGGGCTAAATAAAGCCCTGCTGCGATCGCTATCCCTAAGAAGCGTTAAACTTCATTGCAAATTAAGAAGTTAGTCCAAACAACATGATAATTTTTTGTCATGAAGAGAAATAGCACAGGATTAACACAGGAGAACACAGTGGCAATGGAATCAAATTTATTAACAGATGCGGGCGCAGATGAAGTGAATCAAGATTTCAGTGAATATGTTGCCAACCTGCAACTTCACATGACTCTGCAAGCTCGCAATCTTGTTCCATCCCTGAAACAAACACTGGTAGATAGTCGCCAGCAATTACTCCATCAAACCCAAGCCCACTTTGAAAAGCTAGTTTCTCGACAAGGGCTGTAAATATATACAAATTTTAATCAAAATTCAAATAAAATAAAGGCAGATGTTGTTACGTTAACGCCAATGGTGTTCTCACAAGGTCTGCTTTTCTGCTTTTTTAAGTATTAAATTACTCAAATCACACTTTTGACGCACTAGTAAAAGGCAGAAAGCAGTTAATATTATTGCAGCAGTTCCTTTGAAGAGCAGTTAGTTAAGGCTAAATAGCGGCTCGAATAAAAATGACTTCATTACTTCCCAGAAACCTTAGCGTTGTTATCCGACCAGTCCAATACCGGGATTTGGACGGAATTGAGCGCATAACTCAAGAGTCATTCGCAGCCCTTACTCCCCAGGGAGCAGGTTTTGCCATCAGCCAGATGCTCATGTTGCGTCGCTGGTATGGATTACTCAAGTTTTTGAGTTGGTTTCCTAACCCACTCCAGTATCGCCTCTGTGCTTATGTGGCAGAGCAAGGGCGGATGCTTCTAGGAATGATTCAAGTGTCACCCTTTAACCGGACACGCAGCACTTGGCGCATCGATCAAGTACTGTTAGAGCGTGGTGTCGATAAACAAGGAATTGGTTCGCAACTTTTGCGTCATTGCTTTGAATCGATTTTGGAAGCTCGCACTTGGCTACTGGAAGTTAACATCAATGACATAGAGGCGCTGGCACTATATCGCCAAAATGGATTCCAGCGTCTGGCAGAAATGACGTATTGGGAAATTGGGCCAGAATTACTGGCTGAATTGGCACAAGCAGAGCCAGATTTACCCAACCTTTTGCCAGTGAGTAATGCTGATGCCCAGTTGCTATATCAACTAGATACGGCATCTATGCCACCTTTGGTACGTCAAGTTTTTGACCGCAATACCCGCGACTTCAAAACCAGTTTATTCGGCGCTCTGACTGATGCAGTGAAGCAATGGCTGACGAAAACAGAAGTAGTCAGTGGTTATGTATTTGAACCCCAACGCAAAGCTGCGATCGGGTATTTTCAGGTGCAACTTGACCGGAAGGGCGAAGTTCCCCACGTGGCAACGTTGACGGTTCATCCTGCTTACACCTGGCTGTATCCAGAATTGTTATCTCAACTGGCTCGGATTGCCCAAGATTTTCCTCAGCAAGGGTTACAACTAGCCTCCTCTGACTATCAGGCAGAGCGAGAAGAGTATTTGGAGCGAATTGGGGCAAAGCGCATAGAACATACATTAGTTATGTCTCGCTCTGTGTGGCATAAGCTACGGGAGTCCAAATTTGTCTCCTTAGAAGGAATTCAGTGGACTGATATGCTGCAAGGTTTACAACCAGCACGTAAACCCATACCAGGTGGAATGTCATGGATACAACCAGGAAAGCTGCCATCGTCAGATAAACCACTGCCAATTAAGTCAGAACCAATTAACTTTTCGGTAAAAAACCCAAGCATAGAAGCATCGCCGATTCCTGAATCAGCAGATGCAGAGCAGGAGAATTAGTGATATCCCAGGAGCAGCCAAAACCCTTTATTTCAGCCTTGGGACTAGATTTTGGTCGCAAGCGGATCGGTGTGGCTGGGTGCGATCGCACGGGTTTAATTGCCACTGGGATTACCACAATTGAGCGCACATCTTTTGAGCAGGATGTCGAACAAATCCGGCAAATAGTTAATGAACGCGAGGTACAAATCCTAGTTATGGGCTTACCTTATTCAATGGATGGCTCTATAGGATTTCAAGCGCGTCAAGTTCAAAAATTTACTACAAGACTTACTAAAGCCTTGAAACTGCCTGTGGAATATGTGGATGAGCGATTAACTTCATTTCAAGCAGAGCAACTGCTAATTGCTGAAAACCGCTCTCCATCACGCCATAAAGCTTTGATTGACCGCAAGGCAGCCGCTTTGATCTTGCAACAATGGCTGGATGTTAAACGTGCTAATTCCCGTAGTTCAGTTGCGGCTATTGAATATTGATACCTTTTAACATGATATTCTGAAAAACGATTAGCTAGCAGTTGTATCTACGTGTAAAGCTATTTTGTTGACAAAAATATCATTAAATAGTTAAGCGATTTCTCAACTTGCTGGTATTTATTAAATTTTTACATTTCGGCTATGTTTTCTCCTCCATTTCCTGAAGAAAATGATAACGCTCATGCGGGTTCCATCACTTTAACCGATGAAAAAGGGCGATCGCTCGAATGTTATGTAGAGCATTCCCTTGAGGTCGATGGACAAGAATACGTTTTACTTCTTCCTGTAGACTCACCTGTAGAGATTTTTTCTTGGGAAGGCGACGATGAGGAAGAAGAAGCGGTTCTGGTAGAAGACGACAACATCATTGAGCAAATTTTTGCCACTGCCCAAGCTGTACTATCTGAGCAGAATCTGATACTGAAGAACACAGCTTATGCTTTGACAGTTGCAGGTGATTTACCGCCAGTTGAAGAATCAGAACTCTTCACCTTAGAAATTGAAGACGAAGAGGCAGATTTAGATCCAGAGCAATTACAGTTACTTGCTAGCTTCTATGATGAAGATCAGGAGTATGCAATTTATACACCCCTCGATCCTCTGTTGTTTTTTGCACGGATAGCAAAAACAGGTGAACCGGAATTACTCTCTCCAGAGGAGTTTCGCAAAGTGCAACCCCTGTTAGAGGAACATCTTTTTAATGAAGTAGAATAAAAATAAAAATTCAAAATGTTACATTTTCATTTTGAATTTTTATTTTAATCAAAATCTACTTAAACCTTTTACCATATCCCATTAAATCTGGAAGCAATGAAACATTGACACAAAATTGGGGTAATTTATGTTGTTTAAAATTCTGAAAAAAGCATTTTCGCAAGGATTTTTAATCCAAACTAAAAAATTACCATGAGGTGCTGAAAATGGCTTATAGCGACTTTACATTAAGTAAATTTAAAAAGTCATTCAGCATCCGCATCGATGAAGAAACTGATTTATGTGCTGACATAGAACCTTTACAGGCAAGTGAGAAACTCAAAAATTCTTTAGAAGAAACTACAGAACTGGCTTTAGCAATTAATACTGAAAAAGCTCGTTCAGAAATGATTATCACTCCGATCTTGTTGGAGGTAAGACGCAGGGCTAATTATCCAATTAGTTTATTTTCGGGAACAGATTTTAATGTAGATGCAGAAAACGGTCTGAATGGCTATTGTGACTTTATCATCAGTCGTTCTAAAGAGCAATTAACAATTAATGTGCCTGTAGTGGTTATTATTGAAGCCAAAAATGAAAATATTAAAGGTGGATTAGGCCAATGTGCGGCCGCAATGTTGGCAGCACAATTGTTTAATCAACAAGAAGGAAATGAAATCAGAAAAATTTACGGCGCAGTAACTACAGGGGATATTTGGAAGTTTTTGAAGTTAGAAGAAAACGATATATTTATTGATTTGAGTAATTATTACATCAAAGAGATAGATAAGATATTAGGGATTTTATCTCAAAATGTTCAGTGAGATATTCCAGAATGCAGTTCGACTAACTAAACTATATTGGGTTATGCTCATTTGTCTGAGCTATTTAAATTTGACTGTTGACTATGGCCTGGAATAACCTTTTGCAACCTGACTTGATTTTAGAAGGTTCAGTGTTGAATCTAACACCAGATATTATCCAAAAATACGGGCTTAAAGGGCTGGTGTTGGATGTAGACGAAACCTTAGTACCCTTTACAGTAGGGATGGCTTCCCCAGAACTACGAGAGTGGGTGGAACAAATTCGTACCTGTACTGCATTGTGTTTGGTAAGTAATAACCTGAGTGAAGCACGAATTGGGGGAATTGCGCGATCGCTCAATTTACCTTACTATTTGGGTGCAGCCAAGCCCTCTCGACGCAAAATTAGGGCAGCAGTCAGGACAATGGATCTACCAGTGCATCAAGTGGGGATGGTAGGCGATCGCTTATTTACCGATGTCATAGCAGGTAATCGCCTGGGCATGTTTACCATTCTAGTTGAGCCGATTGTCCATGCAGACGCAGCCCTCCGCTCTCATCCCATCCGCAACTTTGAAGTTTGGATATCTGAAATCTTAGGAGCCTCTATTACCCCCAAGAAAAGCAAGATTCACAAAACTTGAAAAATCGTCAGGAAAGTAAATCTAAAGAAATGGTTAAGGAATCTTACTGGAAGCCAAAAATCGGGGATCATAAGTATTAATAACATGGGGTCAGCCAAAAAAGACCCTAACTCATACTAAGTAAATATACTTTCGTAAAGCGTCAACCTTCACTATAGAGGGATTGGCGCTTTACAATTTCTTTAGTCATTTGTCCTTTGTCATTTGTCCGTTGTCATTCGTTAGTTACTAATGAATAATACAACTCTAGGAGAGGCTACGTCCTAAGCGTAGCTATGCCGCAGGCTTTACGACTACGCTCAGTACAAGTGACTAATGACCAATGACCAATGACCAATGACTAATGACTAAAACAATTGTTGTCAAAATCGGTACTTCTAGCCTTACTCAACCAGAAACAGGACAATTAGCGCTTTCCACTATTGCTACCTTGGCGGAAACACTTTGCCATTTGAGAAGCCAGGGACACCGGGTAATTTTGGTTTCTTCTGGCGCTGTGGGTGTGGGTTGTGCAAGGTTGGGGTTAACTGAACGTCCTAAAGCGATCGCACTCAAACAAGCTGTAGCAGCAGTTGGACAAGGTAGGTTAATTCGGATATATGATGATTTGTTTACTACACTGCAACAGGCGATCGCCCAAGTATTATTGACACGGAGCGACCTGGTACAGCGCAGCCGCTATCTCAACGCCTACAACACCTTTCAGGAACTACTGGGACTGGGAGTGATCCCCATAGTCAATGAAAATGATACCGTAGCAATAGACGAACTAAAATTTGGTGATAATGATACCCTTTCGGCATTGGTTGCCAGTTTAGTAGAAGCAGATTGGCTATTTTTACTTACCGATGTCGATAGGCTATACTCAGCCGATCCCCGTTCTGTGCCAGATGCGCGGCCGATCGCTTTAGTTAGTAGCATTAAAGAATTAGCTGAATTACAAATAGGTTCCCAAGGTTCTCAGTGGGGTACTGGTGGGATGGTGACAAAAATTTCGGCTGCGAGGATTGCGATCGCGGCGGGAGTTCGTACTGTAATTACCCAAGGGCGATTTCCCCAGAATATAGAAAAAATTATCCAAGGTGAACTGATTGGGACGCATTTTGAACCACAACCTGAACCAACTTCGGCGCGTAAACGTTGGATAGCTTACGGACTTTTACCTGCGGGTAAATTGTATTTAGATGAAGGTGCGATCGCGGCAATTTCTCTAGCAGGAAAATCGTTATTAGCTGCTGGAATTAAGGCATTAGAAGGAGAGTTTGACATACAGGATGCTGTGCAATTGTGTGACAGCAACGGTAACGAAATTGCCAGAGGACTTGTGAATTACAACAGCAATGATCTGCAAAAGATTCGTGGCTGTCATTCACGAGAAATTCCTACAATTTTAGGCTATGCCGGTGTAGAAACAGTTATTCACCGGGATAATTTGGTTTTAACTTAAGATGGAGCGCCGATAGTCTAATAGTGTGATAGTAAAGAAGGCAGTTGGTACATAGAGTAAAAGATATTATGCGCTCCAGATGCCTCAAGTAGATGAGTCTCACTTTGCTCGGTGTAACCTAAAACTCTCATACCAGCAGCAACACCTGCACGTACACCCAAAACGCTATCTTCGACAACAGTGCAAGATGGAGCTTGAAATCCCATATTTTTAGCTGCATATAAGAATAAATCAGGTGCTGGCTTCCAACTTCCAATTTCATACGAACTAAAGATGCACCCTTCAAATCGAGACAACAAATTAGTGACACGCAAAGCTAACTTAATTTTTTCGGGTGGGCCACTGGAAGCAACGCAAATAGGTAGATTAATCTTGTCTAAAGCTGCTTCTATTCCTTCTACAGGAAGTAATTCACGCTCGAATGCTTCAGCAGTACGGGTACGAAGCTGAGTTACAAAATCTTGTGGCATCTTCTTACCAAGTTTTTGCTCAATGACAGCAACACAATCAGCCATTTTGCAACCCTTAAATAAGAAAATAGCTTCTTCAAGTTTCATTGCAAGCCCAAACTCAGCGACAAATTCCACAAGAACGCGATTGCCTAATCCTTCACTGTCTACTAACACTCCATCACAATCAAAAATAACTAATTCTGTTTGCACTGATACACTCCACGCCTCACTCATTTACAAGTTCGGGATTGTCATAGAAGCGATCGCCACAGCCCCCCACAAAGGCGCATCATCACCCAGCACCGCCGGCACAATTTCAAAATCAACCTCCGGTAAAGCCGTTTCCCGCGCCACCTGACGCACCACCCACCAAAAATCCTCCCCCGCCTTCGTCACACCGCCTCCCAACACAAAGCGCTGTGGATTCATCAAATTCGCCACATTGCCAATACCCACACCCAGCGCCCAAGCAGCCTTGTGTAAAACTTCCTTAGCCAAATCATCCCCAGCCGCCGCCGCTTCACTTACCAACTGTCCCGTCAGCAACGTTAAATCACCCCCCACCAAACCCCTCAAAACCTCTCCACCTCTGAGTCCTCCGCGCCTCTGCGGTTCCTTCTCCAAAATTTCCCTAACATTTTGCGCCATATAAGGCCCCGAAGCCAAACGTTCCACACATCCCCGCTTCCCACACAAACATACTGGCCCAGCCGGATCGACAACGATATGTCCAATTTCGCCAGCCATCCCACCAGCACCTCGCCAAGGCTGGCCATTGAGTATCCAACCACCACCTACACCAGTGCTGACAGTTATATAAAACAGGCTATCGTATCCTTGTCCTGCACCAAAGCGGTGTTCACCCAAAGCAGCAACATTGGCATCATTGTCTACACCAACACTCACACCAAACTCATCCTCCAACAACCCTTTGAGAGGAATATTTTCCCATCCAGCCACATGATGAGATAGGCGCACCGTCCCCGTGGAAGCGTCAACCGGGCCGCCAAAGCTGACACCGATCGCAGCAGGTTTTGCGTCTTCTAGCAGAGAGTAAATGAGCGATCGCATAATTTCCAAGTCAGTGCTAGCATTTGCACCTACTGGCGAGAGACGACGTTCATAACGCAACCACTTTCTCGAACCAATACTTACCAATGCAGCCGCCAGCTTAGTTCCGCCAAAATCGAGAGCTAAAATTAATGTCATTCACTCACCTTTTCTTGAGTTCAACACTTCGTCAATAAACTGTTGTAATCGTTCATAATGGGAACCTTTCCAATAAATGCGATCGCAGTCTTGACAACGCTGGAATTGATCGATCTGCGATCGCACTTTTTCTGGCACTTGTTCAATAATGGATTGTTTATCTACAGATTCTAATAATCCATTGCAACGCAAACACCGTTTAAATGGTGCAATTAATTTAAATAAGTCGAAGCGTTGTAGTACTTCTATAATTTGTTCTTGAGGGTTAGTGTTTCTAACGTAATACCCATGCGTTACCAAACTACGCATCAATAGACCCTTATCACGAGTCAAGAGAATCCGCTCTTGGCTAGAGGATATTTGGGCTAATTTCTCATCCTCGTAGTCATTGCGGTATAAGGTATCAAAACCTAAAAGTCGTAACGATGTCGCCAGCTTTCCCAAATGAATATCTAAAACAAAGCGGATAATACTGAGTGGTTTTGGCAAAACAGAAATGCTTGGTATAATGACACTCCTAGTTGAAATTGGATAAACATTGATAGCATCTCCATCCGAAACTATGTAAGAAAAATTTACATATTTACCATTAACATTTATAAAATCAACTTCGGGATGAGGGACACCTAACGACTCAATCATGTCCTTAATTGAAGCTTTCTCCTCAAAAAAATGAGATATTCTCATCTGCTTGTGATGCCGTGGTAAAAAATGATTCAATTCCGCATGGAAGTAGAAATATGCGATCGCCATAGCCACAGATATTTGGATTACCCTACTGGCAACAATTTGTCACAATTGCAAAACTCTATCTATTGTATTGAAAAAATCAATACTTGTTAAAGTGAAGTATTTCTACTATAAAATGCCCATTTAGCTTAATTAAAAGTATAAAGATTCTCAAATACTTGCATTTATTATTGAGTTCAGTTACAGTCAAATTAGATGCCTATCATCAAACTCTGACATGAGCTTCATGAAGTTAGATTAGGTAAGAAGGTAAATAACAAGTTTGTCAATGTTGATTTCAGTGATGCTGTTAATAATTGGTCACTAGTTTTCAACATTAACTTATCGTGCATGAAATATGGGGCACTAAAGCATTTATCCCTAATTGGGTTGTTTTTATTTTTCTAATTTAATTGAGAATTATTTGCAATATGTATAAACTTATAGATATATTAAAAGTAGATAGGGGAGAAAGATTTTTAAGCTCGTATTGGCTGATTCCACATCGCTCTTTAGGAATATCTTTTTCAAAAGAAAGACAACAAACTAGATTTTTAGATGTAAAAACAGGATTGCTAACTAACTTTATAAATAACTTCAGCAAAACTTTAAACAAGTATCTTATTGCCAGCCATGTTTTTGGTTGTAGTATCGACTACATTGAGATTGTCAGCAAGTTAATCCTTGGTAACTCTCCAAGTAGGTTTGCGTCTATGTATAAGATTGAATTTATTTGATTTTACCCAAGAAAGCAAGTTCATAAAAACCGAGTTTCAGCAAGTGAAAATTTATAAAATACCAAAGAACAATAAAACTAGATACAAAATTAACGTCGCTCATACGGAAAAATCTATCTTGACACTATTTATCTTTATTGTGGAGAATTTATTAACCGGAAAGACCTCGATCAATAATGATGTTATAAAGTGGCTACCTAGTTTTAATAGGGAAATGAATATTGTTCTTTTTTATCTCCTTTAGCCAAGGATATTGTAGTGAAGAACACAAATATATTTGGTAATACCTTTTGTCCATAAAATACGCTAATGAGTACAGCGAGATGAATACTTTTTTTTGTTCTGACGATTCACGGCAAGTAGGAGAAGATGTTATTGGTAGCGCCACCAATTATCAAACTTATATTTTAGTTGAGTGTCCTTTACCTTGGACATCAGAAGCCCTTAATTCCAAATGGGTGCCTCAGAATTTGAGGATTTTGGTAGAGGAAGTAAAGCGTGCTAAACTACCGATTAGATTTCTTTTAATTGCTAATGATGTCTCACACAAAGTAAATCACACTACGCTTTTAATTTATCAAAAAGAAGAGGGGCTAAGTAATGGATACCATAAGCAAGAGTTTAAGCTAGGAAATATTGAGCAAGTAGCAGGAGTTGTCCAAAAATGGATATGGGGTATCGATTCTAATTTTGAAGTAGAAACTAGTACAACTAGAGATATTTTAGTTTGTACCCACGGTAGCCATGATAAGTGTTGTGCAAGATATGGCGCTCCTTTTTACTTTCATGTAACAGCGAGTAATGCTGATTTGTGCTTAGATAATGTGCGAATTTGGAAATCATCGCACTTTGGTGGACATCGATTTGCACCAACAGTTATAGATTTGCCAGAAGGAAGATACTATGGTCGTCTCGATCAAGATTCATTTAGATCAATTTTGACTAGAACTGGCGATATTCAATGTTTACATCAAGTCTATCGAGGCTGGGGAATTCTGCCTGCTCCACTTCAGGTTTTGGAAAGAGAGTTAATCCTCTATAAAGGATGGGATTGGTTTAACTACAAAGTTGCAGGTAAAATTTTAGAACAAAGTTTAGACAATAGTACTATCTTAGCTGAACTTAGTTTTGAACAACCTTGTGGTTCTCTCTACACTTACCAGGCTAAACTTGTGAAAGATGAAACCAAGACTCAACAACTCAAAAGTTCATGCAATGCTACACGAGAGTTGGTAGTTAATAAATATGCTGTCGGTAGTTTTTGGATTACCTCTAGTAAGGTAATGAGTTATAGTACATAGAGGTAGAGAGAGAGAAAGTTTTTAAACGCAGAGGGACGCAAAGGGAAGCGCAGAGGAACGCAGAGTATTACTAAATTTAGTTTGCTACAAATTAATTAAATACTGTATTTAGTATAACGCTACACAAATTCGTAATAAAATCTTTGCGTCTTTCTGCGTTTAAATTCCAAATCAAGATGAAGCCATATTTAAGACTTTTCGTAACAGTACTTGGTCTTCTAATTTGGCTTTTAAACGACCATTCTCGATATCTCGAATCCAGCTTTGGCTTTTACCTGTGAGTTTTGCCAATTCTCTTTGGGAAAGATTCAAATTTTTTCGCGCCTGCAAAATCTGTTCACCTAGTAAATCGTTTGTAGCTTTGGGCTTCTTTTTGGCTTTAGCAGTTCGCCGTTGCTTTTTTTCCGATTCTGAGATTTGCTGTTCCCATTCTGGTGGGAGTTCAAAAGCTAAAATCCGCGCATTCATTAGCAGATTCCACTTACCACGGGGGCCTGTGTCTGTGAGGCGAGTTTCAGAACCACCGTCGTTAGTCCAAAATTCTAATGCTTCATCTGGATCTTCGGGAAGATCAATTAACTTCGCCCACAAAGGTTGAATTTCTGGTGGGTAAGTAACTGGATCGAAAAGTGGCTTCATTCCATAGTGATTGAGAATTTCCAAATCGCTTTCAAAGGTTCGCAACAGACGTTTGCGTTCTTCCCGTTGTCTGGATGCAAGGGCGACTTTTTCTTCACCGTAAGCAATACGCAGCAAGGTAGGAATAGTAATGCGTTGTTCTTTGCCCATTTTGGTTTTAAACAGCAACCACAGCATTAACCGAACCGCGCCTTCATGTTGCTGCCAAATACTCATAACTGTGGTTAGTAGCGTTTTAGGGAGACTACCGTATTGATAGAATGCAGTTCGCTCTTTACACGCTTGTTTGTTTAAGAAATATTGCGCCCATAAGCCTGCTTTGACTTTAAAAGTTAGCCCAATCAGATATTTGCATCCATGATTGTCTTCTTGAAAGTGGTGCTGAATATCTACTAAGTGCCATAAGCGGCTGTTTGTCACAGAGAATCCGTTAATTCGACCTTGTTGGGGCCAGTCAATGGAGATAATCAGGGAGCAAGCTTGCTGGACAAGATTTTTCATTAAAGCTAGCTTGGCAGCTTTGCTCAAGTCTTTGCGTTTCTCCATCCCCAAATATTTCTCGATTTGTCGCTCATCGATCGCAAATTCTTGCTCCCAAGGTTGCTCTAAGGCTGTGGCATAACCTGCAAAAATTAGATGTATGCAAGCGGCTCTGATATCAAGCCCTTCAATTGCTGCTATATCGGTGGCTTTGTCATTAACTTGGAAGGGATCTTGGATGTGAAAGGCGATCGCACCTCGTCCTTGATTGACTTGTCGGCTGTAACATAGATACCCGTCTTCATCGGTTTCCCAATGTAGCGATGTGCGTTGCCCTAGTACATTACAAGCTTCCCAAATTGCGATCGCAGAAGCAAATGGATTATTCTTGCCGTTAGAAAACAAGTCTAAACTGGTAGAATCTCTCGGTTCAACTTTGCATCTCCCCTTTTTTGCCTGCCAAGGAATGGGAGAATTAGTTGGACAAGCTATTACACATTGCGGTTCTGAATAATAGCCCTCACAATTATTACAAAGACCAGGATCAACCCAATATTCATTGTCCTCTATTTTGATTGCACCCGTAGGACATTGGGGGCGGCAGTTGTCACATCCAACGCAACTGTTGTTAGGAATTGTATAAGGCATAAGGCTCTTTTCCTACTCTAATCGTTGAGATGTCTGTCTCAGGTCTCCCCTGGATGAGTCCTGTCTATTCATGACTCGCTACCACATAATCTTTCTGGCGAGAAAAATTATTCTCACCATATTCACTCCCCACATCCATATTTTGACTTGGCATCCAATTGGAAGCTATTTAAGGCTTTTAAACCGAGCCTGACAAAACTTATTTATTAACTATACATTTCATGAAAAAAATGATTAATTTGTTCGTACCGAGCTTAGAAAGATATCTTAATCTTCATTTAATTACGTATTCAATGAACATTTTAGCTTTAACAATAAAGTGTTTTGAGAACATATCTAAGCCTGGTGCGATTGAACTTCATCTGATTTGTTAATAATTTTAATATTTAAGTCATGATCGTATTCTGCCATAAAAATCACAGTTGCTTTATAAAATGATTATGTTTCCTTCATAAATTCATTATATTTATTTAAATCGAAAAGCAATATTTATTTTGTCATCATTTATATAAATAGTTGAATCAAATTAAATTGCAAATTGTTGCTTTGTAAAATACATATTGCATATATCAAAATGTAATTAATGAACATTTTGTTTTGTATATATGTATACTGTTTATCTAGTTTTTTTGTCTAAAGCTAAAAATATTTGAAAAATAATATCATCACTTTTATCGATATACTTGCATTTACATAAGCCTTTGCCGACGAGGGTAGGTCTCAAAGTTGTAATTTATGCGTCTCTCTTTTCTATGCTTTGCATGGGAGTGGCTGATTAAGGGCTACTGCTTCCAGTCAGATATTGAGTCAGAGACTCAATAAATGCCTTTCCATACGGATCGGAAGAACGAGAGAATTTTAAGTATTGCAATTATTATTGGCAATATTTTGCATCTATTTGTGGTTTAAAAAATGATTTCTCATTGTGTTCAAAATCATCGATTTTTTATGAAGCGAAAGTGAGTTTTGAATACAAAAAAAGAAAAGATTAGGATAATATGATGATTAATGCACAAACAGATTGATAGGCAAAAAAGCCGAGGATTTATTCATGGCGCAACTCACAGGTTTGACATTTGGCGGAAAGGCTTGGACACCAAAATTTGCTCAGAAAATTGACAAAGATAAATGTATCGGCTGTGGCAGATGTGTTAAAGTGTGCGGATACAACGTGCTAGGTTTGAAGGCACTCAATGAAGAAGGTGAATTCGTAGAAGACGAAGATGATGAAGAAATTGAACGGAAAGTAATGGCAGTTACTTCTCCAGAAAACTGTATTGGTTGTGAAGCGTGTTCCCGCATTTGTCCAAAGAATTGCTACACCCATGTTGCAGTAAATAATTAAGGTATTTGAAGTTAGTCAAGATTGTTGTTAATTCAAGGAGGCACTGTTTGTAGAAAGCGAAAATACGCTAGGCAAGGTAACTTGAGGGGAACACTAAGTATTTACTGTCACTAATAAATAGTTCACAGTAAACAAATCCGTAAATCGTAAAATGTTAGCTATTAACAAAATTAAACTTGCTGCTAATATAGCCTAATCAATATTAGGTCAACAGTGCCCTCTTGGAACAACTAGCTTTTTTGAAAGCAGGGGGCTAACTTTTTCATAGGAGTTGAAATATAATTTGTAATTTTCTGGGGGAAGGATATGGAAAAAATCTGGAATTTTCCCCCTTTTTTTATGGCTGCACGTTAGAAAGTTAATAAGTGAAAAGGGAATGGGGAATGGGAAATGGGAAATGGGGAACGGGGAATAGATAGCAATTCCCAATGACCAATTACCAATCCCCAATCCCCAGTACCCAATACCCAGTACCTATAAAAGACTGTTTACACAGGTAGCATGTATGCAACAAGTTCCTGTATCACTATGGACTCTGGTTGCTGGGATAGTAGTTACAGCAATCAGCATTTGGATCGGTCAAAACCACACTCTCATGCCAATGCAGGCATCGCTACAAGCGCCTTTGGTAGACGGTTTTTTCAACGTCATGTTTACCATTGCGATCGCACTCTTCTTGGTGGTAGAAGGAACTATTCTGATTTTTTTGGTGAAGTTTCGTCGCCGTCGCGGTGATGATACCGATGGTTTACCAATAGAAGGTAACGTTCCCTTAGAAATCTTCTGGACAGCAATTCCAACAGTGATTGTCCTCGGTTTGGGCATCTACAGTGTAGATGTTTTTAACCAAATGGGCGGTTTTGAGCCTGCTGGTCATCCTCATTCAGCGGCTCATGTTGCTCATCAGCCGGGAACCGCCCTTGCAGCTACACTCAGCGATACCTCTGAAGCAACAGCTGCTCCAACAATCGCCCCGACAATCGGTATTGGCGCGTCTCCTCAAACCCTAAACAAACCAGCCGATTTAGTTGTTGATGTCAAAGGCATACAGTATGCCTGGATATTTAATTACCCCGATAGTGGCATTACCTCTGGGGAATTGCACATACCTGTCGGTGCTGATGTCCAACTCAACCTTTCAGCACAAGATGTAATTCATTCATTCTGGGTGCCAAACTTCCGCTTGAAGCAAGATGCACTTCCCGGTATTCCTACCGAACTACGATTTGTTGCCACCAAACCAGGTACATATCCCGTAGTTTGTGCTGAGTTATGCGGTGGTTATCACGGTTCAATGCGGACAGAGGTAATTGTCCACACACCAGAAGCTTATGAGAACTGGCGGACAGAAAACCAGATTGCTCAACAGCAAAACCTCAATCAAGTCGTTGCTGTTAATCCAGCCGACTTATCAACATCAGAGTTTCTAGCACCCCACACCCATGATATGGGAATCAGTGCAGCAACTCTAGAGTCATTGGTCATTGGTCATTAGTCATTAGTCATTGGTCATTAGTCATTGGTCATTAGTTATTGGTAACTGACGAATGACAACTGACGAATGACAACGGACAAAAGACAACGGACAAAAGACAAATGACAAAGGACAAAGGATAAAAATATGACGCAGGTAGAATTTCCACGGAATACTCCACCAGAAGAAAATAAACCGAAAATGGTGGCTGGCCACACCTCGCATCCGAAGGCGTGGAAATGGCAAGATTATTTTACATTTAATGTTGACCACAAGGTTATTGGTATTCAATACCTGGTGACGGCGTTTGTCTTCTATCTCATCGGCGGATTGATGGCGATCGCTCTGCGGGTGGAATTGGCAACACCAGAATCAGACGTACTCGACCCCAATCTGTATAACGCTTTCATGACCAATCACGGGACGATCATGATCTTCCTGTGGATTGTCCCTAGCGCTATTGGCGGATTTGGTAACTATTTAGTGCCGTTGATGGTCGGTGCTAGGGATATGGCGTTTCCGAAGCTAAACGCGATCGCCTTTTGGTTAAACCCACCAGCAGGATTACTCATATTAGGTAGTTTCATTTTTGGTGGTTCGCAATCTGGCTGGACAGCTTATCCACCTTTGAGTTTGGTGACAGCACCAATCGCTCAAACTATGTGGATACTGGCGATCGTTTTGGTGGGAACTTCCTCAATTTTGGGTTCGCTGAACTTCGTAATCACCATTTTGATGATGAAGGTTCCTAGCATGAAATGGGATCAAGTACCCCTATTCTGCTGGGCAATCTTGGCAACCTCCATTCTAGCGTTGCTTTCCACACCTGTATTAGCAGCCGGTTTAGTTCTGCTGTTGTTTGACCTCAACTTTGGTACTTCCTTCTTTAAACCAGATGCAGGCGGTAACGTTGTAATTTATCAACACTTATTCTGGTTTTATTCTCACCCGGCAGTATATTTAATGATTCTGCCTATCTTCGGCATCATGTCGGAGGTAATTCCAGTTCACTCCCGCAAGCCAATTTTTGGTTATAAAGCGATCGCTTATTCTAGTGTAGCCATCTGCGTTGTGGGTTTGTTCGTTTGGGTACACCACATGTTTACCAGTGGTACACCCGGTTGGATGCGGATGTTCTTCACCATCTCCACCCTCATTGTTGCAGTTCCCACTGGCGTAAAGATTTTTGCCTGGGTTGCTACCCTTTGGGGTGGTAAAATCCGCTTCACCGGTGCGATGCTTTTCGCCATTGGTTTGTTGTCCATGTTTGTTATGGGCGGCTTAAGTGGTGTAACTATGGGAACAGCGCCTTTTGATGTTCATGTCCATGACACATATTATGTTGTCGGACATTTCCATTACGTTCTGTTTGGCGGTTCCGTGTTTGGCATTTATGCCGGTATTTATCACTGGTTCCCCAAAATGACCGGACGAATGTTGAATGAAAGCTTGGGACGGATTCATTTCGCCCTCACCTTCATCGGCACAAATCTGACCTTTTTACCCATGCACGAGTTGGGCTTGAAAGGAATGCCCAGACGGGTGGCAATGTATGACCCCCAATTTCTCGACCTCAATCAAATTTGTACCTTTGGTTCAATTGTTTTGGGGATATCGGTAATTCCTTTCGCTATCAACATGATCTACAGTTGGTTGAAAGGGCCTTTGGCTGGTGATAATCCTTGGCAAGCTTTGACTTTAGAATGGACAACTAGCTCACCACCTGCAATTGAAAACTGGGAAGTGTTGCCGGTTGTGACTCATGGCCCTTATGACTACGGTCATGGTCATAGTAATGAAGTACAGCCATCTGCAACGCCGGAAGCTAGTGCTTAGTTGCTAAATTCAGTATTGCGATCGCACTCAAAGTCACTGAAATTTCTAGTCATTAGATTTGGGAACTCAAAACTCCAAGCTTGGAACCCAATACGGTTCAGTTAAGGCTAAAACTCTGTTACCAAAGTCGTTTTTTTAACGAACCGCCAAGGCGCAGAGAACGCAGAGAACGCAGAGAGAAGAAAGAGATGCTTAACTGAACTGTATTGGCTTGGAACACGAACGCCCGAATTCAATAAACGGATGCCCGAATTCAATAAACGGATACCCGAATTCAATAAACGGACACCTGAATTCAATAAACGGATGCCCGAATTCAATAAACGGACACCTGAATTCAATAAACGGATACCCGAATTCAATAAACGGATGCCCGAATTCAGAACACGGAACTCGGAATTTTGAGAATTTCTGAACAAGCCAAGAGTTTGGCTAAACAAGGATTTTGGATAAAGAATGGAAATTTTGCTGATTCAGATTTCATTCTTTATTCAAGCTTCCACAACAGACGTAGGTAATATTGTCAAAAAATCTATGACTATAGCTACAACCACGAGCGAAGATCACAGTGCAGGACACGAAGAACATCCAGATTTAAGAGTTTGGGGATTGTTGACATTCCTCGCTTCTGAATCCCTGATGTTTGGGGGATTTTTTGCCACTTTCTTGTTTTTCCGAGGTATTACACCAGTTTGGCCTCCAGAAGGGAGTGAAGTAGAACTACTCGTACCGACGATTAACACCATTATTCTGGTGTCTAGTAGTTTCGTCATTCACTTTGGTGATACGGCGATTAAAAAGAATAACGTCAAGGGAATGCAACTATGGTACGCAATTACCGCAATCATGGGTGCAATTTTCTTGGCTGGTCAGGTTTATGAGTACTCAACATTGGGATACGGACTGACTACCAACGTCTTCGCCAACTGCTTTTATATCATGACCGGGTTCCACGGTTTGCACGTTTTTGTAGGACTGTTATTGATATTACGTGCATTGTGGCGATCGCGTCTTCCCGGTGAATATTCTGCCACTAATCATACTTTCATCGAAATGACAGAAATTTACTGGCACTTCGTAGACATTATTTGGATTGTATTATTCACCTTGGTGTACGTTCTCACTTTGTTTTAACTTGGGCATTAGGCATTGGTAATTATTATTACTTTTTTACTATTGCCTATTGCCTATTCCCTATTGCCTACGCGCAAAAAATTATTATGCAACTTGATGCAAACAAATTTTCATGGTTCCAGGTTCCAGATGACATCAAAAACCTATTAATTTTAGCTGCACAGAACTGGGAAAATACATCAGAATCCAAAAAATATATTCAACAAGCTTTAGCACAGACTGGTGAAAATACAGATGTATTGATAGCAGCATATAGATTTTTCTATTATAAAAATAATTATTCTCTTGCATTACAAACAACAGTTAAATTATTAGATAAAATTAAAGAACTAGAGAAATTTCCTGATGACTGGGAGCAACTTCAGCCTATATTAGTCAATCGCAAAGAAGATCCACAAATTCGATTGTACTTAAATGCTTATGCTGCTTCTGGATTAGTGCTAGCAAAGTTAGGAGAAATTGAGCAAGCAAAAGAGATCAGCACCAGAGTCAAACAGATAGACGAAAAAAATGATTTTGGTTCTGGGATTCTGCTCGATATTTTAACACGTCCAGCAGAAGAAGACGATTAATTAGTCAGCAATGAAAAGTCAAGGTGAAAATCATGAACAATTGGTTATCTACTAAATCCTATTCTCTATTAGGAGCAGCTACCGATAGTAACTCTATCTTCCCTGTGATTACCATACCTACTAAAGCTCCTGTAGGTAATGGTAATATTCCTAATGTCTCACCGATCATTGTGATCCAATCTTCTCAGCTATCAATTTAAACAGTTATGAAAGGTAGGGATTGGCTGCTAACAGGGGACGGTCAGCATCAAGCCTGTAAATCTGTAAGAGCCTGGGATTTATTGAGAGAAAATTACCGCCTTTATCGGTTTTTAACTGAGGTGGAAGATGTTCTCAATGGCAGTGACAATGAAACCAGTTGTCTGCCAGAAATTCGGATGCTCGTAAGGCGCTTGATTGTAAATTCCTACTGGGTACAAAGTCAACATTTAGAGCCTTCACCCAAAACGGGAAACTCTGTTTTACTCCTATATGATGAATTGGGTTTTCCGTTAACAGTGCAAACAGTAACATTTGCACCGGGAACCCGTTCAAACATTCATAATCATGGAACATGGGGAATCGTGGCGGTGCTAAAAGGCCAGGAAAAAAATACTTTTTGGCGACGCACCAATAGCCCAGAATTTCAGGACAAGATTGAAGCAACGGGAGAGGTAACTCTCTTCCCAGGAGACATTATTAGCTTTACTCCCGATGCAATTCACAGTGTAGAAGCAGTGGGTGATGAACCAACTGTGACTTTTAATATTTATGGCGAAACCGATCCGAATGAGAGGTTTGAGTTTGACTTAGTTAGCCATAAAGCTAGGAATTTTTAATTTCATCGGTTCGTAGTTGGCGCTTTAGCGCTAAAGAGTAATTAGGAGATAGTTGAATGGCAAGGGTAATTTTCTATAGCAAACCAGGTTGTAAAGGTGGTGTTAAGCAAAAAGTTTTGCTAACAGCTGCTGGTCATGAGGTGATACCACAGAACCTGCTAAAAGAAGCTTGGACAGCTGAACGGTTGCGCTCATTTTTTGGCGATCGCCCCGTAGTCGAATGGTTTAATCTTTCCGCCCCCAAGATAAAATCTGGTGAGGTGGTTCCTGAAAAAGTGGATGAACAAACCGCTTTGGCGTTGATGCTGAAAGAACCACTGCTAATTCGTCGTCCTTTGTTAGAAGTAGGCGATCGCCGTGAGGTAGGATTTGATGTACAAAAAATTGATACTTGGATTGGCTTACAAGCTGTGGATGAATCCTTGCAAGAAATCAGCGACAAGCTTTTGAAGCAAGATTTGCAAAATTGTTCCCACGGTAAAGATCATAATCATGGTCAAGGTTCTCAACAACACCAAAAGCAAGGCAACTGTAAACATTAGTACAGGACTTTTGCACTGAGGTAATCTGTTAAAACCTGAGTTATTGAGTTTGAGATGTAACAATGCTCTCAAACTCAGTAGACAAGTTTGGAGTGAATTAGTATTTGTAACATCTCGTGAAATAATGCTGCTTTTTGTCACAAATGTTACAAAGCTAAACTTGCATGGGCATAGTAAGTATGCTTAATATTGCAAGAATAAAAAACAATGACAGCTACTTTATCTGGCTATCAACTCCTCGAAACCCTTCACTCCGGTAGTAAAACCGTCATTTATCGTGGACGGCGAGAAACTGATAACGCCTCTGTCATTATCAAAACTCTCTTATGCGAACATCCGCTCTTAGAAGACATAGCTAGACTGCGCCACGAATATCAAATCATTGAGACTCTGGAAATTCCTGGCATTGTTAAAGCTTATGAATTAAAGAATTATCAGCATGGACTGGCTTTAATTTTAGAAGACATTCCGGGTTGCTTGCTCCAAGAACTAATTGCAACTCAAACAACCACCTTGATTACTTTCCTCAAGGTGGGGATTAATCTGGCACAAATTTTAGGAGAACTGCACGCCCAACAAATTATTCATAAAGATATTAAACCGCACAATATTTTAATTGACCCCGATTCTGGCGAAGCCAAACTGATTGACTTCAGTATCTCCTCACGACTTGATAAAGAAAATCCCACCTTGAGCAATCCGAATTTGCTCGAAGGTACGCTTGCATATATGTCACCTGAGCAGACAGGGAGAATGAATCGGGCGGTTGACTATCGCACCGATTTTTATTCGCTGGGTATAACTTTATATGAAATGCTGACGGGTATTTTGCCCTTTGAAGCTGTTGATGCGATGGAGTTGATCCACTGTCACATTGCCAAAACGCCAGCCGCACCCTGTAGCGAAACCGTGTGCCGCGTCTTGGGAGATGTGCCAGAAGCCATTAGTGCAATTATTTTAAAATTATTAGCGAAAACAGCAGAAGAGCGGTATCAAAGCGCCTGGGGACTGAAAGCGGATTTAGAGGAATGTTTGTTTCAACTGCAAACGACTGGAAAGATTGAAAACTTTGTACCGGGAAGACAGGATAAATCTGGGCATTTTTTGATTCCGCAAAAGCTATACGGCCGCAAAGCAGAAGTAGCAACATTGATGGCTGCGTTTAAGCGTGTGGCAGGTGATAGTAGCGAACTCATGCTCGTCTCTGGTTATTCGGGGATTGGAAAGACGAGTGTCGTCAATGAAGTTCATAAACCCATTGTGGGAGCAAGGGGTTATTTCATTGCAGGCAAGTTTGACCAGTTCAAGCGCAATATTCCTTATGCATCCTTGATTCAAGCATTCCAATCCTTGATTCAGCAATTACTTACCGAAAGCGAAGCCCAAATCCAAGTTTGGAAAGAGAAACTCTTAACTGCGTTGGGAGAGAATGGGCAAGTCATTATCGATGTGATTCCCGAAGTCGAACTAATTATTGGAACTGTGCCACCAGTAACACAACTGGGTGCGGCTGAATCTCAAAATCGTTTCAATCGCGTTTTTGGGCAATTCATTGGCGTATTCACGACCCAAGACCATCCCTTGGTTGTGTTTCTCGATGATTTGCAGTGGGCAGATTCGGCATCGCTGAACTTAATTGAGCTATTGATGACAGATAGCGAGCGCAAATATTTATTGTTAATTGGAGCATACCGCGATAACGAAGTGTCGCCTACCCATTCACTGATGATGGGTTTGAACAAGATTCAAACAGCAAATGCAGTGGTGAATAACATTGTCTTATCACCGTTGCAGGTAACAGATGTGGAAGCGTTAATTAGCGATACTTTGAATCACACAGAAGCCAGCAAGCCACTAGCAGAATTATTATTTCACAAAACTGGAGGAAACCCTTTTTTCTTAACACAACTGCTAAAAACTCTACATCAAGAAGACTTGTTAACGTATGACTTCCAGTTTGGAGTTTGGCAGTGGGATATCCAACATATTCAAGCGATCGGTCTTACCGACTTAAACGTGGTTGAATTAACGGCGAGAAATATTCGCAAACTGTCACCAGAAACACAGGAAGTCCTTAAACTGGCTGCTTGTATTGGCAACACGTTCAATCTGGATGTATTAGCGATCGTTAATGAAGCATCTTCTTTAACAACTGCGGCGCAATTGTGGTCAGCCCTTCAAGCTGGGCTAATTTTGCCGTTAAACCAGGATTACAAAATTCCCTTAGCGTTTACTCAGGATGATTCAGGCGGCGTTACCTTAACTGATGTTAAAGTTGACTACAAGTTTTTACATGACCGAGTACAACAAGCTGCGTATTCTCTGATTCCCGATGAGCAGAAGAAAGCAACGCATCTGAAAATTGGTCAATTACTGCTGCAAAAGACTACACCAGAAGAACGCAAAGAAAATATATTTGCTTTAGTTAACCAACTGAATTATGGTACTGATTTACTAATATCTGAAACAGAAAAATCTCAACTTGTAGAACTCAATCTGATCGCAGGTAAAAGGGCAAAAGCAGCCACAGCGCACGATTCCGCCATCAAATATTTGCAAGTCGGTCTAGGATTGTTAGCAGAAGATAGTTGGCACACTCAGTATGACCTAACATTAGCACTGCATGAGGAAGCAGCAGAGGCAGCTTTTTTGAACGGTGATTTTGAAGGAATGCAGAGATGCGTTGAGGTTGTGCTAAAGCGCGCTAAAACGCTGCTGCACAAAGTGAAAGTCTATGAAGTCCAGATCCAAGCTTACATAGGGCAGAACAGGCTGCTAGAAGCGGTTAGTACGGGGCTACAAGTTTTAAAACTCTTAGGAGTAGAGTTTCCCCAAGAGCCGAACGCGTCAGATATTGGGCAGGCACTAGGAGAAACTGCGGCAATTTTGAGTGGAACGCGAATTGAAGATTTAGTTAACCTGCCTCAAATGACCGATCGCTATAAATTAGCAGCGATGAGAATCATGTCAAGTATTTTTGCTCCTGCATACATGGCTGCGCCAGCACTGGTGCCTTTGACGGTGTGCAAACAAGTAAATTTATCCGTTCAATATGGTAATGCTTCTGTCTCTCCCTTTGCTTATGCCAATTATGGTCTTCTTCTTTGCGGAGTTGTAGGAGATATTGATTCAGGTTATCAGTTCGGTCAATTAGCTTTAACTCTAGTGTCAAAGTTAAATGCTCAAGAAATCAAAGCCAAGACACTCCTGATAGTAAATACATTTATCCGACCTTGGAAAGATCATCTGAGAGAAACCTTAGAACCTTTTGTGTCAGTTTACTCTAGCGGACTGGAGACAGGTGATTTAGAATTTGCTGCTTATGGTCTACTAATGTACTCTTATCTCGCTTACTTTAGCGGCAAAGAACTGACTGTCCTTGAAAGAGAGATGGCTATCAATAGAGATGCTATTCATAAAATCAAGCAAGAAACACCGCTTCATTATCTAGAAACCTATCGGCAGGCTACATTAAATCTGCTCGGAAAAAGTGAAAATCCCTGCCTTCTAAAGGGTGAAGCCTGCGATGAGCAGATTGCGTTTCAATTGCACGAGCAAGCGAACGACAGATTGGGAGTTGCCTACATATATTGGAACAAACTTTTACTTAGTTACTGGTTTGAAAATTACTCAGAAGCGATTGAAAATACTGCTCTAGCAGAGAAGTATTTAAACGTAGTGGTAGGATTGCCTCTTGTTCCTCTATTTCATTTTTACGATTCTTTAGTAAGGTTAGCGATATATCCAGATCGCCAAGCATCAGAACAACACGCAATTATTGATCGCGTCCAAGCTAATCAAGAAAAAATGCAAAAATGGGCGCATCATGCCCCAACGAATCATTTACACAAATTCTATCTAGTAGAGGCAGAGCGGCATCGGGTTTTAGGGGAAAAAATCGAAGCTATCGAGATGTATGACAAGGCGATCGCACTTGCCAAACAAAACGAGTATATCAACGAAGAAGCGATCGCTCACGAACTTGCTGCCAAATTCTATTGGTCATGGGGTAAACAAGCCATTGCCCAAACATACATGACAAATGCTTACTACACCTATAGCCATTGGGGAGCGATCGCTAAAGTCAAAGATTTAGAAGCACGCTATCCGCAATTGATTGTGCAATCAAACACAGAAAAACTAGAAACGAATTACCTGCACAATATTCAAACAAGCTCCACGACTAGCGGAGGGGCTGAAATTCTCGACTTGATGGCGGTGATGAAAGCTTCACAAGTCTTGTCAGAAGAAATGGTGCTGAGTCGCTTGCTCGAAAAATTGATGAAAAATGTCATCGAAAATGCTGGCGCTCAACAAGGTTACTTTATTGTCAAGCATAAGAATCAATGGATGCTAGAAGCGACGGGAGTAATTGAAGGTAAGAACGTTAGCGTTGTTGTTAACTTTGAAGATGAAACTCATTTACTCTCACTTCCGGTTGCCTTATTCAATTATGTCGAAAGAACCAGAGAAAGCCTGATTTTAGACGATGCTGTTAAAGACTCTCGCTTTGCGGCTGATGATTATATCGGCACTCACCAATCTAAATCGATTTTGTGTCTACCACTGATTCACTCTGGCAAGTTTACTGGTCTTCTTTACCTGGAAAATAATCTTATTCCTGGTGCTTTTACTTCAGAACGAGTGAATGTCCTGAGTCTGTTGACAGCACAAATTTCGATTGCGATCGAGAACGCCCGTCTGTACACCAACCTACAAGCTTATTCGCAACAACTGGAAGCTAATAATGAAGCTTTGCAAGCATCTGAAATGCGAGAGCGAGAAAAAGCCGAACAACTAGAAAAATCTCTGTACAAACAGCAACAAACCCAAGCTCATCTTGTGCAGACTGAGAAAATGTCAAGCTTAGGGCAATTGGTAGCTGGCGTTGCTCACGAAATCAACAATCCCGTCAATTTTATCTTTGGCAACCTGACCCATGCCAACGGCTATACCCAAGAGTTGCTAAGACTATTGGAACTTTACCAAAAACATTACCCATCTCCCCATCTAGAAATTCAGGAAGAAGCTCTAGCAATTGACTTAGAATTTTTGCTGGAAGACCTACCTAAACTAATGTCTTCTATGCGGGTTGGAGCAGACCGAATTCGGCAAATTGTCGCTTCTCTGCGAACCTTCTCACGCATGGACGAAGCCGAGATTAAAGCCGTTGATATTCATCAGGGGATTGATAGTACCCTAATGATTCTGCAACATCGCTTCAAAGAAAAGTCAGATCGTGTTGGTATTGAGCTTGTTAAACACTACCGCAACCTACCCCAAGTGGAATGCTATGCAGGGCAACTCAATCAAGTGTTTATGAATGTATTGAGTAATGCGATCGATGCTTTGGAAGAGTCATTAGCGGATAATCAAGGACAAATAATAACTCCAACCATAACTATTTACACTGAACAAATTGATGCTAATCAAATCGAAATTCGGATTGCAGACAATGGTTTAAGTATACCGGAGTCTGTTCAGCGCCGCTTGTTCGATCCTTTTTTCACCACAAAACCTGTGGGTAAAGGGACAGGTATGGGTTTGTCGATTAGCTACCAAATTATCACTGAAAAACATGGTGGCTCACTCTCTTGCATCTCAGAACCAGGTGAGGGGGCAGAGTTTCAAATCCGCATTCCAATTTGTCAGAAAGTCAGCAAGAACGTTGTAGTTGGCGTTTAGAAGTAGGGGGTAGGAGGCAATACTTTTCGGGTTTTGGGGGAAAGGGGAAAGGGAAAGGGTTTGAATTTCCCTTTCCCCATTGCCCTTTAACCTTTCCCCAGACCAAATCTTACTCTCTTTTAAAACTCACGAAACAATACACGCGGTAGGGGCAATTCATGAATTGCCCTAAGAAGAAAATCTTTCTTTTTGACTATTGTTTGCGTAAGTCTTATCTTTAACGCACGCCAGCAGTTTCTAATGACAAGTCTTGAAACATGGGGGTGCTGAGATAACGTTCGCCGAAGGAAGGCTGAATCATCACGATTAAACGTCCGGCATTTTCTGGACGTTTACCTACTTGAATGGCAGCGCACAAAGCTGCACCAGAGGATATCCCAGATAATAAGCCTTCTTCTTTTGCTAAACGTCGCCCGTAAGCGATCGCTTGTTCATCGCTGACTCTAATTACTTCATCAACCAATTCTAGGCGAAGAACGTCTGGGATAAATCCGGCACCAATACCTTGAATTCTGTGTGGCCCGGCTTCACCACCTGAGAGAACTGGGCTGTTGCTGGGTTCAACTGCGATCGCCTTAAAAGTCTTTTTACGACCTTTAAGTACCTCTGCAATTCCGGTAATCGTCCCACCAGTACCTACCCCAGCAATGACGATATCCACTTCTCCGTCTGTATCTGTCCAAATTTCTTCGGCGGTAGTTTCTTGGTGAACTTTAGGATTGGCAGGGTTGCGGAACTGTTGCAGCATAAAAGCATTGGGAGTATTAGCCACAATCTCTTCGGCTTTGCGAATCGCTCCCCGCATTCCTTCCGCGCCTGGTGTCAATTCTAAAGACGCGCCATAAGCTCTCAACATAGCGCGTCGTTCTTGGCTCATCGTCTCTGGCATTGTCAAAATTAAACGGTAGCCACGTGCTGCTGCTACCATCGCTAGAGCAATTCCTGTATTACCTGAAGTAGGCTCAACTAAAATAGTCTTTCCAGGCTCAATTGAGCCAGCCGCTTCTGCTGAAAGTACCATACTTAACCCAATGCGGTCTTTCACCGAAGCTGCTGGGTTCATGCCTTCTAATTTGACAACTATCCTTGCTACTACTCCCTCAGCTTGAGGAATCTTGTTCAGTTGAACTAAAGGAGTTCGTCCAATCAGTTCTGTTATGTCTTGAGCAATTCGCATTATTTAACTCCTAAAATCCTAAATCTTAGTACAGAGTATTTACTTATAACAATAAGCTTTTGTGTATTTAATTTGCAGTTTAGTGCCAATGAGTGCATATACTATGTATTCTAACTAAACCACAAAATCTGAAAGTTTAGGAAGAACTTTTATCAGATGCTCTCATTGATTCTCACTTCAGCAGATGTCTAGTTCGCCATTCTTTTATTTTACCATTTGGAATTGCTGACTGTTGTCTCTTAGGCTAAGATCAATTTTTATAATTCTGTATATATGAATATTTTTTATCATCATTCTCTATTTGTTAGGGAAATATAACTTAGTTTCAAAATATTTAATGGACTTTCTAAATTTATTAGTTTATCTTTATCAAAAGATATCGATATTTACTTTTGAGTACAGATTTTGTCTACTAAAACTTGCATTAAAAACAGTTCTAAAGCTGTGCCTACATTGCTTTTAGATTGAGTACAAAAACACCAGAACCCCACTTCAAAAACACTAGCACCCCATCTCAAAAACACTAGCACCCATACCCCAATATTTTTTTATAATACTTATCTGATAAGGATTACAGCCGTTGAGTACTATTCTAATGAATTTAATAATCTTAACAGAGCTAGGGTAAACTGTTTTGTGGAGAGCGACTGATATAAATCGTATAGGATTTACGCAGAGATTCCCCTCTACCCCCCAACATTCCTGAGCGAAAGCTGAGTGAACTAGGGGGGACTTCTTAATCTCCCTTTTGAGAGTAAGATGAAACCACATTCGAGAATCTAAGTGTGTTCTTTCTGATTGAATAATCCTACGTTTTGCGAAAATGTTAGTAACTTTTCAGTGGTCAGTAGTCAGTGATAATTAGAAAACCAACTGACAGCTAATAATTGTGAAAATTACCGTTTACACATATTTTAATATCAAAACTGTTTCAGATAAACAGCAAATGATATTTTCTTACTGGGTGCATACTACCTAGCAAGGGAGAGCCAAGATGAAAGCCAAACTTTTAAATGTTCTTACAGTTTGCGTAGTTATTTTAACAGTGCTTTCTCCAGAACTAGTAGTATTTGGCATAGTTTGGGAGCGACATCTGGATTTAGTAAAATCCCAGAATTTAGTCTACGAAGTTAACAAGACTACCAAAAATGCTCCCGACTTGGCTTCCCAGACAGAGGTTACACATTCCCCTCAGACTAGCATCCAATCCTCTGACCGTAATGTGATTCATCAAATGCTGACTGTTGCTGAACAATATAAATTTGCCGCTATCTTGCAATGGTTCTTCTTGTTAACTCCTATTTGTGTTGGGTTTGGAATTCTCTTTTACGACAGATATCTTGTACATCGTGCGGCTGTTTTAAAAGAACAAGTTGAAATGTTGGAAAGACTGTGGCAACAAAGTATCGAACAGTGACCAATTCCCAATTAACTCACTAAAATCAACCAAAACAAAACACCATGTCAGAACAACGCCAGCAACTGTATTTTAATCTGATTGATGAATTGCTCAAATGCCCTAATGGTCAAGAACCAGAAATTTTAGAATCTAAGCCAGAATTAATTGACTCTGGTTTCGTAGAAACAATGTTACAAGTAGCAACGATGTTTGCCCATGAAGGCAATCAAGATGGTGCCAAGTTTTTATTTTTTGTGGCGCGTGAGCTAGCTAAAGAATTGGGTTTATACCCAGAAGTTCCCAATACTGAAGTTGAAAATCCTGAAGCTGCCAATAAGGAGTAAAAATGCTGTTGACTTCAACGGATGCGGGACAAATCGCTTTAGAACTGCTCATGGCAGATTGGAATATTTCAGAAGAGAATCGGGAGTGGTTCACAATCTTTAACTCTCGTCTGATTGGCGAGAGTTGGTACACTGTGGAATTAGGTGTAGAAGGATTTCCCGATAGATGGTTTATTCAAGTATATGACACTGGAGCTTGCGATCCAAACTATACATTTATATCACCAATACGTGGTTCTGAAGGCTTCACAGATTTTGTAAATGTGCCAGATATCATAGCAGAGGTATTAGTTTGTGAACGCAATGCTCGATAATAATTAAAAATTCAACATTTAGAATTCAATCTTGAAATGTGCTAATTAAATACATTTTATTTGAATTCATGATTTTTGATATCAGAGTATTTGGGAGCATCTATCCTTGGCAAATATACCTGTCGATGAGAAATCGCGGTTAATCTTGCACGCTAATTAAAAACTAACCCACAGAGGTGGGTTTTGTATTGATAGCCGTGTTCGAGGTATTCAAATCAATACTTTGATATTTCATTCAATATAAAGATGCTTTACGCAAATCGGAGGTGATACCAAATAAGGTACACCTCTTTTTTTATGTAATATTTAATATTTTATTTAAGCCTTATAAGGTATTTTGTCATATTTAATTGATAAAATTATGTTATATTAAATAGCGTGATGGACGCTACAGAAATATCAGTTCCAATGATTGCTGAAGATATCTTAGCCAAAGAATTCACAAGAGTCCTCAACCACTACTACCCAAAAGTTGGGGAATTACTAGATGGGTGTTATGTGAAAGTCATCACCTGTTTTTGGGGACGACCTGCTCGACGGTTGCAATATATAGGAATTTATTGCTCTGACGAAATGATTTCCTATGTGCAAGCCCACAAAGAAATTCTCAGAGAAGTTGCAGACAATATGGGTCTAGTACAGGTAGTCTGCATGAATGCCAAACGATTATTGCGCGATCCGATGTCGAACATCAAACACAATAACCCACGGCTATGGTTGGAGTTGCAGTGGGTGGCAAATTAGTCTTTGATCGTATTAATGAAGAGGAGTAAAGGTGTTTGTCGTGAAGACTTTAGTCCTCAAATATTGAAGCACTAAAGTGCTTACTACAAACCTATTGACCACTAGAATAGCCAGCACAAAGTATCAAAGCAAGTAATGAAAACTGGAATTTTCTGCAATTACGATAATCATCACCAAGATGCTCGTCGTGCTATTTCTGAGCAAATCGCGCTGATAAAACAGGCAGAAAGTTTAGGTTTTGAGTCAGCCTGGGTGAGTGAGCATCATTTTAGTGAATCCAATCTCAGCCCGTCTATGTTGCTGTTAATGGCACACTTGGCGGGATTGACTTCAACTATCCAATTGGGCACTGCGGCGGTGTTACTGCCATTCCATAACCCAATTCGGGTAGCGGAGGATATTGCCACTCTGGATAACCTGTGCAATGGACGATTATTATTTGGAGTTGCCAAAGGCGGCCCCTTTCCCCAACAAAATAAGCATTTTGCGACACTCCCAAGTGAAGCCCGTCCTAAGATGCTAGAGGCGATCGCATTAGTTCAAAAGCTTTTATATGAAACTGATGTATCATTTAATGGCAAGTATTATCAGTGCGATCGCCTGACAATTTACCCAAAACCATTGCAGAGTCAAGTACCAGTGTATGTTGCCACTGGCGGCGATGATGGTATCGAACTTGCCGCGAAACATTCCTTCAGCTTGATGGGTGGGCCGCCATTCTCCCTACATAGATTGAAGGATACTGTTGCTAAATATCGAGCCTTAAATTCTAGTGGTGCAGAAAACTTCGTGCTGGCACGCTTTTTTTATGTTGGCAAAACATTTGATGAAGCAGTGAGTGAGGCATTGCCTTTCATCCGCCAATTTAGCCAGAAAATGAAAGCTAATACGGCTCAAGTATTGCAGAATAGTGCAAATTCCAACCAAAAACCATTTGACCGTACAAATATTTGTTTCGACGAAGATTATTTGATTGAGAACTCAATTATCGGTGATGTGGAGACTTGTCGAGACAAAATCAAGAAATTTCAAGACGAATTAAATTTAGCTACCCTAGCCCTCAAACCCTCGTCTGCGGATTTGCAAAAAAACCTGGAGAGTTTGACGCGCTACAACCAAGAGGTGCGAAATTATGTCTTCTAAACTATACCTGCTTCCTCCCGATGATTTACCTCCCACTGAGGTAACAAAAGAGGATGGAATGTTGCAGATGGAGCTAGAACAGTCTACTGGAAGATGCTTTTATCTAGCTTGCGATCGCATTACGCGAGTCTTATTGTCTAATTGTCAGTGGTATATCACAACAAATGCTAGCATCCTAACATTAATTGTTGACTGCCCTGACTTAGTATCTTACTGGCATATAGTTAGCAATATTGCTCAGTTGGGTAATAGGTTAGAGCGGTTTGCTAGCAATGGAAAAATCCGCGTTTATCCGCCATTTGGCAAGGGGATGCCGTTTGAAATCAGCGTAAATGAAATATCTGCTTATCGAGATTGGCTTTGAGGTAAATAGGCACACACTCAATACTTTTCGGATAAACCCAATAATCTCTCTTTTGGTCTGGGGAAAGGTTAAAGGGCAATGGGGAAAGGGAAATTCAAACCCTTTACCTTTCCCCTTTCCCCCTTAACCGAAAAGTATTGGGCACACACTGGGAATCACAAAAAATATAGCTTATTTATTTTTACTGCTGTTTTACACCCTGTACTCCTAAAGTGCAGGGTGTTGCAATTTTTATCAAATCCACCTCTCAAAATACCAGTTTTACGAAATAGAATTCACTCCCAGACGCTCACGAATTTCGCTGACTTGTACATCCCAAAGTTGATCCCATTTTTGCGCGATCAACTTGCCTGGAGTATGAGAACCTACCCTGTAGCCACGAGATATTTCTGTCATCAAAGCTTTAAAATTATTAGGTTGATAAAGGCTAATCATCACCATGCCAAAACTCAAAAGCATGACGCTGATGGGAATTGGAGTCTGAGCTAAGAAAAAAGCTTGTAGACCAATTTCACCAATTCCATTTGTGTCAAATCCAGCGACTACATGATATATGTCATGGGTGGATCTCCAAAGCATTTTAAGATAGGAAATATCATCAACAACAGCAACTTTTTTATAAAAGTAGGGATCGAATCCTCTAGCTTTCATTTCTCTAGCATAAACATGACCTAAAGTTCCCTCTGGGAGTTTACCTAAATCATCTAAATTGAAAGGTGCTGGTAGCCAGCGTTCTGTAAACAACGTATTCACTTCAGGGATTTTTTTTAGTTCATTAACAGCTAGCTGTGCCATTTCTGTTTGGTCAAGTGCGTCCTCGAAGTCAAATACTCTATCAGTATTACCATCTCCAAATTTTAGGGCACTAGATGCCAGGAATTGAATGTAAGCAAGAAGTCCTTTATCATTGTTGTAAGTAATTACATTCTCCATAGTAATTCTCTGTTTTGAGATATAATTTTGCTACTTGAAATCTTAGTCTTCAATATTGGAATATATTTATCCAGGTTTTCATGAATCTTCAGAGGTATTTAGCGAAACTTTTTGCTATAAATATGTCTAATTAACAAATTGACTTTGACAAATAATTTTAGATTTTACTAAACCGTATTAGATTAAAAACAGTTAATAAAACAGGAGTCAGAATACAGAATTCAGAATACTCTACCCATAAAGGGATAGAGTTTTAAGGCGATTTTAATTTTTTTCGCCCATCAGGGGCGAGGTTTTAACCAATATTCAGACGCTCACAGACTCGCTAACGCTGCAATACTTGTCGGTTAAGGGGAAAAGGGGAAGGGGAAAAGGGAAAGAAAAAACCTTTAACCCTTCCCCTTTAACCTTTTCCCCAAACCCAATTCTGAGTTCAAAATCTAAAACCCGAGTAGTATTGGCTAACGCTGCGCTATCATCCACTCATACAGAATTTAATTCTGTTAGCGGTAGCGGGGCGTTTAGCCCATTCTGACTCCTGAGTTCTGAATTCTTCTTATAAAAATTAGAACATAGATATTTAGTAATTTCAGGGGCAAAGCTTCTAGTAAAAGGTTATAAATTTAAACCAGGTTTTTTATCTCAAAGCTTTGCCCAAAAGCTAATGTTTGCTTACGCTAAAATCACCATTCCCGAAGGAGGCAAATCAATTCGCACAGTTGCGCGACGGTCGTTATGATGTTGTACGGCTACAGTTTGGTCGCGGGGTGGGTGGCGTAAATATGAATCGCTCCAATCGCTTTTGTATAAAAAGGTCATGGTCGAGTCTTGGGGATGTATATAAGTATCTACTGTGACTTCTGCACCGCGATTCTCTAAGCCGTTGGTATTTAGTACCATCAACACTTCTGTGTCAAATAAAGTCTGTGACCAAGCAACTAATTCGCCTTGTCCGGGAATGGAGAAGGGAGAGTTATAAAAGGATGTTTCGCGTAGGTAGTGATGTCCACGGCGCAAGGCTTTACCAATTTTATCGTGACTGTTGCGAATCCGCGCGATCGCAGCTATCCGCAAATAGGTAGGATGGTCGATATCGAAGAAATGACAGTCTGCTGTTTGAAATGCGCCAAAAGCACCGCCAAACATTGCTTCTTTGATATATCTATCTTCCGCAAACCTTCCACCCTCTATGCTGTAATCGTGATAACCTTCATTTCCATCAAAAGCCTGCTCTGTTCCATAATAAATAGCAGGGATTCCTGGCATGGTTAATTGCACACCAACAGCATGAGCAACTTGCTCATAGAGATTAGGTACATTACTGTATGCGGCAAATCGCTGCTTATTAGTGCGGGATGACATCTCATAGTCATCCAAGATGGAGACATGATATATCCCAATTTGGCGGTATTCTCCAGCGAGATTGTTTTCGCTATACAAATCGAAAAATTGCTTGGGGTGTACTAACCCTTTGGCGAATGCAGCCAATTCATTAGGGGTCTGTGCAATGTCTAATACAGCACTAAGGTTGCGAGCAATAATGTCTATGTAAGCACCAGCCATACTACCGGAGGTTATTTCCCCAGTCAGTAAAAAGTTGTCTTTACCGATAGATTCGGCGTATTCACGGACAGCTGTGCAGAATTTGCGGGAATCTTCTGGAGAAACGTGCTTGAGGCTATCTATCCGCAAGCCATCGCAGTCAGAAAGAGCAATCCAATATTGATAAACTCTGGCTAGAGCTGCAATTACGTCATTTCTGTTAAACCAGTTATCAGCACTCTGGCTGTAAATTACATCTAGGATGACATACATCCTGCGATCGTGGGCAGCATCAATTAAATCTCTTAAATCTTGACGGGTGCCAAAGTGGGGGTCAACATCTAAAAATTCTTGAATGCGATCGCTATGGTAAACTTCTAACTCAGAACGTTGCCGCCAAGGTGGATTAATCCACAGCGTTGTTATTCCCAATCGTTGCAAGTAGTCTAATTTACTTTTAATTCCTTTAAGAGTACCACCAACAAATGTTGTCCCTGCTGCCATCCAGTTGGCTTTATCCTTAACCTGGAATTTTGCAAGATTGGTGTGGTCAAAAAGCTCTCTTTGATTTTCATTATCGTCACTGAATCTATCTAATACCAATTGGTACAAAAACTGGTCGCGCCAACTGATAGGACTCGGATAAACTCTCCCTCGTGGTTTTAGGTCTGTTTCGGAGAGTTGCTGGGGTGTCAATTCTTCAACTTTAGCCATGAGGATTTACACACAGATAGGAAAATGGAAGTATGCATTTTAGATGTTAGAAAACATACTTTAAATTTTCATTAACCTGCGGGGGGATTTTGTAAATTAGCGACTTTATTTTTCGATGATAGATTTTAGTTTAAACGTAGATGTGCTTCTCTACGAGACGCTACGCGAACACCTGACCGCAAAAAAGTGTGGAGGAACACAAAAAATATAGAGAGATAATAAATAGAGTTTTCACAAATAGTTTAAGAGGATGTTTTAAAAGTCATGATTGATCTATCAAATATTTTTACCCCACCCTAACCCTCCCCTTATAAAGGGGAGGGAACTAGATTTCCTGTTTCCCCCCTTTATACGGGGGGATTAAGGGGGGTAATCATTCTATTAAAATCACAGCCAACCACTTTTAAAACATCCTCTAAGACTGCTAGAGAATTAAAATTATTAATTAGGTTTTTGAGCAATTATCTGATAAAGGTTATCAAACTGAGCCATGAGTGATGGAGGAACAGACGTAAAATTAATATAAAATTTTCCTCTTGTTGTCGGTTTTTCTAAGACTTTGGCATAGATATCTTCACTGACTTGTGTTGAGTTTTTAGAGATAAAAAGATTGATTTTAAGATTAGTGAGCTTCGGTGGTACTTCATTGGGAATATCTACTTCTAATTCAGCTCCTTTTGCTGATAGTTTGACTAAACGACCGTAAAAGATCGGATTACCCATTTGCTTTTCATTCAAAATAGTGTACAAAAGCGGAATCTCTTGAGGAACAGGTAAAAATAATTCTTCTTCTTTGGGTAAATAAAGATTGTATCTTCCACCCACACCATATACTTCGTAAATAGTAATTGTCTGGCTTACACCTTTTGGCTGAACTTGCTTTTGCCCGATAATTTTGATGCTTGATCCGACTTCTTTGAAAGTCTGCTCAGAAATGAGAATTTGACCGCCACTAGTATATGATTCAATTCGATAAGTGAGATTTACTTGACTACCGACAATTCCATATTTAGTACGTTTTTCGGAACCAATATTACCGACTATAACTTCACCTGTATTTATACCAATCCCCATTTCTAATGGTGGCCAGCCGAGGGTTTTCATCTTTTCATTAACGCTACCCATTGCTAACTGCATGGCACAGGCACAGGTAACGGCTCTGAGGGCATCATCTTCTTTTGCAATCGGGGCACCAAATAAAACCAGAATACCATCTCCCATAAACTCATCAATTGTGCCTTGGTAATGATTAATCACATCTGCCATGTATTCTAAATAGAGGTTGAGAATGTGAATTACCTCTTCTGGTGGAAAGCGTTCTGAGAGAGCGGTGAAGCCTCTTAAGTCAGAGGTGAGGATAGTAATTTTGCGGCGTTCACCACCAAGTTTTAATCCTTCCGGACTTTCTAACAAGTTAGCAACAACCGTATCACTCAAATATCGTCCGAAAACTTGGCGAATTAATTGGTTTCTTTTTTCTAATTCAGTGTTGGCTTCTGCTAAATCTGTAGTTCGTTCTTTAACCCGATGCTCTAAATTTTTGCTGTTTTCTCGGAGTTTCCCAACAACAAGTGTCAATCCTGAAAGTCCTAAGACTGACATACCGCCTAACATGGCGAAGGTTCCTTGGAGACTTTGATTGGTCTTGGTTACTAAATTATCGAGAGATTGAGAAATCCCCCAAGCTCCAGCAACATCTCCTACTTCCCAGTTTTTCTTTGGACTAGTAGCATCTGTGTTATGACAAGTTACACAACTTGCTTTCATCAGGCTAGCTTGTGCATAGCGCAAGGTAGTGTTTCCATTTTTCTTCTCAAGGCGATAGAATTTTTGACGAGGGTTTTCTTTCAAGAAGTTGAGTGCATCGCGCTCAAATTCGTCTTTGGCTCCCCCTTTCGTGCGCCAAGGATATGGATAGTTACTATATAGTCTTACAGACATTTCGGCATTTTTTTCACTAATTTGCTCACCGAGTTCGATCGCAAAAGTTGAGGGTAGGGGGATTGCGCCTTTGGTATTGAGGTAAGCGTGGGTGACGGTAATTCCAGGCACGAGTTTAGCTCGATCTGCGGCGGCGGCGCTGTAGAGGTCAAAAGCTTGAGTTAATGATTGGATATTCAAGGCAGCATTTTGCACTGCTTGAGCTTCAATCAAGCTCGATGAAAGCGCAGACATATTAGAAATTGCGATCGCGATCGCTGCACATAACATCAGCGTGAGTACAAGAGTAATTCTCTGTAACAGTAAACGTAAAAGCGATTGCCAAATTCGATTAATTAATAACTGAATCATTCGAAAAACTGTTTTTTACTAGTTAAAATTTTTGCAGAGTCTAGAGAATATTAAAATAATTCGTAATTTTTAACCCGTAATTAAGTTTTGCAACGGTGAGAAAGACAATATTTACAAAACTTGCTGATGACAAACCCAGGAACTTAAACCCCAGAATTTGTTAACGTCTTGGTTTATTGCTCAACGGCAAAGCCTTGTGTAAAGAATTTGTAAAATATTGCATATTGTTTTTGCTATTATCTGATAAATGAATTATGCCATTCTAATTATAAAATTTAAAGTGCATTTAACTTTTGTCAATTGCAGCAATGGATATTGATCAAGCACTCGCATTTACAGACGCTCTTGTTTTTGCCAAGTCAAGAGTTCATTTAAGCGATCTCCAACAAGCCATGTTGCGTGAGTCTTGGTCTTTGGAACGTCAAAGTTACGATCGCATTGCCGACATTTATGGCTATTCTCCAACTTACTTAAAACATGATGTTGGCCCCAAGCTTTGGAAACTCCTTTCAGAAGTGTTAGGAGAAAAAGTTAATAAAACAAGTTTCAGAAGAGCAATCGAGCGGGCAACAGCACAATTAAATCAAGATATTGAAGAAAAAACGCTAGTAAAATTTACTGAGAATCAGCTAGTTGCAGAAGCGCAGACTTGCTATCAAGATTGGGGAGATGCAATCGATGTTGATTTTTTCTACGGAAGACAAGCAGAACTAGCTCAGTTACAACAGTGGATTTTGGTTGACCAGTGTCGCCTGGTGGCTGTGTCAGGAATGGGCGGAATGGGAAAGACTTCTCTCTCTATCAAGCTGGCGCAACAATTACAGAGTGATTTTAAATGGGTAATTTGGCGGAGTTTGCGAAATGCACCACCAGTACAAGAGATATTAACCGAGTTATTAAAATTATTATCTAATCAGCAAAAAATTGATTATCCAGAAACCGTTGAGGGCAAAATTTCGCGTCTATTGCATTATTTGCGATCGCAGCCTTGTCTGGTAATTTTTGATAATATTGAGACCATCTTACAACATAACGATAAATCTAAATCATCCTACATCGAAGGCTATGAAGCTTATGGCGAAATATTTAGACAAATTGGAGAAATTCGCCATCAAAGCTGCTTAGTGTTAACCAGCCGAGATCAGCCTCCAGAAGCTCGCCTTCTAGAAGGAGCAAGCTTACCAGTCCGGGCTTTTCAATTGGGTGGATTGAAAAAAGTAGAAGCACAAGAACTTTTGCATTTAAAGGGTAATTTCCAAGGCTCAACAGAAGAATGGGATCGGCTAGTTGAAGGTTATGCCGGAAATCCCTTAGCATTAAAAATTATTGCAACTACGATTCAAAACTTGTTTGATGGCAGTATTTCTGATTTTCTCAACCAGCAAGCTTTTGTTTTTGGAAATATTCGCAATCTCATTGAGCAGCAATTTGAACGGCTTTCTGAATCCGAAAAAACGGTTCTTTATTGGCTTGCTATATATCGCGATCCTGCTTCTTTTTCAGAACTGCGATCGGATATTTTTCCACGTAGATCGCCCCAAGAATTAATTGATATTTTAGAATCACTAGAGCAACGTTCTTTAATTGAGAAGACCAAGGCGACACTGATTGAAAAACATCAGACCCAGTTTTCACTTCAGCCTGTGGTAATGGAATATGCTACCGAGAAACTGGTTGCTCAAGTTTGTCAAGAACTTCTAGCAGGTTTAGAAGCGAATGCCGCTCAAAAAAATTTGCTGTTCAAAACTCATGCATTACTCAAAGCTCAAGCAAAAGATTATGTGCGAGAAACGCAAGTTCGTTTCATTCTCAAGCCGATTCTAGAACGCTTACTACTCGATCGCTTATTCATAGAAGCAAGCGAAGAACTTGTCATTGAGAACCTGCTGACTCAATGCTTAACTAAGTTACGAGGTACATCTTCACTTAAAACTGGGTATGCAGGTGGTAATATTTTAAATTTACTTTGTCAATTGCAATCAACTTTAACTAACTATAATTTTTCAAATTTAACAATTTGGCAAGCCTATTTACAGGATGTAAATTTGCATAATGTTAATTTTGAATCCTCTGATTTGAGTCAGTGTGTTTTTGCTGAAACCTTTGGTATGGTGTTTGCTGGTATTGCTTTTAGTCCAGATGGAACATTATTAGCTACAGGAGATGCAGAAGGTGAGCTTCGTTTGTGGCAGGTTGCAACTGGGCAACTGGTTATGAATTTTGCCGGACATCTGGGTTGGGTTTGGTCGCTTGCTTTTAGTCCAGATGGGCAATTATTAGCGAGTTGCAGTAGTGATAAAACGATTCGCCTGTGGGATGTCAACACTGGTAAGTGTCTAAGAACATTGTCAGGACACACAAGTTCAATTTGGTCAGTTGCCTTTAGTGCTGATGGTCAAATGCTTGCGAGTGGAGGCGATGAACCAACAATAAGATTATGGAATGTCAACACTGGGGACTGTTATAAAATTTTGTCGGGTCATACCGATCGAATTCTCTCGGTTTCCTTTAGTCCAGATGGTCAAACTCTAGCAAGTGGCAGTGCCGATTTCACGATTCGACTTTGGAAAATTAGTGGAGAATGCGATCGCATTTTAGAAGGACATAGCGATCGCATCTGGTCAGTATCATGGAGTCCAGATGGGCAAACCCTAGCCAGTGGTAGCGCCGATTTCACGATTCGACTTTGGGAAGTTAGTACTGGAAAGTGCTTCAATATATTACAAGAACATAGCGATCGCATTCGGTCAGTAGCCTTTAGTCCCAATGCCCAAATGCTGGTCAGCGCCAGCGACGATAAAACAGTCAGAATTTGGGAAACTAGTACAGGGCAATGCCTAAATATTTTACCAGGACACACCAATTCTATATTTTCAGTTGCTTTTAACGTAGATGGTCAAACCATTGCCACTGGTAGCACAGACCAAACTGTAAAACTATGGGATGTCAGCACAGGTAGATGCTTTAAAACCTTAAAAGGCTATAGTAATTCGGTATTTTCAGTTGCTTTTAATCTAGATGGTCAAATTGTCAGTGGCAGCACAGACCAAGCCGTGAGACTATGGGATGTCACTACAGGCACTTGCTTAAAAAAATTCACCGGACATAGTGGCTGGGTAACTTCCGTAGCGTTTCACCCAGATGGACATTTGCTAGCCAGTAGCAGCGCCGATCGCACCGTTCGCTTATGGTCAGTTAGCACTGGGCAATGTCTGCAAATTTTGACAGGTCATGTAAATTGGGTGCAATCAGTTGCCTTTAGTCCTGATAAACAAATCTTAGCAAGCGGCAGTGACGACCGAACCATTCGCTTATGGTCTATCAATACAGGAAAATGCCTCAATATCTTGCAAGGTCATTCCAGTTGGATTTGGTATGTTACCTTTAGCCCCAATGGTGAAATACTTGCTAGCAGTAGTGAAGACCAAACCATTCGCCTGTGGTCTATTTCCACAGGTGAATGTCTTCAAGTCTTAGAAGGACACACGAGTAGAGTCCAGGCGATCGCTTTTAGTCCAGATGGGCAAATCCTCAGTAGCGCTAGCGAAGATGAAACAGTTCGCCTGTGGTCAGTTGATACAGGTGAATGTCTGAATATATTTCAGGGACACAGTAATAGTGTTTGGTCAGTTGCCTTTAGTCCAGAAGGTGATATTTTGGCAAGTAGTAGCTTAGATCAAACAGTGAGAATTTGGGATAGACATACAGGGGTTTGTCTGAAAGTGTTGCCTGTCCTGCCTCATGCAATGCGATCGGCGATCGCATTTGGCAAATCTACAGAACATTATGCGATCGCTAGCGGCAGCCAAAACGGGACTATTCAGATTTGGGATACCCAAACGGGTAAGTGTTTGAAAATACTGAATCCTGACAGACCTTATCAAGGAACTAATATTACAGGCGTAACAGGAATCACGATAGCTCAAAAAGATGTTCTCAAAACGTTAGGTGCCTTCGAGATTTAATTCAGGAATTACGCAAACAATAGTCAAAACGGGGCAATTCATGAATTGCCCCGTTTTGCTTGTCCTGACAATTCAGATCGGGAGCATCCACTTTTGGAAGAAATTTACTCAAAAATTACCCAAATCAATTCATGTAGTCACGAGCAAAGGTTTTATGCTTAACTTCAGAGCTTTTATCTTTGCTTTTAACTTATATAGGCACTTTTGTAATTAACAAGTTAGGTTATATAATCAATCTGATACATTTCTATAAGAAAGTTATCAAATTACAAAAAACCATTTAAATACATTAGGAGTCGTGAAATAACTTCCCTTTTGAAAAAAATTAACCTTGATTAGTAGGGGTTCAGCGATTAAAAAAGGTAATTTATTCGTGTGGGGTTCCTTAGCAAAAATTTAAAATTATAACTTTGATTAAACCAGAAAGCTAAAATTTGTCAAAATGGCTTGAAGATTGATAAATTTTAAGCTTATTTTGTCATCCGCTGATTTTTGAAATCAATTCTTTAATTGCTTTAACCAACAGACTAAACTAATGCGATCACTTTCTCCTGTGGACTTACCTACTTTAGAGCAGATAGTTGAACGTTCTCCTTTAACTGTATTACCTGATACCCCACTTATTGATGTTATTGCTCTAATGAATAGAGTAAACAGCAGTATAGTAGAGTCTAATTTTGATTTTAGTAGTTGTGTTTTAGTAGTTGAAGAAACAAACTTAATAGGTATATTAACTCTACGGGATGTAATCCGACTGACTGGGATAGGCAAAGATTTATCCAGTGTCAAAATCTCAGAGGTGATGACACAACCAGTCATCAGCCTGGGGTTGGCTCAGGCTCAAAATGCCCTCACAGCTTTATCTTTCATGCGTCAACATTGTATTCGCCATCTACCTGTAGTAGATGATCTTGGACAATTGGTAGGCTTAATTACCCAAGACAGAATTCGTCAGGTTATCCAACCAGTTCACCTGTTGAAATTGCGATGTGTGACGGAAGTAATGGTAACTGAAGTTATTCATGCTCTCCCGACTACATCTGTGCTGGAATTGTCTCAAATCATGAGCGATCGCCAGATCAGTTGTGTGGTAATTGTCGCCCAACAGAAGGAGGAATTGATCCCGGTAGGGATGATCACTGAAAAAGATATTATTAAATTCCATTTACAAGGACTAGATATAGCCCAAACCCAGGCGCAAGATGTGATGAGTACGCCTGTATTAAGCATCACTCCCACTGAATCTTTATGGACTGTTCACCAGTTGATGCAAGAGCGAAAGGTGCGGCGATTAACCGTAGTTGGAGAACAAAGCGAACTACAAGGACTGGTGACACAAACTAATCTCCTGCAAGTGCTTGATCCCCTAGAAATAGACAGGGTAATTCAAGTTTTGCAAGCAAAAGTTGAGGAACAAACAGTTAAACTTAGGCAATGCAACCAGCAGTTAGAACAGGAAGTTAAACAACGCCGCCAAGCTCAACAAGAATTAGAGTTACGGGTGGCGGAGCGTACAGCTGAACTAGTACAAGCAAATGTACGTTCGATACGGGAAATTGAGGAGCGCAAACAGACTGAAATAGCACTCCAGCAACGTGAACATCAGTGGAAAGCTCTTTTTGATCATGCTCTTGATGCGATCGCTATTACCGATGACGAGGGGCGCTATATAGAGGTCAATCCAGCAGCCTGTAAGCTGTTTGGTGTATCTAAGGAAGAACTGTTAGGTTCCACAATCGCGGATTTTGCAGCCCCCGAATTTGATTTTACCCAAGCTTGGCAACAGTTCTACGAACAAGGACAAATGTTTGGTGAGTTTAGCTTATATTGTCCTGATGGCACAGTGCGAGAAACTGAATTTGCGGCGGTTGCCAATTTTATACCACATCGTCATCTTTCAATACTGCGGGATGTGAGCGATCGCCAAGCCGCGCTACACGATCATAAACAAGCTGAGGAAACCCTCAGAGAAAGCGAGCAACGGTTACAATTGGCACTTAGTGTTGGTAAAATTGGCACTTGGGAATGGAATCTGAAAACCAATCAGGTTATCTGGTCTGAGAGTTTGTTTACTTTATTTGGTCTAACTCCTGATACCTTTGATGTCAGCTATGAAAATTTTTTAAATCTCATTGTCCACCCTGAAGACCGTGAATTGCTGCATCAATCAGTTTTGCGAGCAATTGACCAGCAAGTACCCCATAATCTCGAATTCCGGTTTATTTACCCAGATGGCACAGTTGGTTGGTCAGTATGCAAGGGTCAAGTATTGTATGATGACACCACCAATGAGCCACTCCAGATGATTGGGGTGAATGTAGATATTACTGAGCGCAAACAATCGGAACTTGAAATCCGTAAATTTGTTTCTCTGGCCGATAACAGCACGGAATTTATCGGTATGTGTGATATGAGTTTTGTGCCATTCTATGTAAACCCGGCGGGTATGCAACTAGTCGGGCTAAATGACACTCACGAATATAGCGAAACGCCAGTCAGGGAATTTTTCTTTCCCGAAGATCAGGACTTTATCATCAATGAATTTTTCCCGCGTGTTTTGCGTGAGGGACGGGCGGAAGTAGAAATTCGTTTCCGTCATTTCCAGACGGGAGAAGCATTATGGATGGTTTACAGCGTTTCTTGCGTCAAAGACACCAACGACCAGCTAATTGGTCTGGCAGCCGTCAGCCGCAATATTACCGATCGCAAGCTGGCCGAACAGAAAATTGCCGAACAAGCAGCTTTAATTGATATTGCTACCGATGCCATTTTTGTCCGCGATTTAGAAAACCGCATTCTGTTCTGGAGTCCAGGTGCTGAAAACTTATACGGTTGGACAGCAGAGGAAAGCATGGGGAAATTAGCCCATGAACTTTTCCAGGTAGAATCCTTGTCTCAACTAGCAGCAGCTTTAAAAACCACTCTCGAACAAGGTTCTTGGCAAGGGGAGTTAGAAAAAACCACCAAAACTGGGAGAAAAATTATCGTTGCTAGTCGGTGGACACTGGTACACAATCAATTCGGACAAAGCCAATCTATCTTATCAGTCAACACCGACATCACTGAGAAAAAACAACTAGAGCAAAAATTTTACCGCGCTCAACGCTTGGAGAGTGTAGGAATTCTAGCCAGTGGCATTGCTCACGACCTCAACAACGTCTTTGCTCCCATAATCATGATTGCCCAATTGCTGCCTTTGAGATGCAAAAATCTGGATGCGCGGACTCAAGAACTGTTCAAAACACTAGAAAACAGCTCGCAGCGTGGAGCTAACTTAGTTAAACAAATTCTTGCCTTTTCCCGTGGTACAGAAGGGAAGCGCATCTTGTTGCAACCTGAGCATTTGCTCCAAGAATTGATCAAAGTCATCAAACAGACATTTCCTAAATTCATCGAAATTGTTAATGACATTCCCATAAACACATTATGGATGGTGCAAGCCGATCCCACCCAACTAGAACAGGTATTTATGAACTTGGCAGTCAATGCCCGTGATGCTATGCCCAATGACGGTATGCTCACAATTAATGCCGAAAACTTGATGATTGACGAAACAAACGCCCGAATGCACCTGGACGCGAAAGCCGGAGGCTACATCGTTGTCACCGTCTCAGATACAGGGACGGGAATCCCTCCAGAATTCTTAGAGCGCATATTTGATCCCTTTTTTACAACTAAAGAAGTTGGTAAAGGTACAGGGCTAGGACTGTCAACAGTTTTAGGTATCGTCAAAAACCACGGTGGTTTTGTGGAAGTATCAACTCAGGTAGGTAAAGGGACACGATTTCAGGTGTTTTTGCCCAGAGGAGAAGGCAAAGCAACCGAGACAATAACAAAGGCAGGATTACCTGGAGGTAATGGCGAATTGATTTTAGTTGTTGATGATGAAGACTTTGTAAAACAAACCAATCAGGAAACTTTAGAAGATTATAACTACAAAACCCTTGTAGCTAACGATGGCATTGAGGCGATCGCTTTGTATGCCCAGTATAAGGAACGAATTAGTGCAGTTTTGCTAGATATGTCTATGCCCAATATGGACGGATTAACAGCTATCTCCATCCTGCGAACGTTCAACCCCAATATTAAGATTATTGCCACCAGTGGTTTACCCGCTAACGAGCAAAAGGCTATTGCCGTTGGTGCTGAGAAGTTTCTTTCTAAGCCTTATACAGCAACAGATTTATTGACTACTTTATCTACTGTAATTGGGCATCCTGGGGAGCCTCAATCATAGGCAAATTACACTCAATTTTGACCACTGAATTTCGATTTACGCTGCCACTAATTCCGCTTTTTCCAGCAGTCATGGTGCGATCGCTAATAGTTAAACATGATAATCAAGTTAATTAATTTACTACCTTTTCAGTTACCCATTTATACCAATTATCTAATCCTACACCAGTAGTTGCAGAAACCTGAAAAATCTGAATTTGGGGATTCACTTCTCCAGCATAAGATATGCACTTTTGAACATCAAATTGCACATAAGGTAGCAAATCAATTTTGGTGAGAATCATTACATTACTAGCACGGAATATATGCGGGTATTTTATCGGCTTATCTTCTCCCTCTGTAACTGAGAGAATCACGACTTTTGCCTGTTCTCCTAAATCAAATAAGGCTGGACAAACCAAATTTCCGACATTTTCAATCATCACAACTGAATTTAGTGGCGGATTCAGTTGTTGTAAACCCCTATCTATCATTGATGCATCTAAATGACAGCCTGTTCCGGTGTTGATTTGAATGACTTTAGAACCAGTTTCTTTAATTTTTTTGGCATCATTAGCAGTTTCTTGATCGCCTTCAATGACACTAATAGATAATTGATGTTTTAAATCATTGATGGTTCGCGTTAAAAGAGTTGTTTTCCCAGCACCGGGAGAACTCATTAAATTTAAAGCGAGAATATTTCGACCTTTAAACCATCCCCGATTTTGGGCAGCTAGTAGGTTATTCTTTGCTAATATATCCTGTTCTAAAGATATCGTTGTGTTGTGTATTTTGGCATGAATTTGAGGTGCTTCTATATGAGTGTCATGACTGTGAGAATGAGTGATGATAGTTCCATCTGGTAAAGTGTGAGTATGATTATGTTCAGTTTTATCTGTTTCTAAATTTGTGATTTTTATTTCGCTATCATCAGAACAACCGCAGGTTACACACATAATTCCTCGATTTCTATTTCTTTAATTTTAAGTTCTTCACCAGTAATTAAATCTAATTGCACACTACCGCAGTTACAGATACCAAATGGTTTATCTAAATAAATTTCTGCACCGCATTGGCGACATCGCCCTAAGCCTGGGATTTCCAAAATTTCTAATGTCGCCCCTTCTAAAACTGTGCCTTGAGTGCAAATATCAAAACAAAATCGGATAGCATCGGGCATAATGGCTGAAAGTTTGCCAATTTCTAATAAAACTCTCTGTACTTTTGCGCCTTTGGCATGTTCAGTCACAATTGCCACAATATTTTGGGTAATTCCAAATTCGTGCATACTATAAAATCTATTAAAGATTAACAAATTCGTGGCAATTGGTCGCCTACTAACATATCAACAATTCTTTCAGCACCAAAAACTGTTTTTAACAAAACTATACCTGGGGGTGAAGAAAGAACTTCGCCAATAATACAAGCATCTTTCCCTGCTGGGTGAGATTTCATAGCTGATAAAACGTTGTCAGCATTCTCTTTTGGAACCACTACAACTAACTTACCTTCATTAGCTAAATACAATGGGTCTAAACCGAGAATTTCGCAAACTCCATTGACTTCTTCACGCACAGGAATAGATTCTTCAAAAAGACGAATCCCCACATCGGAACTGAGGGCAAATTCATTTAATACTGTGGCTAAACCACCGCGTGTAGCATCTCGCATAGCATGAACTTGTGGACATACATGGAGAATAGTTTCTACTAAACTATGCAACGGCTGACAATCACTTTCAATATTAGTCTCTAAGGCTAACTCGCCACGGGCAATTAAAATTGCTGTCCCATGATTGCCTATTTCACCATTAATTATTACGGCATCTCCAGGTTTAATATTGTGGGCGGAAATGTTAACTCCTCGTGGGATAATACCAATACCAGCAGTATTAATAAAGAGTTTATCGGCTGCACCACGATGTACAACTTTTGTGTCACCAGTGACAATTTGAATACCCGCTTTTTCTGCGGCTGCTTTCATGCTGGTTGCAACACGGCGTAAGGTTTCTACAGGTAATCCTTCTTCTAAAATTACGCTGCAAGTTAGGTATAAAGGTTTAGCACCACTGACAGCTAAATCATTAACTGTACCGTTTACGGCTAATTCTCCTATATCACTACCAGGAAAAAATAACGGGTCTACAACATAAGAATCTGTTGTAAATGCGAGTCTGTCTCCTTGTTGCATGAGACTGGCTAAATTAAAGCTAGCTTGGTCTTCTAATTGGGAAAGTATTGGGTTATCAAAATTGCTGATAAAGATATCATCTATTAAATCGCGCATGGCTTTACCGCCGCTACCATGTGCGAGAGTTATATGAGTATCTCGCACTTTACCTTGGCGACGGCGGACTTGTTCCATTTTTTGAAACAAGGAATTTTGTGCTGAGTTGGTGGGAGAAATATTCATATTAAAATTGAGGATTTTTTTAACGCAGAGTATTTAAAGAATGTCTTAGTCTAAAGAAAAGCCGCAGGCGGGGAGAGGTTCTTGAGTTATTTTTGGTTTTTGGGTGATTGTTCTTTTGGCGATGGTGGAGAGTCGCCCGTATTTGTAATAGGCTGCACAAGCACCTTCGGAAGATACCATGCAAGCACCAATTGGTGTTTCTGGTGTGCAAGCTGTACCGAATACTTTGCATTCCCAAGGCTTTAAGACTCCTTTGAGAATTTCTCCACATTTACAAGCTTTATGGTCGGCTACTTTGAGATTTGGAATGGTAAATTTAAGTTCGGCATCGAATTGGGCATATTCAGGTTTAATTTGTAATCCTGAATAAGGGATGTCACCTAAGCCGCGCCAATCAAAACTATCTCGCACGGCGAAAACTTTGTTTATGGCTTGTAGTGCTACTGTGTTTCCAGATTTTTGGACAATTCGGTTATATTGATTTTCGACTTCACAACGATTTTCTATTAGCTGCTGTAACAGCATCCAAATTGATTGGAGAATATCTAAGGGTTCAAATCCTGAAACAACAATTGGCTTATTATATTGTTGGGAAATGAATTGGTATGGGTCACTGCCAATTACCATGCTGACATGACCAGGCCCAACAAATCCATCTAGTTGCAAGTCGGGATTATCTAATAGTGCTTTAAGGGCGGGAATCACGAGAACGTGATTGCTAAACATACTAAAGTTAGGAATTTTTTCGGCTGCTGCTTGCAGGATGGTGAAGGCGGTGCTGGGGGCTGTGGTTTCAAAGCCTAATGCGAAGAAAACTACTTCTTTGTCGGGGTTATCTCTGGCAATTTGCAGGCTATCTAAGGGAGAGTACACCATACGGATGTCTGCACTTTGTGCCCTGGCTTGCAGTAAAGTGGTTTTGGAACCGGGAACTCGCATTGCGTCGCCAAAGGTGGCAAAAATGACGTTATGATTTTGAGAGATTGCGATCGCATCATCTAATCTCCCTTTTGGCATAACGCATACTGGACAACCAGGGCCATGAATTAGTTCGATGGTTTGGGGTAATATTTCTTCGATACCGTATTTAAATATGGAGTGGGTATGTCCGCCGCATACTTCCATGATTTTGATAGGTTTTTCTAGCTGGTGGCTTAATTTGGTAATTTCGCGGCGTATGGCTTCTGCTTTTTCCGGTTCGCGGAATTCGTCAACATATTTCATAGGAAGTGAGGATTAGTGAGTTTTATTTATCTGTTAATTTCGCTTTTGTGGTAGGGAATTTTTTTAACGAACCGCGAAGGACGCGAAGGGCGCGAAGGAAGAGAGAGAGGAAGAAAGATGTTTGAAACTATTTTTCTGCGTGAGGAAAATATTATTTAAGTATTAATTCCTGCTTGTGCTGCTGCTAATTCTTGGAATAGTTGTAATGTTTCTGCTGCTTCTTGTTCGTTAATTCGATTCATAGCAAAGCCAACATGTACTAGCACCCAATCGCCAATACAAGCATCGGGAGGATGTTGTTCATCTACGATGCAAGCAATATTTACTTCGCGCTTCACACCACCAATGTTAACTAGGGCTAGTTTATGGTTAACGTTGGTAATTTCTATAATTTGTCCGGGGATTCCTAAACACATTTTTTTATTTTGAAGATAAACTAACCGCAGAGGCGCGGAGAACACAGAGAGAATTATTTGTCAGAAAAGGGTTGTCAAATATCAATACTTATGTGTTAATTTTGCGGCTGCAATCACTGCTTGTCCTAAAGATAATCCGCCGTCATTAGCCGGAACTAAGCTATGAGTTAGTACTTTTATCCCCAATGTTTCTAATCGTTTGCTAACTTGCTGTAACAATATACAATTTTGAAAGACTCCTCCTGTTAAAGCTACCTGATGAATAAGATTTTCTTCACAAAGATGCTTAACCATTTCCACAATCGCATTAGCTAAACCTTTGTGAAATTTGGCAGCTATAACTGGTTGGGGAATCTGCTGTCGCAAGTTATAGAGTAAGGCTTGCCACATTGGGCGTGAGTCTATACAGTAAATACTATCTGAAAAGCTAAAACTAAAAGGATATATTAGCGTTTCTTTATCATTATTTAAGCTACTAACATCTACTATAGCTTCCATTGCGATCGCAGCTTGTCCTTCATAACTACATTCTTCAGGGCAAATACCGATAGCTGCCGCTACTGCATCGAACAATCGCCCTACTGAAGAAGCTGGAGGAGAATTAATTTTTTTTTCTATAAGTTGATTTAGTAGCTTTAGTGGTTTTTTATTCAGCAATTTTACGATTTCTAAATCAGCATACTGTTGTTGGCAATCATCCCAAAGGTTAGCAGCTATTAATTGGGCGTAGGTATTACGCCAAGGCTGATAAATTGCTTGTTCAGCACCAATCATTGGAACTGGTTTAAATGTTGCTAGTCGCTGAAATTCCCGATAATCCGCTAAAATAAATTCTCCGCCCCAGAGTTTACCATCATCACCGTAACCTAAACCATCTAAAGCAATACCTAATACTGGAGGTGAATTTAAAGGAATCCCATTTTCTGCCATACAAGCAGCAATGTGGGCGTGATGATGTTGGATTTGATGAATTGGAATTTGATTTGTATCTGCTAGTTCTTTACCAAGTTTGCTGGAAAGATATTCAGGATGTTTATCAATGGCGATTACTTCTGGTGTATGTTCAAATAAATTCAAGTATAAGTTTAAAGTCTCTTGGTAAGCATTGAAAGCCCCAGCATTTTCTAAATCTCCCAGATGTTGAGATAGAATCGCTTCCCCTTCACGCAATAAGCAAAAAGTATTTTTTAACTCACTACCCATTGCTAAAATTTGCGGTACATTGCCAAATCCCGGTGGTAAGCTAATCGATGCTGGTGCATATCCTCTGGCACGGCGAATTATTTGAACTTTATCGCCAATAACACGCACAACAGAATCATCTACCCGATTAATAATCTCTCGATTGTGAAAAAGAAAATAATCAGCGATTGTCCCTAATTTTTCTCTTGCTTCGTCATTATTAATACATTGTGGTTCATCGGCAAGATTACCACTTGTTAAAATAATTGGGCGATTCATCCGCCGCAGAATTAAATGATGTAAGGGTGTATAAGGTAGCATGAAGCCAAGGGTATTTTGCCCAGATGCTACCGATGGTGCTACAAGTTTTTTACCTGTCGCTTGTAGTAAAACAATTGGTGCAGCAGAACTTGTCAATAATTCTTTTTCTTTAGCATTGACAGTACAATATTGTTCAATTATTTCAATATCTCGTGCCATTAAAGCAAATGGTTTGTGATAGCGCCTTTTGCGCTGACGCAGTTTTTGGACAACGGTTTCCTGAGTTGCATCGCAAGCTAAATGAATACCACTTAAACCTTTAATTGCGACAATCTCACCCTTTTGCAACAAGGTACAAACGGCATCAACATCATCTAGCATGGAGAACATGGAAGCAGTAACCGATTTACCATCGGCGCGTTCTAACCAAGCTGTGGGGCCACAAACATGACAAGCTACAGGTTGGGCGTGAAAACGGCGGTTTTCAACATCGTGGTATTCCTTTGCACATTCAGGACATATAACAAACGCAGACATACTGGTATTGCATCTGTCATAAGGAATCGCACGAATAATACTCAGGCGAGGGCCGCAATGAGTGCAGTTAGTAAAGGGGTAGCGAAAAAAGCGGCTAAAGGGGTCAAATATTTCTTGTTGACACTGTGGACAAGTAGCTGCATCAGGGACAATTTCTGTTTTAATGGCATTATTGACGCTACTAGAAATCACAAAATTATTAAAGTTAAATTCACCTTCGTAAGGAATTCTAGTTAGCTGATTAATTTTTGCTAATGGTGGACATTCTGTTTGCAATCTGACAACAAATTTGTTTATTGTTTCCTCACTACCAGATATCCGAATTAATACACCTTGCCCATCATTACAAACATCTCCATACAAACCGCAGGCTTTAGCAAGACGATATACAGTAGGACGAAATCCTACTCCCTGAACAGTACCGCGAACTCTAATTTCTTCAATCGGCATAGAGACTTCCAAATAAAAAAATACCCAAAAAACTCTCTTCTCCTCATTCCTCTGTGTTCTCTGTGTCTCTGTGGTTCGTTTATTTAGCTAATTTATTTCTTAGAAATCCCATAATTAAACTGCCACAGCAAAATCCGGTTATTTCCAGAATCAGCTATTACCAACCTATTGCCACAAATTTTTATCCCGTAACACCAATTTAAACTATCTCGTTTAGGCAATCCGAAATTACGATTTTCACCTTTACTTTGAAAATTTATTTGTCCTGCCAACCCATCTGCCATTACACCTTGCAGTGATAAAATTGATTCTGGCTTTCTCCATCCTAACAAACGAGAATTAGCCGTATCTGCAACTACTAACCAATCGCCAGCCACCGCCACACCATAAGGCATACTTAAACTACTAGCGCTAGGTAAATAAACTCCTTGATTCATTTCCACAAAATCAAAGCTTTTTTGCCCTAAAATCACAGCACAAGAAGCATTATTTTCTGTTGGCATTCCCTGCCAAATCATCACTCGGTGATTGCCTGCATCGCTGACAACCAAATTTTCTCCCCAAAAAGCGATGTCGTGACACCAACGCATACTCGCTGCGGTTGGAGAATCACCACCGTTTTCATTGCGAGATATCATATCCGGTTGTCCTAAAACTAAATCAGCAGGTTGACCATTTTCTGTTGGTAACTGATGCCAAATTAATAGTCTGCGATTACCAGTATCAGCAATAAATAGCCGTCCTTGATGATAGAAAACACCATAAGGCCAGTGCATTGTACTAGCAGATGCTTGTTGATTACCTCGATTTGGTTCATTATCAGTAAAATTAACTTGCCCTAACACCAAATCTGCTGGAACATTATTATCTTCTGGTAAGTTTTTCCAAATCAAAACCCGATGATTCCAAGCATCGGCGACAGCTAACCCTTCGCCGCAAGCACAAATGCCTGTTGGTACACTTAAGGTTGCCTTTCCCGGTGTAGTTTTAGCATTTTGTCCTTCATGATAAAAGTCAGGCTGTCCAATTACCCAATCAGCCGGTTGACTATCTCTCGTGGGTAAATTTTGCCATCCTAATAATCGATGATGTCCGGTATCTGATACCCATAATGGGCCAGTTTCTGAGAACAAACAAGCACCACGAGGGCCAAACATTGTTGTGGCATTGGGCGCTACAGGTATAACTAATTGTTCGGGTTCAATAATGTTACCTAAAATTACCTCCGCACCTTGAGGTGATAGAGGTAAATCTTGAGAAATTTCTGTTGCTTCTAGCGGTAATTGTGATATGGGATTAATTATGATTGGGATATCCATGAACCGCAGATAGACGCTGATAATTATTTAAAAACATTAATCTTGATTAGCATGTAACAACAGTAACGGTTTTGCATTATACTTTTTTCAAGTTTACTTAAAATCTCTAATCAACTTCTGTTTCTGTATTAATCAAGCTAAAAAAATCAAGATAGCCTTTAGGGGATGTTTAAAAAGTCCTATTCTCGGTATTAAATAGTTTTAGATCCCCCTAAATCCCCCTTAAAAAGGGGGACTTTGATTCCGATTCCCCCTTTTTTAAGGGGGGTTAGGGGGGATCTAAAAATGCCTAAAGTCACAGCAAAATACTTTTTAAATAACCTGTTAGTAATTTTTGCTACATAGCGAATCTTTGGCATGAGTGCGCGATTTACTGAAATGAGAAAGCAAACTGGGGTTTGAGAAAGTAAAAGCTTATTTTACTTGCGGAAAACACTAAAATGAGTAAGTCAAATAACCTTTTGCTTGCGGAAAACACCAAAATGAGTAAGCAAACTGGAGTTTGAATAAGTAAAAGCTCATTTTGCTTGCGGAAAACACTAAAATGAATAAGCAAACTGGGGTTTGAATAAGTAAAATGACCTTTTGAGAAAGTAATATGCCTTTTTACTTTCTCAAAACACTAAAATCAATACCTAAATTACACAAATGAGAATGAATTTAGGGATATTGAGAAAGCATTTAGGCATTTTGCTTGCATAAAACACTAAAATGAATGTGCGAACTACTGAAACGAAAAAGCAAATTAGCCGTGATTGACTAATTGCCAAGTATATTTGCTGAAATCTTAGCTTCGCATGATTATTTTTGTAGTTTCACAAAAACCTTATCTTCTTTAACCTTGACTGGATACGACTGAAGCGAGACATCAGGCACGGTTAAGCATTTACCTGTCTCTAATTTGTACTGGAATCCGTGGGCAGGACAGGTAATAATACCATTTTCAACTTTACCCTTTTCTAAGGGAGATCCTAGATGGGTACAAGCATTACGGTAACATTTAACTGTAACACCTTGACGATGTAAAATTAGTGAAGTACCAGCAAGTTGTACTGCGACTACACTAAATTCAGGAACTTCATCAAGGGTCGCTACTTTCATCCAAGTACAAGTTATTTTTGCAGAGAATGGACTAATTAAACTAGAATTAGCGTTCTTAACAGCAGAGCTATTATTGACTGCAACAACTTTAGTAATTTCAGGACAATGGTTTTTTATTGCCTGTTCTACTCCCTGAGATAAAGTCAAAGTAGAAGCTAGACAGCTGCTGCAAGTTCCGATTAATTTGACTTCTACTGTATCTGGGGACTTAATTGCCACTAATTCTACATCACCATCATGGCTTTTTAAACCTGGGCGAACTTCTTCAAGGGCTGCCTGAATGCGTTGTGAGAGTGGAGGTTTTGGTGGTTTGACTAACTCGTGATACAGTAGCACTGCATATACTAATTCATCTGCAACAGCATGGCGCAAAGCTGGCATTGATTCTTGTTTTAGGCTTTTAATCAAGTTAGTCAATGCAGCTTTATGTAAAGCTTCAATTGCTCTTTTTAGACCTACTGCTACACACCGTTGGCTTTCATCCCACTCGGATATAATCGCCTCAAAACGATTAATTTCCTGAATTAATTCTTCAAGATTTGTCATTTCTCACTTGTCATTGGGCATTGGGCATGGAGCATAGGGCATTGGTTGTTTATCAATGACAATTCATACCAATTCGTAATTAAGAAAGTCAGATATTGTTTGGTTTTCGGAGTTGGAATATGTTACTGGATCTTAGAGAATTGGCATCACTTCGTTTTAAAATCCTTGAAGAGAAACGGCATAATCATGCCTGTCACTAAGCTAGATAATATGATTGGTAAGTAAAAGGGAATGGGGGCTTGTGCAAGTAACACTAACAGTAAAAAACCTACGGCAATACCAATAGTAGTTTGCTTGACAAAAAATATTGGATTGCGTATTAGCTTTCCTTTAAAAAATAACTTGGCAGATAACCATCCTAGCTCTAACATATTTTCTCCTAATAATTTGTCAAGAAATTTAAAGCAACAAGCCCTAAGAAGATGGCAGGAATTACACCCGCAGGGGCAAATAATGCACCAAGCATTGCTGAAAGTTGATATCCTATATCTTTACCAGCTAATAGCATTCCACCAATTGCACCGCCAACCATAGCCAAGGCTGTTGCTATAATTAGCCACACCAATTCTGTTGCTATGTTAAGATCGCCATCTGCTAAACTTGTGAGAAAATTTATCAGATTTGGTGTTGTTAAAATGTCTCTCATGCTGTTTTTTCCTGATTGTTTAAGTAAAGAGTTAAGAGTCGATTTAGATCCATAACCAATACGCTTGGATTTTTAAGACGCGATAAATCGCCGTCTCTACAAGGGTTTTGGTTTTATCTGAACTGTATTGAACCCATAACTCCTAACCCTTCATTTCTGCTTCTACATCTTGTAATGCTTGGACTACTACCTCTGCTTGTGCAACTTGTTGGTATTCCGTAAATATTTCTAAAGCATTTTGATAGTAGATACGGGCTTGCAAAAGATTTTGAGGATTACCAGCTTCTGGTTTTTCAGGATCGTCTGGTAAGTTGAATAGAGCGTTGGCTTTGTTGGAAATTGTGTTAGCGTACTCTAAAGGTGTATCTTTGGGATTACGCACTTTTAGCGCTTCGTCATAAGCTGCGATCGCACGTAAGTTATTCTCGACAGGATGGGAACTGACTAAATATTGCAAAGCGTTGCCTAAGTTGTTTTGCAACATGGCGTATTCTCTAGGATGGTCAATCAAAGTAATGTGCTTTAGCGCCACCTCAAATGATTGCACAGCTAACCCTTGACGCAAGTATTCCCGTTCTGATGCCAGTGGCATAGAAAGGTAAGCGATCGCAATATTGTTATACAAAATCGCGTATTCTTGGGGATAATCCTTCCAAGTAAACACCCGCAAAGCCTCATGATAAGCCTGGATGCTGTCGGTTATCCGCGCCAAATTGAATGGCACTAGCGACTGCAACACCAGCCCAAAATTCATCTGCGTTTCTGCCACTTCCTCTGGCGTTGCTAATTGTTGTAAAATCGGTAATGCCTCTTCATAACCGACTTTAGCTTGCATCAACAGTTGGTAATCAGCATCCGGTATTGCCTGTAACGTCCCCGCCATGCCCACTTTGGCCCTGGCTTTCAATAGGGGATACTCCTCACCACACATCTCATAGGCCCGGTAATATAAGCCAACTGCATTCCGCAAGTCTTGGGCAGCTTTGGGCTTTTTTTGAAAACCCTGTGCTATCTCAATCAGCATTTGGATTTTTTCCTCTGCTGTGGCTGACTCTGAAGCAACAGCCGCTACCGCAGCCTTCACTGCTGAATCTGTAATGCTGGGGGTCATAACTCTGCCGTACTCTAGCCAATTGGGAATTGAGTCCAACACCCATGAATGAACGAGACACATTTACGCATCTCATCACGGGCCATACCGATTTACGCAGGCTTCGAGTCCTTTAGGCGGAATTCCCCTTTTGTCTGAAACTAGAGGCTAGGGATTAATGATGCTAGGGACTAAGAAAATTTTTCCCAATACCTAATACCTAATCCTCAATCCCCTAAATTGAGTGAATCAATTTTTTTACTATAAAACACTCTATTTCTAAAATTCTAGGGGGAAATTGCCAATATTAATGTCAGCTTTAAACACCTTACATTTTGATAAGGTGTTCTGTATCATGACCTGACACAACGCAGTTCTTCTATATTGAATTGATAACATCTTATATATTTAAGACCTAACTTTGTTATCAAAATATAACTATTGACTTTGAACTTAAAAATAAATTTATTTACTATTTACCTTTTTTGGTTAGCGGTGATATTTCTTAATTTACAAGACCTTCACCTTTAAAATATTAGCCCATTTATATATAAAAGTTGAGATTCCAACTCTCTCAAAATAATTTAAAACAGCTATCTAAAATCAGTGCGCTTCGTTTATTATTCAAGCTCTAGTGAAAAATTATGTTACTGCTACAACCTTTTAAGCAATCTTAAGTACATTGAAATTCTTAGCAATGATTAATTTTTATTTAACAAAAGATAATTCAATAGAAAATCCACTAATATAAATAAATAAATAAATATTGATAAATACGTGAGACTCTACAAGCATTATTTACTAAGTCACGTATCGCAAACAATACAAAAACACCTAGCCGATGACTAATGTACTATGGCTACAAGGTGGTGCTTGTTCAGGCAACACCATGTCATTTCTCAACGCTGAAGAACCGACAGTCTGCGATTTAATTGCCGACTTTGGTATCAATATACTTTGGCATCCTTCCTTGGGGCTGGAATTAGGCAACGATTTACAAACGCTGCTACGGAATTGTATTTCTGGCACAATTCCTTTAGATATCTTGGTATTTGAAGGCAGTGTTGTTAACGCCCCCAACGGTACTGGCGAATGGAATCGCTTTGCCGATCGTGCCATGAAAGATTGGTTAGCAGACCTTGCCAAAGTTGCTAAATTTATCGTAGCGGTGGGAGACTGTGCAACCTGGGGAGGAATTCCCGCTATGTCACCCAACCCCAGCGAATCGGAAGGTTTGCAATTTCTCAAACGTCAAGAAGGCGGCTTTTTAGGGAAAGATTTCGTATCGCAAGCCGGATTACCTGTAATTAATATACCTGGATGTCCCGCCCATCCCGACTGGATTACGCAGATATTAGTTGCGATCGCTACTGGACGCATAGCAGACATTGCTTTCGATGAACTAAATCGTCCCCAAACTTTCTTCAACACCTACACCCAAACAGGTTGTACCCGCAACGTCCACTTTGCCTACAAAGCATCAACCAGCGAATTTGGTCAGCGCAAAGGCTGCCTATTTTATGACTTGGGTTGTCGCGGCCCCATGACCCATTCTTCCTGCAACCGCATCTTATGGAACCGCGTCTCTTCTAAAACTCGCGCTGGAATGCCTTGTTTAGGTTGCACAGAACCAGAATTTCCCTTCTTTGACCTCAAACCAGGAACAGTATTCAAAACCCAAACAGTAATGGGAGTTCCTAAAGAATTGCCGCCAGGGGTGAACAAAAAAGACTACGCCTTACTCACAATGGTCGCCAAAGACGCAGCACCACCTTGGGCAGAAGAAGACTTTTTTACAGTTTAGTCATTAGTGCATTGGTCATTAGTCATTTGTCATTTGTCCTTTGTGATTTGACCAATGACTATAACCTAATACAGTTCAAAATGAGCAACAAAACACTTGTAGAGACGGCGATTTATCGCGTCTTGAAAACCCAAGCGTATTAGACTATAACCTTTCACACTCCCATCAACGATAAATCAAGGGTTTCGACCATTTTGCAGGAGAGGTGAGTGAATAATTACCAATGACAAATGACCAATGACAAAGGACAAATAACAAATGACAAAGGACAAATGACAAATGACAATTCAATCATTAGATATATCGCCCGTTGGTAGAGTTGAAGGCGATTTAGATGTTCGAGTTGATATTGAACATGGGCGGGTAGTCAACGCTTGGACACACGCTGAATTATTTCGCGGATTTGAAGTTATCCTACGCGGTAAAGACCCCCAAGCCGGATTAATTGTTACGCCTCGCATTTGCGGAATTTGCGGCGGTTCTCACCTGACATCTGCATCTTGGGCATTAGATACAGCTTGGGAAACAGAAGTTCCCCGCAATGCAATTTTAGCGAGGAATCTCGGTCAAATTGTCGAGACAATTCAAAGCATCCCCCGCTATTTTTATGGACTCTTTGCTATTGATCTAACAAATAGAAAATACCGCAATAGTCGCTTTTATGAGGAAGCTGTTAAACGCTTCGCCGCCTTCACAGGCAAATCTTATGAACTAGGCATAACAATTTCCGCTAAACCCGTAGAAATTTATGCACTATTGGGCGGACAATGGCCCCACAGCAGTTATATGGTGCCTGGTGGCGTGATGTGCGCCCCAACCCTTACAGACATTACCCGCGCTTGGGCGATTCTCGAATACTTCCGCACCAATTGGTTAGAACCAGTGTGGTTAGGTTGTTCATTAGAACGCTATGAACAAATCCAAACTTATGATGATTTTAGAGATTGGTTAGATGAAGACCGAAATCATCGAGATTCCGACTTAGGTTTTTATTGGCGGATGGGTTTAGATATCGGTCTAGATAGATATGGCGCTGGTGTTGGTAAATATGTCACTTGGGGATATTTAGCCCATGAAGATAAATACCAAAAGCCGACTATCGAAGGACGAAATGCGGCGATGATTATGAAAAGTGGAGTGTACGACAGCTTCACAGACACTCACGTTTTAATGGATCAGTCATTTACCCGCGAGAATACAACTCACTCTTGGTACGATGAAGGGACAGCAGATATTCACCCTAGCGATCGCACCACTAAACCCACTGCAATCAATACCAAAGACTTCGATAACGCTTACTCTTGGTCGAGTGCAGTCCTTCACAAAGACTTCGGACGCTTGGAAACTGGCCCTTTAGCGCGGCAATTAGTAGCTGGTGGTCAACATGGCGAATCTTGGCAACACTACGACCCCTTCATCCTTGATGTCTTCAAACAAATGGGTGGTGCTAGTATTCATGTGCGTCAGCTAGCACGAGTTCACGAACTTGTCAAGTTATATCGTCAAGCTGAACACTGCTTGCGCGAATTCAAATTAAACGACCCTTGGTATATCAAACCCAAAGAAAAAGATGGACGCGGTTGGGGTGCAACGGAAGCAGCGCGGGGTTCCTTATCTCACTGGGTGGAAATAGAGGGCGGTAAGATTAAGAATTACCAAGTTATTGCCCCAGGTACTTGGAATATTGGCCCTCGTGACGGTGAAGGAATTCGTGGCCCCATTGAAGAAGCGTTAATTGGCACACCCATTTACGATTCTAGCGACCCTGTGGAAGTTGGTCATGTGGCGCGATCGTTTGATTCATGTTTGGTGTGTACAGTCCACGCCCATGATGCGAAGACGGGTGAGGAGTTGGCACGTTTTCGTACCGCTTAAAATATGCTAATTTCTAATAGCTAATGGCTAATTATTTTTTAGTTAGTCATTAGCTATGTTTTTTACTATGTTAGATATTATGCCATGATTAGAAATAGCTATGGCATGAGGGAAAAGTTTATGACTATAACTATAGAAGCTGTTTATGAACAGGGTGTACTGAGGTTATTACAGCCGATTCCATTAGCCGAAGGAACTCGTGTTGAAGTCACTGTGATTTCAACTGAGGCTAAACCTCAAAACAAAACTCCTAGAGAGATTTTGGCACAAATTGCAGCCATGCCTTTAGAAGTTAGCAATGATAAATTTTCTGGTCGAGATCATGACACTATTCTTTATCCTCCCCATAGTGCAACATGATCTTTGTAGATACCAGCGCCTGGTTTGCTAGTATTGTTCCTTCCGATACTGAGCATCAGGCAGCGTCTTCATGGGTTAATCAAAATATTCAGCCATTGCTAACAACAGATTACGTTGTTGATGAAACCTTGACCCTTTCGAGAACCCGTGGAGAAACGTTGAGGGCAATCAGCTTAGGAGAGGCATTCTTTTCAAATAATCTGACGACCATTTATTACCTGACAGAAGAGGATATTCAACAAACTTGGCAGGTTTTTCGTCAGTTCTCAGATAAAAATTGGAGTTTCACGGACTGCGCCAGTCGGGTTGTGATGAATAAACTCCATTTAACTCAGGCATTCACTTTTGATCATCAATTTCGTCAATTTGGGTTCGTAAATGTTGTACCTTGAGAGTTGCGCGATCGCGTAGCGTGCCGGAGGCAATCGCCCAAAAGACAAATTCGGAACTAGTACCACTCCAGCATTTCTTCAATCGTCAAACCAATATCACTCGCAATCTGCCGTAGCAACCTTGGTCAGATATCACACCTTTTGTGAAATGGGTTCGTGTCGAATATGACAATCAGACTAAACTTACTTATCGCCTAGAAACAATAGCAAAAAACAGATTTATCAACGCCTTACCAAAAAATAGCCAATCTAACCAAAATACGATGTGAAGAATTGCTATCACCCAAAATACAACTTGATAAGAAACTTTGCTGCTTTTGTGACGTAGCTTTTGTTGAGCAACGAATCCACCTAACCAACCACCCATAAATTCGCATAGATGTAAAGTATTTTCTTGCCTTCTCCATCGTCCTTGTTGTGCGCGAGACTTATCATCGGCATATAGCCTAAAAGTAATGAAACTCATGACAGGATAAAGAATTAGCGGAATTGGGTTGCCAGTTGTTAGTACAAGATGGATTGAACCTAACCCAGGTAGTAAAGATAGAAGTAATGTCTTTAATGCTAATGATGTAGATTTGTCTACAGTTCTGGATATAGACTTCTTTGGTGCAGCAGAAGGTGAGGACTTTGATGTAACTCCTTTGATTGAAGCATTAAAAGCGCGTACCTTGCCATCTTTACTAGCTGTCAGTTGATAACAAACAAAATCACCAACTTGGGGACGATGGTTAACGTCTTTCAATGCTGTAATGTGTAGAAAGACTTCTTGGCTACCATCATCGGGTTGTATGAAACCAAACCCGCGATCGTCCTTCCATGTGATTAGTTGCCCTTTATGTAAAGCAGGTTTCATGAACAAATTATATATTTATACCTGTCTTATAGTGTGCCCTTGTCTACACAAATAGACAACACCAAAAATGCGTAGGCGTAGCCCGTCGGAGACATCGCTCCATCAACTCTTTTAACTGAGGAGTGAGGAGTGGGGAAAATGAGGGATAAATAACCTATTCCCAATGTCCTATTCCCAATGCCTGATATTCAAAACTCGTAGCGTACCACACTAAAACTTATAGAAACAGTGCGTTAGGCTTGCGTTAATGCATTTGCATAAAACAGCAATTTACACGGTAAGCTTGTGTCTGATTTAGCGCTACATAATTATCTCCCTCGCGTTCCCGATGCAGCATTGCAAGAATACATAGAATGGTGTGTTTTAGAACAGGCAAAAGCCGCAGAATGTAACTTTACTCCTGACAGAAGTAAGTTAGATAATTTGCCACCAGAAGACTACGTTCCGAAACTTGTCGAGCAGTTCATGAAAGTTAAACCAGACCCAATTAAAGCCGGTTTGGTAGCTGCGATCGCTGGTAAAGAAGCTGACAAACATGCTTTATCTGGTTTAGCGATCGCTGCTGATTTTGTATCTCTTTATGTCAAGTATTTAATTCCTAAAGAGGGAAGTACTAAAGAACAGGCTGAAGAGATATTAACTCAAGCATCACAACATCAGTATGAGAAACTGACTGAAGTTGCCAAGAAACATGGTGTAGCTTTATAGTTTCCTGCTGATAATTTGGTTTTCAGAGGCTTTGTCTGTCTCATAATTCAGAGCCTCCTATTTTGCAGATTATGGCAATAACTCGAAGTAATCACAGTGTCTCGGACGAACAAAACCAAAGTCACGACGGTCAAGCGTCAAGATACGAGTGATGTTGTCTCTCTCTGCAAGTGCAATAATCGTTGCATCCGTAAAATCAAGCTGACTATCAGCATACTCTTCCAAAATTTCATTAACTCGCTCTAAATCTTCAAAGTAAATTGATTCCAGTCGAATATCGCTAGCTGCAAGTTCAACCAAAAAATGACGCATTACTTGATGTCCCAGTCTAGACGAAATTAGGTAACAAACTTCAGGAAGGACAGAGGTTGGTAAAATTAATTGTTCACTCAAAGTCTTTGCGACATTAAAAACACGAGAGTGATTGCGGTCGCTCTTGTTAGTAAGTGCAAATAAGAAACTTGTATCCAGGATTGCTGTCATGTACGATCATCTGCTTTAAGACCCCAACCACGTACAGAATCAATCTCGTTTTTTAATATATCTTCATCCCGTTCTGAGACATCAGTTTCCGCAGAAGCTCCCAATCCTGCAATAGACATTAGAAAAGAAGATCCATGATTGTTTACTTCTTTTTGCCTTGTCGATTTATATTGAAGATATTCAACAAAGCTTGCTAGCTCAATTAATTTTTCATCTGGGAGAGCATTAATTGCCTCAATTAATGTCTGTCTATTTGTAGTCAAAGTATCCATACGCTTGACAAAAGGAAAGAATTGCTTTGACTTATTGTACTTTATGCGATCGCGCTGGTGACGGCTGAAGACATTGGCGTACAAAAAATGCTCACTATTATTGGTTGCGGAAATCTCAATCGCAGTGACGACGCAGTAGGCGTAATCATTGCCCAACGGTTACAAAAATATCTAGCTGAAAACCCTCATCCTCATGTGCGAGTATATGACTGTGGCACCGCAGGGATGGAAGTAATGTTTCAAGCTAGAGGTAGTAAAGAATTAGTAATTATTGATGCAAGTTCAACTGGTTCTGAACCGGGTGCTGTGTTTAAAGTTCCAGGAAAAGAACTGGAAGCTTTGCCAGAACCTAGTTATAACTTGCACGATTTTCGCTGGGATAATGCTTTAGCCGCCGGACGGAAAATCTTTCAAAATGACTTTCCCGAAGATGTGATAGTTTATTTAATTGAGGCGGCAAATCTTGGTTTGGGACTAGAGTTAAGTCCTGTTGTCAAACATTCTGCTGATTTAGTTTTTGAAGAGGTAGCTGCACTTATCAAACAGAATATCAACTTTTAATTAACAATCCAAAATCAAATCAAGCCCAATCCCGATAAACAGAAAGTTCATCTACCCTCATTTCAAAAGGTATGCCTTGACTTTCTGGCGGACAAACACGGATTTTAGCACTGTTAACAATTCCATATAGCAATGTCCCCATTGGCACAATTTTTTGTAAAACACGCCAATTAATAACTTGATCGGGACATTCAATTACCAATGTCAGAGCATTGGCGTGGGTTGTGACATACCAGCGGCAATCAGATAGCAGATTTTGAATGGTGCGATCGCAAGCGTCATAAAAGTATCTACTAATAGAATCCTCTAATTGCTGTCGCAGTATAATATCTGCCGATGTTGGTTGCATAGGATGTGAGTCATCACTATTAAAGTAATACATATTTCTAGCCATCTCTCTTTAGCTTCCTACTTATCTTCCAATCACCATTCCATAAAGTACATCTTTATTTGTTTCTAATAATTCCTGGGTTTCATCATCATAATAAGCACCTATTCCACTACACTGAATTCCCAAATAATTACTAGTTAAATAAAGTCTCTGTCCGAGAAAACCAGCTATTTGCATAGCAGTTTGATAGTTTAAATAATCTGACACAAAAAATAAAGTTACAGCGCTATCTTTAGCAATAGCCTGATTAATACATAAGTAACCTGTCTTTTCACTAAAATTACCTGTCTTAACCAGATACGTACCTTTATATAACCCAGGTGTCATTCCCTCTACTCGATGCACAACTGAGTAAATTTCTATTTCCTCATAGTTTTCTGTCGGTATTGACTGTTGAAGTTGTTGCACTACATATAAATAATCTTCTTGAGAAATAAACTCTTTCCGGAAACGTCTAATAGAACGTCTATCCCAAACAACTTGAGAAAATTTCTCTTTGTCGAAGTCAAATTGAGGATATTCTAATTGCTGCTGGCGGCTATTTTGTAGAGTAGTTGCTTGATAGCCATCTTCAATAAATTGATTGGATTCAAAATAATCAGTACCAGAAACAAAAGGAACTTTCAGCCTTAATCGTCTGATTTTTTTATCTTGTACTTCTCCTGACATCGCACAAGCAGTAATAAACTCTTTATTCTCAAATCCCAAATCTGAATTGAGAGCAAGTTTATCAAAGTCGAAAATTAGTTGTATATCTCGGTTGTGGAGAAAAGCTGAAGCTGCGATTGCACCTAAATGGTGTCCGCTATCTAAGAAGCAATACCTTATGCTTCTATTTTGATATTTCCAGCTAGACCTATAATAAACACAACTAATTAAAAAGATGAATCCGTTGATACATTTACCCGGTATAATATAATTCTCTAACCCATCATCGATTAATTCATAGATGAGAGTTAGACAATTATTCTCAACTTCTAGATGGTATATACCATCTATCATTCCCTCAATCCCACGAACCTGTACGTAAACTTCTGTAGGATACAGAGCGCCTGCTGATGGATTCACTCGCAGTTTATAAGGGCCATCTTTATATACTTTTTCTAGTGTTATCGCACTGGTTAACGAGATAAAAGAATGAACAGGATTATTGAGATTTAATTTTACTCTCCGATAAAACTTTGGATAAACTTTAAATGCAGATGGCTGTGTTGAAGCATCTACATAATTTGGATCAAGTTGTACTGATAAGTAAGAATGTTTGGTAGCCTCATGATAAGCTTTGCCCGATATCTGACTTGATGGCATTTTTAAGTATCCTTAAAACTTCTACATTGCTGGCAAAATCAATTGCTTTATAGTCGTCTAAGTTTTTCAAATATAAGTTAGGATGATGTTGTAAAAGTAACTTGACGACTTCTGTTTTTCCGGCTGATGCTGCATACATTAAAACGGTTGTACCATTATCATTTTGGTTATCAATATTAATGTTGACAGCCAACAGTAAATTAATTAAATTGTAGTGATTACCAAAGCAAGCAAACCATAAAGCATTGTTGCGATCGCTATTTCGAGCGTTTATATCCGCACCTGCATCAATTAGTTCTTTGACGACTGCATACACTCCCTCTCTTGTGGCTTTCATCAAAGCTGTATCGCCATTTTCCCCTAGCTGATTTAAATCCCCAGGGTTATAGCCTTTTGCTATTAGCCATTGAGTTGTTGCTTCACTCAATTCTTGTCTGTTTAATTGACTCATAATTATTCTTTCAACCTCACACGATTAAGTATTTTCCAAGCATAAAATTGCTTAGAAAACTTAATGGTGGGCATTACCCACCATTCTTTTAAAATTTTATACGAGTAGCTAAAGTCTAGTTGTTTGCCAAAGCAACTTTGCTAAGTATTTAAAAGTTTGGTAAAACGAAAAAATCTTTCCCCACTCACTACTCTCTGCCCTCACCCAGCAATTTGATTTTGGTTTGCTTTAGTACTAAGTTAACTAGCAACAATTTAGCTTAGTTATATATTATCACTCTGATAAGTTTGAATTATGAATCATTTATAAAGATCCCTAGATATATCTATAAAAAATATTTAAAAACAATTAAAATGCAGTATTTTTTACAATCTGATTTCATTATCTAGACTAATAGCAAATAGATTTTTGCGTAAGTTCCCCTAGTTTTAACAATGGTCTCAAGCACATTGTTTTGCTCAAATTTGATGCCACATTTACATTGAATATTGTGTTTAATAAACCTGAATTATGATGTTGATATTTACTTTCTATATCTGAGACTTATTAAGAAATTTAAAACATTTTCTTTTTTTAAGCCAAATTTGCTAGCTTGTTTAAGTATAAATAAGTAAAAAACAGACGAAACATGGAAATTAGCGCTCGTAATTCTCTCAAAGGTATTGTAAAAAAAGTTGTGCCTGGTACAGTTAACACTGAGGTAATTTTAGAAATTGCACCAGGAGTAGAGTTAGTGTCAATAATCACAAAATCATCAGCAGAAAAGCTGGGACTTACAGAAGGCAAGGAGGCTTATGCCGTGATTAAATCATCAGATGTGATAGTTGCTGTTGAGTAAAAATAGGCAAGTTGCCTTTTATTGCAAGCGGCTCTATCACTAATATCGAATTGCATTTATATCTCTCAATTTAATGACCTCACTCCTTGAATTAATATAGGAGTGAGGCCAATTTAGTTCGTAATTCGTAATGACGCTCCTGCGTCGCTAACGCTGCGCTAACGTAATTTGTAATTTGCTATGTATGGTTTTAATTACAAATTCAAAAATTTTTGTTCAAGAAAATATTATTTATTGTATATTTTAATTAGTTCAATTATCAATAATGCGGACATAAATAGCTTGAATGCTTTCTGTGTCTAGTGCTAAAGAGGTATTTTCTATTTTAATAAGGAATGATGGAAAGTTTTGTTCTAAAGTAATAGTGGCTCCTGGTGTTACCCCTATTGATATCAGTTCGTTTAAGATGCTTTCATCCTGACTTTTACAGAAGGTGACGATTCCTCGCTCTCCTGTTCTCAATAATTCTAATGAACAGCCAGTAACACTAAAAGGGGTAAACATTTGAATTATAAATTAATAATTTTGAAGGGAAGAAGGAAGTATATTTTCATCCTTCATCCTTCATGCTTTATTTGGTTGCCAAGGACAGCAACCAAAGTAATACTTTATACGAGATACGCTTCTTGATGTGTTTTGATTGTGCAATTAGAACGAGGATAAGTTACACAAAGTAGAGCGTATCCTTTAGAAACCTGATCGTCATCCAGGAAGTTTTGATCATCTTGATTAACTTCACCTTCAACAACCTTACCTACACAGCTAGAGCAAGATCCTGCATGACATGAAAAGGGCAACTCAATACCATTTTCTTCTGCTGCTTCCAAGATTGTCGTTTCTTCGTCAACTTCAATTGTGGTGTCGATGTCTTCTTTTTTGTTGATTAATCTAACTTGGTAGGAAGCCATTTTCCGATTCTCCTCAAACGTTATACAGTTGGTTTAATTTCCGAAGTTTTTGAGCAACCTATCCTACTTTTTGCTCCCCTCTTTCTTACGGAGATGCAAAGTTTAGTTGGCTTCTCTATAGAGGTAAGGGATGCAATGCGAACGAGAAGCTACCTCAAGCGATAAGCCTGCGGCATGGTAACTCTTAGAGACGCTCCGCGATCGCTTACCGCATCTATGATGAAAGCCTCTACAATCAGACTTGGCGCTAACGGAATGATGTTAGCTGCAAGGTACACCAGTAGGCGTGCCATCGTCTGTTTTGAAGGACTTTCCACAACCGCAGGTATCAGTTGCATTGGGGTTGATGAATTTAAAACCGCTTTCCATCACTCCCTCAACGAAGTCAACGATAACTCCGTCTAATAACGGCGCACTTTTGGCATCAACGTAAACTACCACTTTGCCTTGATGACTTACCAAATCATCTGGTTGAGGTTTGCTGGTGATATCGATCGCATATTCATAGCCACTGCAACCACCATCTTTTACCGAGATGCGGACACCTTTAGTTGCGCCATCAGCGTCGGGTGCTGAACCTTTGAGGAATGCTCGCAGATGGAATTCTGCTTTTTCTGATAAGATAACGGCCATCAGTTCTCCTGATTTGTAGCGATTAGTTGTTCTGATTTCAGGTGTAGGTTGTCAGCCAATTTTGGATTTTAGATTTTAGATTTTAGATTTTTCCTTCAATCCAAAATTCAAAATCTAAAATTGAATGGCCAATGACAAAATTAAGTATTTTGTGCAATACCTGTGGCTGTGGGTTCCATCGAATTGGATTGTGCGTGTCTCCAAGGCGCACTATTACCGCATACTGGACAAGAGCGATCGCGGTGAGAACGGCGTTTAGCAAATTCCATCCGATTTAGGTCGATTGTTAGCAATTGCGACAACAGAGGCTGACTAAACCCGGTGATCAACTTGATAGCTTCCAGCGCTGTTAGACAAGCTAGGGTTCCAGAAACAGCGCCTAGAACTGAAAAGCCGCGCTGATCCCACTCAGGCTTTTCTGGAAACAAACAAGATAAACAAGGAGTCACACCAGGAATAATCGTTGTCAGGTAAGCCTCCATCCCATTCATTGCGGCTTCCACCATTGGCTTACGCGATCGCACACAGGCTTCATTTAACAAATTGCGCTCTGTAAAATTGTGGGCGCAATCAAGAGCCATATCAGCCGACTGCACTAAGGAATCTACATTTTCCGGGGTGATGTAATCATGAACAATTTCCACTTGGACATCAGGATTAATCGCATCCAGAGTTTCTTTAGCTTTGAATACCCTTGGCTTACCTACCCAATCATCAGTCATAAGAACCTGACGATTCATATCATCTAGCCGCAAGTCACCACCCCGGACTAGGATTAGCCGCCCAACGCCCGCTACTGCTAAGTAAAGCGCCGCCGTACCGCCTAATCCCCCCACACCTGTAACCAAAACCGTCGCTGACTTCAGGCGTTTCTGTGCTGTTTCGCCAAAATTCGGAAGCATCATTTGGCGACGATAGCGTTCTAATTCGGTAGGCGTTAGGTTAACCAATTTATACCTCCTAATCAGAAGTGATTTCTGTCAGTGTGACTACATTTTTCGGCTTGTCGTTAAACACTTTGAACAGCTTTTGTTCATAAGCTGTCGATTCGATAAATAGCTGATAAGCTTTTTGCAAAGCCAAAGAATATTGATTTAATTTCTCTTCTTGGCTTAAGTCAGGAGAATTATCATCAATTTCCTGCATATATTGAGAAAACTTTTTCAGAATATGTAGACGATGTACATTTACAACTTCTAAGTCGTAGGACATATTAAAGAATTGGAAAAATTCTTCCGCATCTACGAGCTTCTTGAATTCATCAATAGTTCCAGTCATTTAGCATTCTCCAATTGTTTCAGATGTTGCTTAAGTTCATCTAACTGGCGATAGATTTCATAAGTTGCGGCGGCAACATCCATAAGTTGTTTGTAATCTGTTGGCAGACCTTCAGCTAAATCATGCAGATCCATCTTCATTTGACCTGCTTTGCTATTGAGCCGTCTGATTTTTGCTTGTATTTCCTCAATTGTCATTTGTCATTTGTCCTTTGTCCCTCGTCTGTTGTCATTAGTCACGTGTCTTTTACTAATGACCAATGACCAATGACCAATGACTAATTAAATTTTGCCAACTTCAGGAAAGCGCTTCGCCAAATCAAGACCTTTTTTGACGTAGTTTTCTCCCTCTTCTGCTAATTTCTCTAGCGAGTCAAAGCCAAAGCGTTGAGCATCTCGCAGGGTTTTCACAGTTAGCAAAAGACGACCTGAAAAAACTAGCGCCCAGCCAAATCCTTCATGGCTCAAATCAACTACAACCTGGGATATCAAACCTGTTTCTTGTTCAATTCCAGCCGCTACAGCCCGAAAAAATGCCATAATTCGGGCTTGAGTTACCGCATCAACTTCGCCTTCAACGGAGATTTCCCGTTTCTTTTGTTTGGTAACAATAAAGGGTTTGAGAATCAACTCATCCGACCAAGTACGATAAACTCCATAACTGTCTTGACCACGGATTTGTTTGATTAATACCTTAAGAAAAGGTGAGTTCAAGACTTCTGTTGTAGCGGTTCCGTTAACACTATTATTTGCGGTCATACTGTTGCTTCGTCTTCAATTTCATCAGCAAAGTTTGTGGTTTTTGGCTGCAAAGCTTTACGCAACCAAGGTGGAGGATTACCCTTGAGGGTTTTCACTAGCTTGTTTAGCACTTCACTAATTTCTTCTTCTTCCGATCGCGCCTTCACTGGGGTGACACCTTTCTTGATTAACCGAGCGGCGGCACTACCACCAATTGCTGTTACGTAAACAATCGTACAGTCGCCTATTGCCTGAAGTTTTGGGTTGATTTTGTCTTCATTCCCATCTTCTTTGAGTTCGCCTTCAAAATTGAGGGTTTCTACGAAGTGATATCCCTCATCAGAAATTTCGTAAACATCAATCATTTTTGCCCATCCGAAGTGAGCATTAATATGAACTCGGTCGCTCGTCGTGAAGGCTATTTTCATTGTAATTTTCCTCTCTAAAGTTTTGAATTTTGAAGCAATACGGTTCAGTTAGTGATATTTAGTCTCGGAAGATCCCCCCAACCCCCCTTTTTAAGGGGGGCTAATTTAAGACTTGCTCTATTCCCTCCTTTTTAAGGAGGGTTAGGGAGGATCAATTCTTAACTGAACTGTTTTGAATTTCAAGTGTGAATTCAAAACTCTGCGCTCACAATTCCGAACTCTTGGAACTGCTTAACTCTCGCTTCTTCTGCCTCTAAAAACAGGTTGCCAATGCCAAATAAAAGCTCCATCGTGCCTCGATAGCCAACTTTAGTAAATTGACCATTACCTAAGCGGTCATAAATGGGCAATCCTAAACGATAAAGAGGAATCGAGAGACGTTTTGCGATCGCACCCACATTCGAGTTACCAATTAGCAAATCAGAACCGCCTGCTAGACTCTCAAAGTCTTCCAAATCGCCGATGGTAATGCTTTTAACTGGGAGTTTTTCTAAAAGAGGCGATCGCGTGGTTGTCACCACTGCATGAATTTGCGCTCCCATCGATTGCAGGAAATGCACCGTTGACCACAGCAAATCTGGTTCCAACGCTAAAGAAACTCGTTTTGCACCAAAATAAAAGTGAGTGTCCAGCATCGCATCTTGCAACTGACGACGTTGGCGGCGGTATTTTTCGGGTACGCTATTACCGCTCAGGATCGCCAATGCTTGGATAAACTCATCTACTGGTTCTAATCCCGTCAGTTCGCCAAACACCTCATAAGGTGTGCCAAAGCGTTCTTCCAGAATCTTTGCAGCCCCCCGCATACTTTCACCCAATGCCAGGGTAAAAGCAGAACTACCTACTTCTCGTAGCTGTTTTAAGGTAGTTCCACTGACTGTAACCGCACTATAACTATCCTCTAAATGTCCATCTAGAGAAGCGCCAAGATCAGGTACAAAGATCGGCACTAATCCAAAGGAGGTGACTATCTCTTTGATTTCCTGTATATCTCCAGGTGTGAAGGCAGAACCCGCCAAAATCGTGACTTGTTCAGTTCTGAGTCCACCTGCGCGAGGAATTTCCTTAACTATGCTTTCCACAGCAACAGCAAAGCCATCTTGTAACGCACCTTTAAAATCTGGGGTAGGTGCAAAAACGATCACTAAATCATTCAATTCGGGATGGCGATCGCGGATTTCCTTAAGAAATCCCTCAATGTCATCTCCCCTAGTTTCCGTTAACCCAGTGGTACATAAACCAATAATTTCCGGGTTAGCCTTTTCTACCAGAGTCAGAATCGCTTGCTCCACATTCTCTTCACCGCCCAAGATAGTAGTGACTTCCGTCATCGCTGTGGTAGCTAGGGGAATCGCTTCCCGGAAATGCCGCACGAGGACAACTTTGGCGAAAGCAGTACAACCTTGAGAACCGTGGAATAAGGGCATTGTTCCTTTCAATCCCAAAAAGGCTAAGGTTGCGCCCAAAGCTTGACTCTGCTTGAGGGGATTAACTGTCAGTGCTTTGTTAGAAGCGGTAACGATCGCCATTTAAACTTCCTCCTCTTCTTCCCAAGGAGCGGGTTTGCGTATTTGTTCCCAAATCGGGCTATACAGAGCTTCGTACAGTTCCCGCGCCATCTCAATCATTCCCACATAACCTGCATAAGGATGGTGGCGTTCTTGGTTGATATCAAGGAAAGGAATTCTAGCTTTCAAAGCTGTGTATTGGTTACGTCCACCAGCAATCAGCATATCTGCGCGAGTGTCTTTAACCAGTTGTAGCAATTCTTGAGCGTTGCCTTTCTCTAGCATGATGCCATCGTTGCCAATCAACTTCTTGATTTTGGCTTTATCTTCTTCAGTACTTTTCCGAGTACTGGTAGCAACAACTTCAATGCCTAAGTCTCTAGCAGCCGAAATAATCGACCAACTCTTGACACCACCAGTATATAAAACAACTCGCTTACCTTTGAGTCGAGCGCGATAAGGAGCCAATGCCAAATCTAAAGCAGCCGTTTCTTCTGCAATTAGCTTTTCTGTCCGCTCCTGTAAATCAGCGTCGCCTAATTTAGCGGCGATGTTTCGCAGACAGCGATTCATATCATCGATGCCGTAGAAAGACTCTTCAATGTAAGGGATGTTGTAACGCTCCTCCATCTTTCTCGCCATATTGAGCAGCGCTCGCGAGCAGATCATGACGTTGAGCTTGGCGCGGTGGGCGTAGCGAATTTCATTGTAGCGAGCATCGCCCGTAATTTTAGACAAAATACGGATGCCTAATTTTTCTAACAGTGGTGTTACTCCCCACATTTCACCGGCGATGTTGTATTCACCGATTAAGTTAATATCATAGGGCGTTGTATGTTCCGGTTCTGCTGTTCCGACAACATATTCTAATAAAGATTCACCGCCAAAACGGTTGCCGAGATTTTTACTGCCAATGAATCCTGGAGCAATGACAGGAACAACAGGAGTACCAATTTTCTCAGCCGCAGCTTTGCAGACAGCATCGATATCATCGCCAATTAGGGCTGTAACGCAAGTGGCATAGACGAATACTGCTGCTGGTTGGTAGCGCTCGTGAAGTTCCAGAATCGCTTTGTAGAGTTTCTTTTCGCCACCGAAGATGACATCATTTTCACCCAAGTCTGTGGTAAAGCCCATTTTGTAGAGTTGAGGGCCAGACGACAGACTACCACGACTGCCCCAGGAATTACCAGCACAGGCGATCGGCCCGTGGACTAAATGAGCAGCATCTGCGATCGGCACTAGAGCAATCATTGCACCATCAAAGGCACAGCCCCCTTGAGCCGCGCCAGGTTGTGCCTGTTGGGCGCAAGACTTGTTTTTCTTCTCGGATTGTTTGTGCTGATTATGTTCGCATCCTGTCTCAGTCAGCAGCTCGTTGATTTTGCCTTGGGTGCTTTTCATCTCTCTTCTCTTAATTATTAATTGTCCTTTGTCATTTGTCATTTGTCCTTTGAATAACTAACAACTAATGACTAATAACTAATGACCAATGACCAATGACAAATGACTAACAAATGTATTTTGTGACATCCTCTCCACAAACATCGGTCAGGTAAGATAAAGCGCGGAAACGCAATCCTACAAATTCGTCATATAAAGGATTGAGTTTACATAGTGGTGGAATATCAATAGACTTCCCAAATAATTTAATTTGTCGCTCAAAGGGACAACAACAAGGAATTGTTTGGCAAATTAGATGAGCGAAGCGATTATTTTTAACCTGAATTTCATCCACTACACTACGCAACGGATTAAGAAGATTGTGGAACCATCCTCGTTTTTTCTGGTTAGGTGGATGGTAGTTAGGATGAGGATGAGTGTGAGTGTGTTCGTGAGTGTGATTGATGGTTTCCATTTATCAATTCCTTGGGTAAATGCTATCAAGAAAAAGGGGAGTTGGGGATTGGGAATTAGGGATTGGGCATGGGGCATTGGGCATTGGGCATTGGGTGTTTTCCCAGTCCCTAGTCCTCAGTCCCCAGTCCCCAGTCCCTACTCCCGACTCCCCTTCTTCACCCTTTAATTAACACGTTGTGTTTCTACGCAATTTCTAACGAATCAAGTCGTAGGAAATATCTGTCTTAGAAGGAATGTTGGTGTTGCGATCGATTTCTTCAAACAGGGTGTTTACAGTCCAGTTGAGGAGGTTGATCACACCTTGATAACCAATGGTGGCGTAGCGGTGTAGGTGGTGGCGATCCATGATGGGGTAGCCGATTCTCACGAGGGGAATCTTGGTGTCGCGCCACAGGTACTTACCGTATGTGTTACCAACTAAGAAGTCTACTGGTTCGGTGAACAACAGTGAACGCATGTGCCACAAGTCCTTACCAGGCCAAACAGTTGCATGTTGACCGAAGGGGCTAGAAGCAAGCAGTTCTTTCATTTCTGCTTCAAATACTTCGTTGCTGTTGTGAACCAAGATATGCACAGGTTCAGCACCCATTTCTAGCATAAAGCCAACTACGCTGTATACTAAATCTGGTTCGCCGTAGATAGCGAAGCGCTTGCCGTGAATCCATGAGTGAGAGTCAGTCATGGCATCAACTGCACGACCGCGTTCGATTTCCAATTCTTCAGGAATGGGGATACCGCTCAATTCGCTGAGTTTCATCAAGAACTCATCAGTACCCTTAATGCCCCAAGGACGGGAAACTGAGGTTGGTTGCTTCCACTCTTTTTCAATGTACTCGCGGGTTTTGGGTGTAGAGTGTGCTTGCAGAGCGATCGTAGCTTTCGCATTGATTGAATCTGCTGCATCTTCTAGCTTTGTTCCACCTGGGTACATATCGAATTCACCTGTGTTGGGTGAATCGAGGTAGTCGCTGTTGTCGGCTAAAATTGTGTAGTCAAAGCCGAACAAGGAAGCAATCCGCTTGATTTCGCGGTTGTTGCCTACGTAGGTGTCAAAACCTGGGATGAAGTTGATTTTACCATTGCTGGTTTCTTTCTTATGACCTGCGGTCAAGTTAGAAAGAATTCCCTTCATCATGTTGTCGTAACCAGTGATGTGGGAACCGACAAAGCTAGGGGTGTGAGCGTAAGGTACTGGGAAATCTTGAGGAACTGAACCAGCTTGCTTAGAGTTGTTGATGAAGGCTTGTAAGTCATCACCAATTACTTCTGCCATACAGGTGGTGCAGACAGCGATCATCTTAGGCTTGTAGAGTTGGTAAGAGTTCGCCAACCCGTCGATCATGTTTTGCAGACCACCAAACACGGCTGCATCTTCAGTCATTGAAGAAGATACACCAGAGAATGGCTCTTTGTAGTGACGGGTTAAGTGGGTGCGGAAGTAAGCAACGCAACCTTGAGAACCTTGAACGAAAGGTAGAGTACCTTCAAAACCAACAGCAGCAAAGATTGCTCCTAGTGGTTGGCAGCCTTTAGCAGGGTTAACGGTTAAAGCTTCACGAGCGAAGTTCTTTTCACGATAATCCCAACCCTTTGTCCACTCTGAAACCCGTTTTACTTCTTCGGGATCGTGACCGTTTTCAAACTGCTTTTTGTTTTCAAATAGCTGTTGGTACTCAGGCTGGTGGAATAACTCGACGTGATCTTGAATTTTTTCTGGATTCTGAGGCATTTCTTCTGGACTCCAAGCTTACTGAATTCTTTTACTGATTGAGGTGGGAGAGACGCGATTAATCGCGTCTGTACAAGGGAGTGGGAATATGATTCAAAATTCAAAATGCAAAAATCAAAATAAATTTTTAATCTTTCAATTTTGAATTTTGGATTCCCAACTCCCCCCTGGGGTTTTAGCCCCAGGTTATCCTTACTTATCTCTCTCTCCCATTTCCCTAAACGGCAGCCTTAGCCTTAGCTTCAGCCTTCTTAGCCTGAGCTTTTTCATTCCAAGGAGCGCCAATTAATCCCCAGGTTGGGCTGTTGAGTGCTAAGTCCATGTCACGTGCGAAGATGGCAAAGCCGTCATAACCGTGATAAGGGCCGGAGTAATCCTTTTTGTGGTTTAATTCTTTTAAATAGCCTAATGTTTACAGTAAACAGTGTCTGTTCTAAACATTGTTCGCTGATAACACATTTATTTTTAGGCTAAATATAGGCTAAAAACACAGCGATGCATAATCAGGGTCAAGACAAGTATCAACAAGCTTTTGCAGACTTAGAGCCTGTTTCATCTACCGATGGCAGTTTTCTTGGCTCAAGTCTGCAAGCACAGCAGCAAAAAGAACACATGAGAACGAAAGTACTACTAGAATTAGAAAAAGTTAATCTGCGTTTGAAGTCTGCAAAGGCAAAGGTGACAATCAGAGAATCGAATGGAAGTCTGCAATTACGGGCGACGTTACCAATTAAACCGGGAGACAAAGATAGCAATAGTACTGGCAGAAAACAATACAATATCAGTTTGAATATTCCCTCTAACTTAGATGGACTTAAAACGGCTGAGGAAGAAGCCTATGAATTAGGGAAGTTAATCGCTCGTAAAACGTTTGAATGGAATGATAAATATTTAGGTAATGAGGCAATTAAAAAAGAATTTAAGACTATAGGAGAATTACTCGAACAATTTGAGAGTGAGTATTTTAAAACTCATAAACGAACTACTAAAAGCGAACATACTTTTTTTTATTACTTTTCCCGAGCAAAAAGATTTACGAATCCTAAAGATTTGGCAACTGCTGAAAATCTGGTCAGTTTAATTGAACAAATCGATAAGGAATGGGCTAAGTATAATGCAGCTAGAGCGATCGCAGCATTTTGCATGACATTTAAAATCGAAATCGATTTATCTAAATATTCCAAAATGCCGGAGAATAATTCCCGCAATATACCTACAGATGCGGAAATATATGATGGAATTCTCAAGTTTGAAGATTACCAACATAATAGAGGTAATCAAGTTAATCAAAATCTTCAAGATAGCTGGCAGCTTTGGCGGTGGGCTTATGGAATGTTAGCAGTTTTTGGTTTACGTCCACGGGAACTTTTTATTAATCCTGATATTGATTGGTGGTTGAGTCAAGAAAATACAGATTTGACATGGAAAGTTCATAAAGATTGTAAAACTGGTGAGAGACAAGCATTACCATTACATCGGCAATGGATTGAAGATTTTGATTTGAAAAATCCGAAATATTTAGAGATGTTGAGGAGTGCGATCGCTAAAAAAGATAACACTAATCATGCTGAGATAACGGCGTTAACACAGCGAGTTAGTTGGTGGTTTCGCAAAATAGGATTAGATTTTAAACCTTATGATTTACGTCACGCTTGGGCAATCCGGGCGCATATTTTGGGAGTACCAATTAAAGCTGCGGCGGATAATTTAGGGCATAGTGTACAAGTTCACACGCAAACTTATCAGCGTTGGTTTTCGTTAGATATGCGGAAGTTGGCAATTAATCAGGCGTTAAGTAAGAGGAATGAAGTTGAGTTGATTAGAGAGGAGAACAATAAGTTGAGGATGGAAAATGATAAGTTGAGGTTAGAGATTGAGAAGTTGAGGATGGAAATGGTTTATAAACAAAGTTAAATTTCCTGATAAATCATATCAGTTTGGGTTTTGGGGCTATTTGATCCGGCTTTCAACAATCAGGCATTTATTGCTGCAATAACTGGTGTGGAAATTATAGCGGCAACTACCATGCGATCGCGCAGTGGAAGTATTAGCATTACAGATGCGACAAGAACACGCAATCAGTTCAAAATTGGTTTATAGAAAGACTATCAAATTGTTGAAATCACAGAAAATATCATTAATTCCGGAATGGTATTATCTGAAACTTATGGTTTAAGAGGTTATGATGCTATTCAACTAGCAGTAGGTCGTGTAGTCAACAACATTTCCATTGCTAATGGATTACCTCCTATTACCTTTGTATCCGCAGATAATGAGTTGAATGCAGCAGTTGTAAGTGAGGAATTAATGATTGAAAACCATAATAGTCACCCATAATGCAGACTCACTTATGATATTTAGTACTGAGGATGTAGTTCATTGCACTGCGCTACAATGCACCCTACTAGCTAAGTGCATTTGACTAGGTTTGATATAATTACTGATGCCAGTCAGCTATCTTAAGTTTAAGCTTTAATAAACTCCAACAAAATTATAAACTATGCAAGAAGATGATTTAGAAGAATTACGTAAAGGATTTCTTGAAGCTATTGCTGCTCATAAGTTCATAGAATTAAAGCTTGGCAGTGACCGAAGTAATGAAATTAATAAGCTGAAGCAACAGTGGAGAAGAATCAAACAAATCTTTACTTATATTCCAGATTTGGATATGGAACCAAATCCCATTAGCTCTAAATACCAAGATTTTGAATTGCAATTACTCAAACTTCAATGGGAATTAGAATCTACCAAAACCCAACTTCTGGATCAGCAGAGAATAACCAACAATCTTATTAAGCAAAATGCTGTGGCTTTAAAACAAATTAAAGAATTAAGTAATTTTATTAATATACCTCCTAATTTAGAGCATATAGATTATTCAGATTTAGATACTTTAAAAAACCTGATTAATGAATTATAATAATTTTCAATACAAAGATGAGTAATGATGAACTGATCAAAGCACTGGAAGCTGCGAATGATGGAAGAGTGCCTTCACCATTTGGCTCACTTGAATTTAAAATTCCAGGATCTCCGGTGTCTATTCAAGCAAAAAAAGCGGCAAGGGACGAGTACGTTTCTCGCATAAAGTCTTCATTTGAAAAAATTTATTACTTATTGATTGGTGATATTCATTTAGAGTTTCGCTGGTACGTATCAGCCAAGAGTCGTTACGAGACAGATGCAAACTCTGATCTTGATAATGCTTTGAAGCCAACAATAGATGCGCTAACTGGCCTTGACGGACTATTCATCGACGATTGCCAAGTTAGAAGTCTTCATGTCGCTTGGTCACACTCGATGTCAGGTACTGAATATATTAACGTCAGAATAGATTTTGTGCCAGACGAGTGGTGTTGCCGTGATGATGTCATATTCATCGATATCGGACAGGGGCTGTGTGTATTAGCACCTAAACTTTTGCCAACAGAAGGAAAACAGCTATGGACAAGTATGTTGAAGACTATGGCTATTTCAAAAGACGCATTGCTTTCTTTTGGAGTATCTTATCCAAGCGTTGCCAGCTTGCTTGGAGCACCAAGACCTTTTCATAGAACTAGGGTTAGAGGGTTTGAGGTTGTAACTCTAAATGAGTATGCAAATAACAGCTAACAAGCAATTGTGATCGCATCCCTCCCGCAGGGTGCGTTGTCGAAAAAAACAGAGCTATTTTACTCAAAAACAATGCCGCGATAAATTTCTGCCATCGGCAATTGAATACTAACTGAATCTAAAGAAATAGATAACTCTAAGCCGCTAAAATCACTGAGCAACCAACCTTGAGCTTGCTTGCTATAGCGTTCAACAAAAGGTTCATCCTGTTCGACTAATAAATATTCGCTAAAGCTTGCAATTGAGCGATACATCCGAAATTTACTGAGTCGGTCGTAATCTGCGGTGGAAGGAGATAAGACTTCAACAATCAGCACGGGATTTAATACTTCATCTAAACGTTCAGCATTTAGTTGCGGTTCGCCGTTAAAAACCATTACATCTGGATATACTCCGCGTCGATGTTCAGGAATCCACAGCCGTAAATCGCTGTTAATCGGCTCGAATTGAGTATCGCGTAGCACAGTACTAAAATAGGTCAGAATGTTCCGACCGATGCGGCTATGTTTAAGCGTTCCTCCAGGCATGAGTACAATTTCTCCATCTCGATATTCGCTGCGTCCTTCGGCTTTTTCTTCGATCGCGCGATATTCATCCAAGCTGTAGCGGCGCGAGATGGTAGAAATCATAGGTTGTAAGCGATCGCTAATGGTTGGGAATTAATAAATCTATTATAGAGATATAGAAAGCCTGTTTGCGATCGCTACTCGCAAACAGACTTGACTTTTTCTAGTTTTCTAATTAAGCTTGCTCCCAAAGCTCACGGATACGGTCGGGAAGCCAGCCAGCAATTTCCTGAATCCGCTCTTGGGAAAGTTCGTCTTTGGTAGCAGAAAATACCGCTTTAACTGCCTGTTCTGCGTCAACTGTTCCTGGAATCCCTCCTTCATTAGCAACCCGCCGCAGAAATAGATTGGAATCAATTCCAATGGGAGCTGGGCCTCTTAAAGGTTGACGGATGCGACTTAAAAATCTCACAATGGGATTGGTGTCTTTCCAGAGTTCAGCCACTTCAAACTGGAGCGCTTTTTCATCTGTAGGCACAGCCTCTGTATGCAGTTCTGACTCGACGCGATCGCTTGCTTCTGTGGTCATTAAGTCGCGCATGACGCGAAACACAACTTCGGTAAAGTCTCTTGCATCATACAAATCTGCAAATCCGCTTTTAACCATAACCTTTTCAAGAAAGGAGTGATGTTCATCAGCGATCGCAGTTCGAGTATCTTCGATCTCTGTTGGGTCAACTTCTGGAATATTTGTTCTAAAACTTTGATCTGGCATTGTTTTTCTTCTGGTTATTAATTTTGAGTCTTTATGCTTATATGTAAGGTCGCACAAATCAAAAACCCTTGGAATCTTCCAGAAGTTTGAGATGACATCTATTCAAAAGTTAGAAATTTTTCTCATCTGCATTTAGATACGTAGCATTATTATGTCTCTACAAGGGTTCTGGATAACGCATATTTAATTTAACCCGATGCTTATTAAGTAGAGCAATACTCGTAGACATCGCCCATTGGTGTCAAAAAACGTCAGAATAAATAAGTTGGTATAAAAGCAGCCGAAACAAAGATGGTAGAAACAACAAACATCGAAATTAATACTGCAAAAGTCAAAGTACCCAACGATGACTTAGAAATCGATGCTTACTTAGCTCAACCAGCAGAAAATGGAACTTTTGGAGCGGTGATAGTTTTTCCAGAAATTTTTGGAATCAATAGTAATATTCGAGATATCACCGAACTAATCGCTAAACAAGGTTATGTAGCAATAGCCCCTGCAATGTATCAACGTATTGCTCCCGGTTTTGAAGCTGATTTTAGCGCTGAAGATGTTGGGTTTAGTCCAGAAAGCTATAGGCTGGGGTTGGAATACTATCAACAAGTAAAGTATCAAGATATCTTAAGTGATATTCAAGCTGCGATCGCCTACTTAAAAACTTTACCCAATGTCAAAGATGATGCAATCGGTGTCATTGGTTTCTGTTTTGGCGGTCATGTTGCTTACATCGCTGCGACTTTCCCTGATATCAAAGCAACAGCTTCGTTTTATGGTGGTGGAATTACCACTTCTAGTTATGGTGAAGAGACTCCAACCATTAATCGTACCTCGGAAATTAAAGGTACTATTTATGCATTTTTTGGTACAAGAGATACATTAGTTTCCCAGGAAGAAAACGAGCAAATTGAGGCAGAATTAAAGAAACATCAAATAAATCATCGTGTATTTCGATACAATGCCGGACATGGATTCTTTGCTGGATTTTTCAAAGATAAGTACCCATTTATGGAACAACACCCAAGTTACAATCCTGAAGCTGCTCCTGATGCTTGGCAATATGTTCTAGAACTGTTTCAAAATCACTTGTGATATGGTTACAAGCTAATCAATCTTCCTTTAAAAATGTTCGTAGTCGGGACTTTAGTTCTGATTTTGTTCGTATAGCGTCTCGTAGAGAGGACTAAAGTCCTCACTACAAAACAAAATTACAAGACTGCGATTCTATTGCTTTTAACCTTTTAAGTTTTTCAGCAGTAATTGACAACCACATAAAAACGGATTTGGATTTTCGATGCGATTGTCCGCCAGCACTTCAATAGGAAGCTTGCTATTGTAAATCAATTCGTCATAATCCATCAACGCATCCCACTTGATTTTGCCAGTTGGGAAGCCTAGTTGTGAAGCACCATCAGCTATTAACTCTTGCCATTTCTGAATCTCTGGATCTTGGGATTTACAGTAATCGAGAATGGCAATAAATGCACCAGTCTTGGTAACTCGTAAGATTTCTTGAAGAGCAAGAACTGGATTGCTAACGACACAGAAGGTAAATCCCGATGCTGCTGCATCAAAGCTATTATCAGGAAAATCAAGATTGCAGATATCCGATACCTTGAAGGTGATGTCTGCGGATACGCGTTTTTTACGTGCTTCATCCATCATCTTCTCAGAAAGATCAACACCCACAACATTTACCCCTTCTGGGTAAGCTGAAAGATTAAGACCTGTTCCTACCGCAGCATCTAGCACGGTTTGTCCTGGCTGAAGCTGCAAAGAAGCAATCAAAGGTTCGCGATCAATGTGCCAATAACGCTTCATAATTGCGTCATAATCCACTGCGCTCTGATCGTAGGTTTCAATCACCTGATTAATCTGCATAGCTTCCTTAAAAAATAGAACTACTGGTTTTAACCACCTATTCACTGTATAATAATGCGAATTTATAAAGTTTGAATACCGTAATGGTAACTAGATGACTTGGCAATTCCAAATTAGTGTTAAACCACTTCATTAAGGTTTAGCTGAAGAGGAATCTGAATGATAAACTCAGTTCCTTTTCCAGAAGTTGAGAAACACTCTAGTTTGCCGCCATGTTTTTCTGTGATGATTTGGTAGCTGATAGACATACCCATTCCGGTTCCTTTGCCAATGGGTTTGGTAGTAAAAAAAGGATCGAATATTCGTTGCTGAAATTCTTTAGATATACCGACTCCGTTATCAGCGATCGCTATTTCTAACCACGTTGAATTAATTACAGATGTGCGAATCTTAATTCGGCTGGGATTTTTCTCAATCTCCTTATAGGTATGCTTAGTATTATTTTCTTCCAACGCATCAATCGCATTTACTAAAATATTCATAAACACCTGGTTGAGTTGTCCGGCATAGCATTCGACTAGGGGTATAGTGCCGTAGTCTTTAATCACCTCAATTTCAGGTTGTTCTGGTTTAGCTTTGAGGCGGTGCTGCAAAATCATCAAGGTACTGTCGATGCCTTCATGAATATCAACACTTTTGAATTCCGCTTCGTCGATGCGGGAGAAGTTTCGCAACGACAGTACAATTTGGCGAATGCGATCGGTGCCTACTTTCATGGAAGACAACATTTTTGGTAAGTCTTCTTGCAAAAACTCTAGTTCGATGTCTTCGGCAACGGTTTGAATTTCAGCCGCAGGGTTGGGATCGTGCTGCTGATACAATTGCACAAACGCTAATAAATCCTGGGTATATTCCTGCACATAGACGAGGTTGCCATGAATAAAGTTGACTGGATTATTAATTTCGTGTGCGACTCCAGCAACTAGTTGTCCCAGACTAGACATTTTTTCACTTTGAATAACTTGAGATTGAGTGCGCTGCAATTCCTCTAATGCATTTTTGAGTTCAGTAGTACGTTCTTCTACCCGATCTTCTAGTTTTTCTTTACTTTTCTCTAAAGCGGTAAACGATTCATGTAGTTGCTCTGCCATGTAGTTGAAAGAGTTAGACAGGGTATTAAGTTCTTGAATAACGCCTGTTTCTACTGTCTGAGCTAAATTGCCTGATGCCATTGCCTCACTTGCCAAATTTAGGCGCAGAATCGGGCGTACAATCCAATGGGAGGTAAATACGCCCATCACAGAGGCAACGACTAATGCACCAAAACAAAGTGCGATCGTGGTGCGCGTATTAGCGTTAATTTGCGCCATAAATGTGTTTTCTGGCACACTTACTACCATCAGCCAATTCAAGCCGTACTTGTCACGCCAAGGTACAACATCGACAAAATGCCGTTTTCCTTGTACCTCAAGTTGAAAATCTGTGTCTTGGGTGATAGATGCAAACCCAGAGGTTTGGAGGTGTTTGGCAATTTTTTGTATGATTGTGTCAGAACTGTCGATCGCTCGTAATCGTCGGATATCTTGATTGACGAGGACAAAAGGCTTTTCTGTACCAGAACTGGCGATTAATGTGCCATCTCGCTCTAAAAGGAATACTTCCCCAGACTTACTAATATCTAAATTGCGTAAAAAATCGCTGAGTTTTAACAGATGGATATCGCAGGCAATCATGCCTAGTAAGCGATTTTGCGAGTCATAAATGGGACGACTGGCAGAAGCAGCTATGTAAGGGCCGGTGGGATAATTTCCAGTTACAATCTTTGCCCAAATAGGTTTAGCAGCAGCGATGGGTTGAGTATACCAAGATTCCTTAAAATTGTTCCAATCCCACCGAGCATTAACCTGAGTTCGATTACCTTGATTATCTGTGGCGTATGTGGAAGTATTATTGGGAGGCTTGGCAGTCCAATCATCAATGGTGATCGTTTTGCCGTCATAACGAGCGGCTCCAAGACCCTCGCCTGTCGTTAGCCCGATACCAATATAAGTCAGATCAGAGGCGTGCATCTGATCCCAGAAATACTTGCCAACGGTTTGGCGATCGCGCACGTCTAATATTCCCCTGCGGATGGCATCTGCATTGATCTGATTAAGGGTTTGTGGAATAGCAAGATAAGACTTCAAATGTTCATCCACTACCTCGCTCGTGCGATCTATTAACTGTTCTGCTAGGTCGTTAACTGCTCTTTGTCCATTTTTAAACGACAAATAACCCACTAGACTGACCGCTCCAAAAATTTGGATCAGGAAGGGAACAACAAGAACAATCTGTAAGGGGAACGCTTTATCTTTGCGGGGATAGGGAATCTTCATTGTTGCAAACTGGAGGTTGTGCTAATTTGATTTGCTTCTATAGTTCCCAAGATGCCCACATACTCACCTTTGTTTAGTTTTTTAGTCTAGTTACCGGGTTAAACGCTAGCTTTACCCAGATAGGACATGACACGCTGATTAATTCATCTGGTAGTTCTTTGGGAGTTCTCAAAGGATATACAGGTTCAGTACATTTAGCGTAATTGTGAATGCGATCGCTAGCACTGCTACGTCTCTTTTTCAAAAAGCAATGTCTACGACAAACTGCTTCTCTACATTCGCGCAGTGTGTCGCAGACAAAGGCTTTACGTAGCTTGCTTCGACCTAAGAGTATGCATCTACGCAATTATTTAAACTAGACCAAATTTTGAGTAATAGCACACATGCTAACTTGTTACTGCTGTCTTTCCATTCTTACTCTCCACACTGGCAACAAATGACGGTTGCTCCCCGCCAGGAGTTAGCGACTCGCCTCGCAATCCCTTACGACGCTGGCTTTTAGGGACTCCTCCCGCCATACCGTATTCCACACTGCTTTTGCCATACCGAGTCCCAACTGCCATTAACATGTGTTCTGTCATATCTCCCAACTTGTCTTCTGTTTCCAGCATTTCCCGGTACAATTTATCCAAGCTGGAAAGGGCACTGTTATATGCGTTTTCTTTAGTTCGCATCATTTCGATCAAGGTTGAAAAGGCAGGTAAAGTGAGTCCATTGCCTAAATCTAAACTTGGATCAATAGAGTTTATGCTAGCTGCACGACGCACTGCTCTTTCTAATACTGCGGAAGTTCTTTTTCTCCGAGCCATGACCTACACCTTGTAATACAGTACGGTTGATATTCTTTACCTTAAAGAACTTCCGTATTGATCAGCCTGAGAGAATTCCGGCAAATCTGCAATAGCTTTTGTTACATAAGAATAATTACAGCAGATTGCGCGAACTACTTAAATGAGAAAGCAAACTGGGGTTTGAATAAGTAAAAGCTGCTTTTGCTTGCGGAAAACACCAAAATGAGAAAGCAAACTGGGGTTTGAATAAGTAAAAGCTGCTTTTGCTTGCGGAAAACACCAAAATGAGAAAGCAAACTGGGGTTTGAATAAGTAAAAGCTGCTTTTGCTTACTAAATTCGGCTTTATCTATATTTTTGGGCTGCAATGACCAGTTATGATTATCGTGATGGTAGTGCGATCGCAAAACATAGTGCCTAAAGAGAGCAATCCAAACAACTGCTAGAAATTGCTAAAACATGACTAAAGCTCGGTTTTAGGTGAACCGAGCATGGATTGAAATTTTATTTGATGATCGTTATGACGCTTAGAGATGTTTGAAAAGTTCTTAGTGATGTATCAAATCCTTTTAGATCCCCCTAAATCCCCCTTATATATAAAGGGGGACTTTGATTCCAGTTCCCTTTTTAAGGGGAGCTTTGATTCTAGTTCCCTCCTTTTTAAGGGGGGTTAGAGGGGATCAATAAATGCCTAACAATCACAGCCAACTACTTTTTAAACAACCTCTTAGAAGATGTTTTAAAAGCCTCGAAAGTTATAATTTTGCAGTTCTGCGTGGGTTAAGTACAACGCTAAATTAAGGTTTTAACTATGTACTAAGATGCAATGCTTTCCTAACAATGAGAGCAAAAAAACTTTTTAAAACATCATCGTAAACAATCACAATTGCTTTTGTAATAAGGCAAAGGAATTTTACTTGCGAGTTAGGTTAAGCAGTTCTTTGGGAGAAGCAAGTAAATCAATAGCTACGAAATAAATTTGACCTTGAGGATCGAGTAAAAATCGCCAAGCAATATTCATCCCAACATTACCTCCAAACCAAGGAGTTTCGACTGTACCAGTAATTTTATGCTGTGTATAACCATCTTCGATAGTTTCCGAAACGCCTTTAGTTGGCTTCATTACTAACCCTTGTCCCTCATCTCTTAGGTAAGAAGTGATAGCTTCTCGACCAACAATTGGTTTTTGGAAGGGTGGTTGCAGTGCCCCGTTATTAGCAAATAAAGCAACAGCAGCTTCAAAGTTATCTGCATTCATAGCTTCAATGTATTTCAGCACTGTTGGTTCTGTAACTCCCTCAATAGTAAATTGAGGACTTAAGGATGTACGTGGAAACTTAAAGTTTATTTGTGCTTGCTTTTTATCAGCCAGAGACGGATCAAACCCCATATTTACTACAGTATTGCGTAGTACAGTAATTTGCTGACTCTGATCGATTTTCTGAACAGCTTCTAACACTGCTTTAACTTGAGGTGACATTTGATAGCCAACTGGCATTGGAGCTACAATACCCTGTTTCATCCACTCTCCTAACTGCCACCAGAATCCCAGCTTGGCGTTGACACCAAAATATGCATAAGAACGGCTAATAGGAGTGTCAGCATTACTCGCTAAATCTCTCATTAATTGCGTTTGTTCTTCATGAGACATCTGCTTAATTTCGTTGAAAATACCTTCCATTAATTGGAGATTTGCTTTTCCGGGAGCAGCTGGAGTAATTGTACGACCTAGTTCAGCGTAGGCATACCAGAGAAATGCCAATTGATCATCAATGTTGAGTTCAGCAAACATTGCTGTAGTGGCTGGAACAGCATCTGCCACTTGAGTGTTAGAGAAAATATTGCGTGCAGACTCGATAGTATAATTCATGCTTGTTACCTTAAAGATTTACCTGCTCAATAGTTACTTTCGGCTACATTTTGTAGCTTAAAAGATAAATCTAGGGCTTTTTTTTGAATGACACAATTATCCCTAGATATCTAAATTCAAATTATTATCATTCACTACTCTCGCATCATAGCTGGTAAACGTTAACAAAAGACTAAGATTTATCTAATGAATATCATTGAATTAAATGTATATACTATTATTTTGTAAGTTTATAGTTTCCTAACTTTTTTTGAGAAAAATATCTCTCTCTAAAGAAAGATATTAATGATTTAGGATTGCTATAGCATCTATAGCAATCCTAAATCATTGGCGAAAATCCCTTTTTATTTTCTCTGCGTTCTCTACGCCACTGTGATAGCCAAGCGCAACCTAAAAAAGAAAGCCCCGGAAATGTTGAGTTTCGTTCCTCAAACGCCACTTGCTCCTCCCTTGGCGCTAGCCTCTTACAAATGGGAGAAGGGGAGACGCGCAAGGGACACATATTTAATATTTGAACAAATTAAGTACGGATTAAAGGGACGAATCAAAGGGGTTTATTGACTATTGTCTCTTGCCTTCTACGCAAATAATTATGGCTACGCTCCCGTGAGGGATACAAAAATCAAAGCAGATTGCTATATCTGGAATGTATTAAATAATTTATTATACCTAAAATAATTAAATGAGCCGGGTAGAACAGATAAAACCATTTAGCTCGTGAACCTTGTTTACCATTGAATTGAAAAACAATGAATCCTGCAAGAATTGCCCAATGCTGAAATATATTATGGATAAATAAAGTTCCTAAAATAAACTCAAAGATGCACCAGCAAAGCAACCATACGCTAGGCTTCAGTTTGTCTGTTAAAGACATCAAGAAAATTACTCCAATCCCATAAGCTCCATATTCAACACCCAAACTCTCGGCAACTGCTGCACTCAAGCCAATAATTATTAATTGCTGCCATAAATGCGAATAATGCCTTATTAAACGCAACATCACAAGTCCAAGAACAAGCGTGTAGAGAATATTAAGTGATAAACTCCGAAAAACAAAACTATAAATAGGCTGAGATATAATTGCTGTAATTAATAGTCTGCTCCCATAGCGGTATACATTTTGGGTGTGTTTTTCGCCTTTAGCCAAAAGCCATGCAAACAGGGGAAAACTCAATCGTCCAATAAAGTGCAAAATTCTGAACTCAGGCATTAGTAAATAGCACACATGATCCATAACCATGAACACTGCGGCTAAGATTTTAATGCTAAAAGCTGAAACTTTAATCACAATGTTATAGTTACCTTGGATTCCTTGATATAAAATCCCTAAAATCTTATTAATTTAATATAAGAGTTCTTCAAAATCCTAGCAATTTGATAACATTAACAAAAAGGGCAATGTCTACAATAGGCTATTCCACATTGCTCTCTTTAGCAGGAAATGCAGAAACCCTATGGCAAAGCGTAAAAAAAGCAATCTCCAGTGGATAAAAGAAACCCTTGAACTAAAACCTGACCATCGTTGGGAATCTCCATCAGGTTACAAAATATTTGTAGCAGATAGAGGCGCTGTTCGCTTCAATGTTCCCCAGGATTGGATTCTTGAGCCACAAGACAAATCTTTCAAATTCCTCGATAAAAAACCGCCTAACGATGATTGCTGTCTAGAAGTATCTTTCAATCGTCTGCCACCCAACGACTGGAGCCAGTTTCCACTAAAATCTACATTGAAAAAGGTGATGGAAGACGACAGTCGTAACATCATTGCTAGGGGAGAAATTGTTACCATCAAACGCCAAACAGCTAGAATTGTCTGGACAGAGATGAAGTTCATTGATGTTCAAGAAGAACCACGGGAAGCTTTTTCGCGGACTTGTATTGGTTTGGGGTCAAATGTTCAATGCTTAATTACATTCGATTATTGGGCAGATCAAGCAGAACAATTAATACCCGTTTGGGATGAAGCGATGCGTAGCCTCACACTAGGGTTGTATATCCGTGACCCCATGACTGGTTTAGCTTTCCCAGACTGAGTTACAGCAATAAATTGTGAGTATCTATTAAATTGAGGCGTAAGCATAACCCAGGGCGGGCATCTTGCCTGCCTCAAAAAACAATGGACGGGTAAGATAGGCTTCATTTGTAATTCAAACCTTAAAACTCTAGCATTAGAGATTACTTAAGTCATAATTCAATAGTTACTTTTATCGCTAGTTCATAGCTGTTTTAACTCATATCATTATAAGCATCAGACATCAACCAGACTAAAGTTTATTGAACTTTAATGATGTAGTTTAGCAAAGGAGATTTAGTGATGAATACCTGTGTTACATTTGAAGCGGGATAGTAATAAAGTTACAAAGCTATAGTTTAGGTTCTATATACCTAACTGGTGCGCTAACCTCTGGTATTAGCGTATGTCGCCGAGTACTTGAAACTATACCATCGTTTGATTAGCTCAGTTGGTAGAGCGATCGACTCATAATCGAAAGGTCACAGGTTCGACTCCTGTATCAAACTCCAGGAAGTTAGCTCACTGGTAGAGCAATCGACTCATAATCGATGTGTTGTAGGTTCGATTCCTATACTTTCACCCAACCCTGTCCGGGTCAAAAGACACTACCCTTCCAAGGTAGCCAATATGGTACGGATCTTAACAGATTCGAGACCCCTCATTTTCTCAACTCTGCGTGCAAGTGTTCTGCTATCGGTCATTACTCGTAAGGGTGATGTTCGGTAGCCACAGTCAAGAAGCAAGCGCAACTGCATTTCTCCCTAACTTGAGTATGTTCCTTCGTTTTCTACATCTAGTTTTTCTTCGAGATTCTAGATTAGCAACCGAACGGCATATTTGAGCGCGGTTCTCTTTTTGTAGATTGCTATTGAGCAGTCGAAGAAAAGCAACAGCAATCTTAATCCAGCTTTGGAGAAGCTTTTGCCCACACCTAAACTGTAAACACTTGCATTGCAGAGTAAAAAAATCTTTTGCATTATGTACAGCAAAAATCTAATCACTACCCCATTAGCGGCTGAAAGTAATTTAGAAAACTTGCAAACTGATAATTTAGCACTTTTACGATCGCATGGTTTAGCTGAATACAATACTGCCGAAGAAATAGCCTTGGGGATGGGAATAAGCCTGGAAAACCTGTGCTTTTTAACAACTAGTACATCTCTAACTAGACATTACTTCCCTTTCAAAATATCAAAAAAGACAGGTGGAGACAGAATTATTTCTGCACCAAAGCCCGAACTGAAAGCTGCTCAAAGGTGGATTTTAGAGAATATTTTAGAGAAATTAGAAATTCATAATGCAGCGCACGGCTTTTGTAAAAATCGTTCGATAGTCACTAATGCTAAACCCCATGTTGGTGCAAATGTAATAGTCAATATTGATTTAAAGAATTTTTTTCAGTCAATTTCTTACAAACGTGTCAAAGAATTATTTTCTGGGTTTGGTTATTCAGAACCTACGGCGACAATTTTCGGGTTGATTTGTACAACTGCTGAAATAGCAATAAATGGACAAATTAACTATACAGCTTCTGAAAACCGCCATTTACCTCAAGGTTCGCCTGCAAGTCCTGCTATTTCTAATCTAGTTTGCCTTAATCTCGATAGTCGTCTTGCTGCGATCGCTGAAAATCTTGGGTTTTGCTATACGCGGTACGCTGACGATTTAACATTTTCTGCTTCTGAGGATGTATCATCAAAAATATCTAATTTGATTAAAAACACTAAATTTATTATTACTAGTGAAGGTTTTACTGTGAATGATAATAAAACCAAGATTTCTGGTAAATCAGTGCGGCAAGAAGTAACAGGTGTTATTGTAAATACACAATTAAATATATCTAAAAAGACATTAAAAGCCTTTCGTGCAACTCTATATCAAATAGAACAAGAAGGTTTTTCAGGAAAAACTTGGGGAAAATCAAGTAATTTAATTGCCGCAATTACCGGGTTTGCAAATTATGTAGCAATGATTAACCCAAACAAAGGTGCAGAATTTAAATCAAGCGTGGAACGCATCAAGCAGAAATATGGTGACTCTCAAACTGATGAAGTACCTTTTTAAAGGTGCTTATTTAGCTAGAAAAGACTTATTTAGGTGTACCTCAGCTAAGAATAGCCAGCGCAAATGGAATTTATTCTTTTAACTTTTTTCCTGTGCTAGATTTGAACCGGGATAGTAACAAAGTCACAAAGCTGTAGTTTGGGTTCTGTATACCCGACTGGTACGCTAACCTCTGGTAATAGCGTATACCGCTCAGTGATTTCAACTATTTCACCATGAAAGTTAGCTCATTTGGTAAAGCGGTCGGTGTATCGCCGATTGGTTATAGGTTCGATTCCTATACTTTCACCCAAAAACCCTCGCCCTGGGTATGGGCACCTTGTTAGGGACAAGGCAGCCTTATGGCTACACAAATGTATTGGGTGTTCAAAAAACCTCAATCAAAAAACTTCTTGTTTTTTCTTGTTTTTCCTACTCTGTTATGCAGGTATTTATAACAGTAAAAGGGCTAGCGCAACTGTATCTCTCCCTAACTTGAGTATGTTCCTTCCTTTTCCTACATCTGGTTTTCCTTTGAGAATTCTGGATTGGCAAGGCGAACGGCATATTTGAGCGTGGTTATCTTTTTTAGATTGCCATTGAGCAATTTGGGAAAAGTAACAGCAATCTTAATCCAGCTTTGGAGAAGCTTTTGTCCGCACCGGAACTGTAAAAACCTGCATTGGCAGAGTAAATATTTTTTTGTAGTATATAGTAGTACAAGCTGCTAAAACTAATCTTTTAGCTTTTGTTTCCAGGGTTGTAAAGCCTAAAGAACTTCAAAATTAATTCTGTTTACTCCAGTAGTTAAGCTGTGAGATACAGATGGTATTTGAGTTCAAGTAAGGTTATAAATGTGTTGATCAAATCTTCTTAGCTAGTTGCGGACTATCGCCTAGCTTACTTAAACTATCACATAAATTATTTATGCAAATCACTATGTGGGAAACGTTTTATATCAAACCTAACGAAATCGGCATCTTATATCACCGCAGTGACTTTAAGAAAATTTTGCAGCCCGGTACACACACATATTTTGGTCGCCATTGGCAAGTAAAAATTCATGACCTCAATCAGCCACTAGCTCAAATTGAAAACCTAGAACTGTTGTTGCGAAATCATGAAGCCGAACTGCAACAACATTTATTGATTATCAGAACCGCATTCAACCAAGTTGCGTTAGTCCGCTATGGTCAGAATTGGGTAAGCGTTGCACCAAATAAATTGATTGCTTTTTGGCGTGGTTTTATTGAGGTAGAGTCTCATCTATTCAACTTGGAGGAAAGCTTAGAATTGCCTGTTTCCTTTGTACAACAATTGCGCTCAGTTGCGTTAAATGGACTAAAGAAGTTCCAAATATCAGAGTCTGAGATTGGTTTATTATATCTGCAAAACAATTTTGTGCGACCTCTAGAACCAGGAGAGTATGCTTTTTGGTCGGTAGATAGAGATGTTACAGTCCGAATTCTCAGCCGGATTATCCCTAACCCAGACTTTCCCTTGGAAGATGTACTCATTGAAAAACATCCCGACTTTATTGCTGCCTACTGTGAAACTGTGCAATTACAGACTTCGCAAGTTGCAATTGTGCGCTATCGAGGGAAAGTAATTTCTATTTTGCCACCCACTAGCCGCAAGTTATTTTGGCAAGGTGTTGAAGTGGAAATTATCGACATCAGTGCTGATGCTCAGTTACAGCCTAACTTAGTGGCTGAATTGGTTGAGGGTTCAACAGAAGTGAAATTGCTCAGTCGCAACTGTTTGCATATTTGCCAAGTTCCTGCCCAACACGTTGGACTAGTATACATTAATCAAGAGTTTCAAGAACAGCGATCGCCAGGGGTACATGCTTGGTGGTTATTTGGCCGCTCTTTTCAAACTGAAACCATTGATCTCCGACTACAAAATATGGAAGTATCTGGTCAAGACATCCTCTCTAAAGATAAAGTACCTCTGCGGTTGAATTTGACGGCTGGCTTCCGCATTCAAGACCCATTGAGAGCAAAAAACGGGTTGTCAGATATTTCCGGCTTCTTATACAAAGAATTACAGTTTGCTTTGCGTGGCGCGGTTGGTGAACGCAACTTAGATGCTTTATTAGAAGATAAAGGTGCAATTGATAGAAGTATCTCTGAATATATTCGCCAGAAAGCCGCAGACTATGGAATTGAAGTTGATTCTGTAGGTGTCAAAGATATTATTTTACCTGGTGAGATTAAGACTATCTTGAGCAAAGTAGTCGAGGCAGAAAAAGCCGCTCAAGCCAACGTAGTCAGACGTAGAGAAGAAACGGCTGCTACTCGCAGTATGCTAAACACAGCTAAAGTGATGGAAGATAACCCTGTTGCATTGCGTTTGAAGGAATTGGAAGTATTAGAGCGGATTGCAGAGAAGATTGATCGAATTCAAGTTAACGGCAGCTTGGATAGTATTTTGACAGACTTGATTCGGATGAATCCACAATAATTTAGTTATTAAAGATTGAGAGTTGGTTTAGATCGCGTATTGATGAATTTAATTGTGACAAAATGTTTGCGATCGCGCCTAATCGAACTTGTAAAAGTTGCTTATCTCCGGTTAGCTGAACCCTTCAGTATATATACTTCCATAAATCTATAAAAAACTAAATGACATATCTATTATTTTTCGTGTCCATTGGATTAGCAACTGCACTTACTTTGGTGGCTAAACAGCTACAGCAACGCAAAAACGATTATACAGTAGCTCAACAGAGATTAAAGGAAATAGACAAGCGATTACAAGAAGCAGATCGGAAATATGGAGGACTTATATCCAGAGAAGATACTGCTAGGCAACTAGACACGCAAATCACTGTCCTGACAGATCGAATTAAACAACTTGACAAACAGGCAAAGACGGAAGAGCGAGAACTATCTGTCAAAATCTCAGGGCTTAGGGCACAGTTTAAAGGACTTGAAGAGCAAGAAATTTTTGAAGCTTTCGGGTTTTACGAATCCAAGTATGATTTTCAAGAGGCTGAAGAGTACAAGCAACGCTTGGACAAAATTCGTGCCCAGCAGAAACAGATGATTAAGGATAAGCAAGCTGCTGTCTGTCATACGGAATGGTCGGTTGGCGGTAGTGTGAAAGAAGGCAAAAAAATGACCGATAATTTTCTCAAATTGGTTCTTCGCGCTTTCAATGGCGAATGTGATGCCTCTGTAGCAAAAGTCAAGTACAGCAACGTCGAAACAATGGAGAATCGCATTAGAAAAACCTATGGAGACTTGAATAAGCTGTCTCAAACTACACACTGTGAGGTTGCACCACGGTACTTAGATATCAAATTAGAAGAACTTTGGTTAACCCACGAATATCAAGAGAAAAAATATCAGGAACAGGAAGAACAGCGTACTATTCGTGAACAAATGCGTGAAGAGGAAAAAGCATTACGCGATCTTGAGAAAGCTAAACAGGAGGCTGAACGTGAGGAGCGTCGTTATGAAGAGGCGCTAGAAAAAGCCCGTAGAGACATAGAATCAGCGACAGGAAAGGTTCAGCAGAAACTCTTTAGCCAAATCGAAGAGTTACAAAAGCGGCTTGCAGAGGCAGAAGCAAATAAAGAAAGGGCCATCTCTCAAGCTCAACTGACTAAATCTGGACACATCTACATCATTTCAAATATTGGTTCCTTTGGTGAAGATGTCTATAAGATCGGTATGACACGCAGGCTTGAACCAATGGAACGAGTTAAAGAGCTAAGTGATGCTTCTGTTCCTTTCCCTTTTGATGTTCACGCTATGATCTTTTGTGAAAATGCTCCAGAGCTTGAATCTCGCTTACACAGGTGTTTTCACACTAGAAGAATGAACAAAGAGAATAAGAGAAAAGAGTTTTTCCGAGTTTCGTTAGAAGAAATAGTCAAAGTTGTACGAGAAACAGATGCAGAACTTAAAATCTGTAGGTCGGAGATAACTTTTACAAAAGTTGCTGAGGCTGTTGATTACCGAAAGACTCTAGCTCAAGAACGTGAGCGTCAATAGAATAGAGCAGCGTCAGCAATCTAACAATAGACATATCAGCTAATTAACCTCAAAGCTCTATAAATCAAGGATTAAAACCTACAATAAGTGCTTGAAAGGCTAGGTTGAAGAATTTACCGCATTTGGTCAACAGACTGGTTTCGTAACAAACCTGTTCAAGTTCGTCTGTTGATAGAAAAAATTAAACAACTACAACAAAATAAATAGCTAAAAGGTTCATCCGCGATCGCTTTTCAATAGGTCTTGCTATATTCTGCGATTAAACTAAAAAATAAAAATTTTACATCTTTGGTATTGCCATACTCCAAAGGTGTATATTTACACTCAGCCTGCGTTAAAATATATACTTTATACATAAACTTTAATTATGCCTATTTAATGGCATGGAGTCACTGCGATGTCAATTGATGAAATTAAAAACCAGCAAAATAATGATTTAGTTCAACCCACTTTAATAGAAAGCCTAGTCAAGGCAAAAGACAAGAAAAAAGCTAAAAAATCCAAACGGATTTTTGATGGTAGCACAGAAGCTTTTGCTAAGAAAATTCCCAAAAAGACTTTTGAAACTGAACTAAAGCAACTCCAGATTGAGCTAGTCAAAATGCAATACTGGATTAAGCACACTGGCTATCGGGTTGTCGTCATATTTGAAGGACGCGATGCAGCCGGCAAAGGAGGAGTAATAAAACGCATTGCCGATCCACTCAATCCTCGTGGCTGTCGTGTAGTTGCTCTGGGAACTCCCTCCGATCGCGAGAAAACTCAGTGGTATTTTCAGCGTTACGTGCAACATCTTCCGACAGCAGGCGAAATAGTCCTTTTTGATCGCAGTTGGTACAACCGAGCCGGAGTTGAACGGGTGATGGGTTTTTGTACTGAAGCAGAATATCAAGAATTCATGCAATCTTGCCCGGAATTTGAACGAATGCTGGTGCGATCGGGCATTGTTTTAATCAAGTACTGGTTCTCCGTCAGCGATGAAGAACAAGAAAAACGCTTTCTCTCTCGCAGTCACGATCCAGCAAGGCGCTGGAAACTTAGCCCAATGGACTTGGAATCACGCGATCGCTGGGTAGAATATTCCAAAGCCAAAGATACCATGTTTGCTTACACTAATATTCCAGAAGCCCCCTGGTTTACCATTGAAGCAGATGATAAAAGACGGGCGCGGCTTAACTGTATTCATCATTTGTTGAGCAAAGTTCCTTACGAAGACATGACACCTCCTCCGTTAGAGCTTCCCTCTAGACCTGTGGCTGAGGATTATGTTCGCGCTCCTCGTAATGAGCAGTTCTTTGTCCCTCAAGTGTATTGAGCTACAACTTCTCGCTAATATATTGAATATGGCAAACGTTATCTATAGGTATTGCGTAGGCGTAGCCCGTCGTAGACATCGCCTATAGCTCATTCTCCAAACCAATTTTTATTCTAGGGATAGTTCTGTCAAAAATTAGTCAATTACATAGCTTGAGAGCAATTGCTTTTAAAACAATACTAGGTACAGAACGCCGGAAGTGACAGAAGTTGATTGAAGTTTATCGAGCCTTATGATTTTGATACTATTGAAGGTAAGATTTAAGCCCTAAGTATGAAAGTTCGTGACAAATTGCTGAAATCAAAGTGCAGGCAAGTGAAGCAAAGACTAATTAAATTCGGGCATTTGTAACTTGGGCAGTTGAATCTGCGGTATTTGGAACTCGGGCAGTTGGAAATCAAATTGAGGCAGTTGGAAATCAAATTGAGGCAGTTGGAACTGCGGCATTTGGAACTGCGGTACTTTAAACTGCGGCACTGAAGCCACCGATGCTCCTCCAATCACCCATTTCATCTCTGCATCGGAGAGTTCTTCAAGTTCAACTTCGTTGAAAGTTAGCTGTGCATTGTTTTTTATTTTTGCCATAAGTTTCCTTCTAGGGTTAAAAAACACAATACATCAATATTGTATCTCGAATGGGGTTAGTAGTGGGTCTTCCTATTTTTGCAAAGTTGCATTACAAAATGTGGGTTTGTGGGAGTTGCCAATCCATCTGGTTGATAATGCAGGTTCAGTATTGAACGATCGCAATCGCCACTCAGAGCGATATCTAAATTCTGTGCATCGCACATATCATTTATAAATATGCAGTGGTATATTGTCAAGTTGGGGCGATCGCTTAACTTCACCCAGTATAAATATACAGTGGCGTGTTGTCGAACTAGGGCAATCGCAGTATCTCGTAAATTAGTTTTATTAACGCGCAATCATCGGGATTTGGGCAAAGTACCTGGATTGTTAATTGAGGATTGGACGGTTTCATGCGATCGCATCCCTCCATTTAATTATTTCCTGTGTGTTTATACTGTTATGAGTTTTAATGTAGTTTAGTTATTATCAAAAGTAATTAATTCTGCATGAGCAGCTATCGAAATGATTTTATTTACATTTAGTTTAGGTGACAATTATGCGTTATTGGGTTCAATATCACAATTTTGAGAAGATACAGAGTTTCCCAGATGGCTTTGGTATATCAACGAATAAACATGAAGTCTTAGACACTATTGGCAACACTATTTTTTTAATAGTGGGTGTTTCTGAACCAAGAAAATATCTTTTATGGGAACGTTTTATCTGTACAGATGTTGAAGATGGGTATCCCCCACCCTGGCAATATGTAGCCTATGGGGATGGTTGGATACTTGAAAACAGAAATAAGCAGAAGGGAGTACTTCTGAATTCAAAACCTGATTTCTTTGATTATCTCCGTTATTGTCAAAACTTTAGAGTTGGATTTCATGAAGTTACTGAGCATCCATTCTGTAAAGTTTTAATAGAGCTATCAGAACAGCATCGTCAAAAAAATCAATCACATCAGTGCGAAATACTGAGCCAGAAAGTATTAGTAGACTCAACAATACAGACAGACACAGTTTTTGGTAATTCATACTCCAATAAAGTTGTAGAATTGGCAGCTATTAAAGTTATTACAAACTACTATGAAGGGCAGGGTTGTAAAGTTGTTTCAGTAGAATCAAAGAATTTAGGATATGACCTTCTCTGTAAAGCAAACAATGGGATTGAATTACATGTAGAGGTCAAAGGTATTTCTGGTAAAGGAAAACAGTTTATTATTTCTGCTAATGAGGTTACGGAAGCCAAAAAGTATCCTTCAATATATCGTTTAGCTTTTGTTAATATGGCAACTTCAGATAAACCTGTTTTTACTATTTATACTGGTGAGGAATTTTTGCAGAGGTTTGATTTGAGAATACTTAACTATGTAGCTAGCCTTAAATAAGAGGATGCTGCTAAATTTAGAGATGCAATTTAAAAATTAAATATTCTAAACTCCTATTTTCTGTGCCTTTGCGTCTCTCGTTTGCCTCTTTGCATAATATAAGGCAAATTCATATTTTTACTTAGCAACGCCAATAAAAGACCATTTAATCTAAAAAATCATCATTAAAAATAGTTTTTTATTTTACAGTTTTCTTTTGAGCAAAATGCAATAAAAATCTAGAAACTAGACTTCATAAGAGTTATACTGTCTGAAGCATCAAAACAGATTGTCCCTATATAACCCTGCAACTCAGATTTAGGCTAGAAATAGGCTCTTTTTTCTCTTGCCCCGAAAAAACCTTGCATTATATGATGTTGAGGAGCGATCGCTAGGTTCGGAGTAATCCCAAGAGTGCATTTGACGGAAAGGAAGACCCATCTTTTGGAAGACGTACTTCTCTTTCACACCAGAAGCTACTAGGTCAGGCTTCAGCGCTTTGATAAATTCTTCGAATTCGTAAGCGGTAACGTCGTCATAAACGATGGTGCCGTTTTCGATGTAGTGAGTGGTACGTTTGTAATCGTCATTATGAGCGAACTCATAACCTGTACCAATCATCTTCATGCCCAAATCTTGGAAAGCTGGGACAACGTGGCGAGGACGTAGACCACCAACCATGATGGCAACGGTCTTACCATCCAAACGAGGGCGGTACTTAGCAACTACCGCATCCATTGTGGGTTGATATTTGGCGATAACCTTCTCAGCGTTTGCTTGGATTGTTTCGTCAAATTTGGAAGCGATTTCCCGTAAAGATTCAGCAATCTTGGTGGGGCCGAAGAAGTTGTATTCCAACCAGGGTATACCGTAAGCTTCTTCCATGTGACGGCTGATGTAGTTCATCGACCGGTAACAGTGGATGAGGTTCATCTTCACATTGGGGGTCATCAACATTTCGTTGATTGTGCCATCACCTGACCACTGAGCGACTACGCGCAAGCCGATTTCTTCTAACAGGATGCGGCTAGCCCAAGCATCTCCACCTATGTTGTAGTCACCAATGATGGCTACATCATAAGGAGTACCTTCAAACTTGAGTGTACCGTCTTTCTTAGCTTGGTCGGATCTGGTGAAAACCCAGTCACGAACCATGTCGTTAGCAATGTGGTGTCCCAAAGATTGGGAAACACCCCGGAAGCCTTCGCAACGCACAGGTACAACTGGCTTGCCAATTTCTTTCGATGTCTTCCGAGCAACTGCTTCGATGTCATCCCCAATTAGACCGATGGGGCATTCTGATTGAATGGAAACACCACGGTTGAGGGGGAAAAGTACATCTAGTTCTTGGATTAGCTTGACAAGTTTCTTGTCACCACCAAAAACGATATCTCTTTCTTGGAAGTCAGAGGTGAAGTGCATGGTACCAAAGGTATCAATACCTGTGGTGCCGATGTAGTAGTTACGACGACCAGACCAAGACCAGTAACCGCAACCTACAGGCCCGTGGCTGATGTGGATCATGTCCTTAATAGGACCCCAAACCACACCTTTAGAACCAGCGTAAGCACAACCACGAGCGGTCATTACACCTGGAAGAGATTTGATGTTAGACTTAACGCCGCAATCGGACTTACCTTCTTCGTATACACTTAAGTGCTTTTCGCGCTTTTTAGCAGCTTTGTCTGGGTAAGCACTGAGAACTTCTTTAATTAGTTCTTTTCTTTCTTCGATGATGTTTTGATTTTCTGGAGGTGTCATACTTAGCCTCTGTGACTCGTAAGGATCGGGGCATAGGGGGACTAGGAGTCCCCTCTAAGATTAGGGGGGAGATGCAAGAGAGAGGAAAAGGTAAGATATGGAACTCTTCCTTTTTCCTTGTGCTAAATCGTTATTTCTTAGCGGCTACTTAGACTAAGCTTGAGCAGCAGTCTGACCAACCAACTTGGCAGCATTTTCTTCGCTTTCGAGAATACCAAATTCAATCAACAATTCTTCTAGTTCTTCCATTTCGATGGGTGTAGGAATAGACAGGTTTTTGTTGTTGATGATCTTGGTAGCCAATGTCCGATATTCGTTAGCTTGGTTGCTTTCTGGTGCGTACTCGTTAACAGTCATCCGGCGCAATTCTGCGTGTTGAACAATGTTGTCGCGAGGTACGTAGTGAATCATTTGGGTGTTCAACCGTTTTGCCAAGGTTTCGATTAATTCGATTTCTCGGTCTGTGTTACGGCTGTTACAAATCAAACCACCCAAACGCACGCCACCGGTGTGAGCATACTTAAGAACACCACGAGCGATGTTGTTAGCAGCGTACATCGCCATCATTTCACCGGATGTAACGATGTAGATTTCTTGTGCCTTGCCTTCGCGAATAGGCATTGCGAAACCACCACACACAACGTCACCTAATACGTCGTAAGATACGAAGTCTAGGTCTTGGTAAGCACCATTTTCTTCTAAGAAGTTGATGGCGGTGATAATACCACGACCAGCGCAACCTACGCCGGGTTCTGGACCACCAGATTCTACGCAACGAACGTTACGGAAACCGGTTAACATTACTTCTTCGATTTCGATATCTTCTACTGCACCACGTTCTGCGGCGAGGTGAAGAACGGTTGTTTGAGCTTTGCTGTGCAGCATCAAACGGGTGGAGTCAGCTTTAGGGTCGCAACCGACGATGAGGATGCGTTGACCCATTTCTGCCATAGCTGCCAAGGTATTTTGAGAGGTGGTAGATTTACCGATACCGCCTTTACCGTAGAAAGCTATCTGTCTAATGTTTTCTTCTGTCATTGTTCGTGTTTCCCTGCAATTGGTTGGTTGGTGGGTCTTTGCGTTTGTCAGTTGCGTTCACGCCAGTTGAGCGACAGTAGTGAGCGCGTGTAGAGCATCGTTGATAGCGTTGGCATAAATGCCTGCTGGGGGCGATCGCTCCACAGCCCAAGTTATTGAAAGTAAATACATTGATCGTCCTCGTTAAAATTTTTTTCTTTTTGTTTTTGTCCTTTGTTCTTTGTCATTTTTTTTGACAAAGAACAAAGAAAATTACGCAATTTACAAATACGTCATAATGTGTTTCAGCTTGCAAGATTCGATAGGACTTGATGTTGTTATTTGTCAACAATCAATGCATAAGTCCTATTACTTGTTCAAAATAGCGCCCTTCATATTTGTGACGCGATCTAGTGCAGCTTTGGTGTTTTCTGCTGACACTCCACGCACAGCCATTGCTTCGCCGAGATGCTTGGCGATCGCATCGAAGTGTGGTTGCTGTAGATTCATTCCAGCGTGGGTTTTGTCCATTGGACGACCGCCGTATTGCTTTGGCCCCTCAAATATTTGAGATAAGAAAGCAACTAGATGATTGCGTTGCTTTGCCATATCTGTACCAGCAAAAAATGTGTTGAGAGTGCTGTCTGTGGCAATGCGTTTGTGGAGTTCATCTACTACTTGTTCAATAGCTGGTTGTCCACCAATATTGTCGTACAATGTGCTCATATCCTGTTCCTTTGAAGCGAGTTGGATGATGAAAGAAAGCAAGTAGGCGCTTAATCTATGAAGCCTATATGCTGTTAGCCGTCATAGTGATAGGAGTACCAATTCGTAATTCGTAATTCGTAATTCGTAATTAAGAAAGAATTGGTATGAAGCATTGATGTGGAGACAATGATTCGGTTCAAATCCTACTTTCTATTCCTGGCTGAATGCATATTAGAGCGTATTTGTAGAGTACGATAAGTCCTACAGCAATTCCTAAACTGCTTCGACTACAAGGCTCTTGCTGACACGATCTTGTAATCTGGCTTCGATCGCAATTTTTAGAGTTGCTGTACTACTAGAACAGGAACCGCAAGCACCTTGCAGTACAACTTTAACGCGATCGCCTTCTACATCATAGAGTTCTACATCTCCCCCGTCTGCAATGAGTACGGGTCTGACTTCTTCATCAAGAACCTTTTGAATTAGAGCAATCTTTTGGACGTTTGTTAGCGCTCGTTCCTTAGATGTAACAATTTCTGTGGCAACTTTTACGCCGTAATTGTTGAGAGCAGGTGAGGCGTATTCCTGTTGAACTGATCTAATAATATCATCAATGTTCGCCAGACAGGAACCGCATCCGCCACCAGCTTTCACATAATTTGTTACTTGTTCGGCATCCGTGAGATGATTTTCTAGAATCACGCGACGAATCTTAGATTCGCTAATGCCAAAACAACTGCAAACTAATGCACCTTCATCATCATCATCGTGGGTAGCTAGAGGTATGCCACGATAATTGTAGATAGCGGCTTCTAGGGCTTCTTGTCCCATGACAGAGCAATGCATCTTTGCTTCTGGCAAACCACCCAGGTAATCTGCAATGTCTTTATTGGACACTTTCAGGGCTTCGTCTAAGGTTAAACCTTTGACCATTTCGGTTAATGCACTAGAAGATGCGATCGCACTAGTACAACCAAAAGTTTGAAAGCGAGCATCTAGAATCTTATCAGATTCTACTTCCACTTTCAGGTGCAATCTCAGAGCATCGCCGCAAGCAATGCTACCGATTTCACCCGTTGCAACCTTAACTCCAGCTTCGCCCGTTTCTTCAATTTCTCCCTGATTCTTGGGATCGTAAAACAGTTCTAATACTTTATCGGTGTAGTCCCACATATTATTAAGTGCTGAGTGCTGAGTGCTGAGTTATGAGTGGAGGGATTGGGGAAGGGGTAATGGGGAAAGGGGAAAAATCATTCCTTTACCCTTTACCCTTTAACCTTTTCCCATTTTTTCCCAGTCCCTAACGATGCGCTAGTGCTTGTTCTTGTCCTTGCAACCAACCTGCATCATCATTTTTGAAGGGTGAGAGGGCGCGTAGACGTTCTACAATACTGGGCATTACCTCTATTACTTGATCGATTTCGGCTTCTGTGGTGTAGCGACAAAGACTGAAGCGGATAGAACCGTGCAAAGTTGTGTAGGGTAAGCCCATTGCCCGCAGGACGTGGGAGGGTTCGAGAGAACCGGAGGTGCAAGCAGAACCAGATGATGCACAGATGCCGTATTTGTTCAATAACAGCAGGATTGCTTCACCTTCGATGTACTTGAAGCCGATATTGGTGGTGTTTGGCAATCTCTGCGTAACGTCACCATTGACTACACAATCGGGAATTTTAGCTAGTAAAGTTTGTTCGAGGCGATCGCGCAGCTTTCTTTCTCTTGCCGTCGCTTCTTCTAAGTGTAACAGTTCTAGTTCCGCAGCTTTGCCCAAGGCGATAATTGCTGGAACATTCTCTGTTCCCGCCCTACGTCCGCGTTCTTGGTGTCCCCCAATCATGAAGGGACGGAACCGAACCCCGCGGCGGATATATAAAGCACCAATTCCTTTGGGCCCGTGTAGCTTATGACCAGACAGAGTTAACATATCCACGGTGCTAATTTTCATATTCAACGGGATTTTTCCCACTGCTTGCACCGCATCTACATGGAAGATAGCGCCATACTCTTTGACGCGCAACCCAATTTGCTCAATTGGGAAAACCGTGCCGGTTTCGTTGTTAGCATACATAATTGTCACCAAGGCGGTGTTACCCGTCAAGGAAGCTTCTAGTTCATCTAGATCCAGCTGCCCTTGATGATTTACTGATAGATAGGTAACACTATAACCTTGGGTTTCTAATTGTTTGCAGACATTGAGTACTGCTGGATGTTCAACTTGGGTAGTGACGATATGTCGCTTTTCTGGTTGCGCTAACAGTGCGGCTCGAATCGCCGCGTTATCTCCCTCAGTTCCACAACTTGTGTAGACAATTTCAGACTCATCGGCTCCCAGGATAGCTGCAAGTTGTTCTCTTGCTGTTCTCACTGCTTTACCGACTTGCCCACCAAAGGTATGCATACTGGAGGGATTGCCGTAATAATCTGTGAGGTAAGGTAGCATTACCTCTATAACTTCTGGGTCTACCTTAGTGGTGGCATTATTATCGAGATAGATGCAGTTATTTTGCATTGTTGTCTTCAATTAAGAATTACGAATTACGAATTACGAATTATTTAAGCTTCTGCACCCATTTTTTGGGGTTGGCGCTTTTGCAACTGTTCCGAGTATTTCTGGGAATAGCAGTTAAACCAACGTTCCCAGTAATCTTGTTTATTTGTTAATTTAGCGACTACGCGGTTGTAATTAGCAAACCAGCCTTCCCAGTAATCGCTAGGCTGCTTAATGCAACCGTCGCAGGTGGGACAACCAGCTTTACACTGAGGCACGGTATGAATACTACCAATACAGTTTGTACAAAGTTCAGGGTCAATCCAGTGCTGTCCGTCAACCACTTTAACTGCATTTGTGGGACATACCGTTAGACAGAGATTGCAGGAAATACACTGGCTAGTAAGAATTTTGTAAGCCATGATTTATTCTCCTTTTTTGGGAATGGGGCAGTGGGCATTGGGCATTGAGGATTGGGTTTAGGGGAGGGCATTGAGGATAATTCTTATCCCATACCCCATGCCCTATGCCCCATGCCCTATTCGTTATTCCCTAATTCCTTAACGTATTGCTCGTAGAACTCCAAAGCAACCTTTTCAATTACGTCGTAAGCTTCAATTGTCTGTATTCCAGCTTCTTGCAATTTTTCTTGAGGACAGTTACCAATCTTGGAGACTAAAACTGCTTTGCAATCTGCGATCGCTTTCATAATATGCTCAAAAGAAGCTTCTTCGCCGTATCCACCTTGGCAGTATTGGTCAATTTTGCGATGACCGATAAAGCGAACTTCGTTTCCACCCACTTCGTAAATTTGAAATTCTTTTGCATGACCGAAGTGTTGATTAACTAATCCGCCGCCTTTGGTTGCTACTGCAACTAAAACTTTCGGACTATTGGCAATTTTCTTACCAGCTAGCGCCTTATCTTTGGCTACTTTAAGTTCTTCTTTAAACTTCTCAATTCCTTCGTGGACAGTAGCGCGTTGTTCCATATCATATTCGGGAGCCATTTCCAAGAATTTCTCTTTAGAAAATTCTTGGCTGCGGTCTTCTCCCAACAATCCGACTGCATCGGCACGACACTGGCGACAGTGACGCATCATTTTCATGTTACCAGAGCAGTTGTCTTGAACTTCTTTGAGTTCTTTGGGTGTGGGGCCGCGTTGACCAGTTAAACCGAAGTGTGTGCCATGTTCTGGTGCAGAAATCAATGGCATGATGTTGTGCAAGAATGCACCTTTTTCACGGATGACTCGATTCACTTCAACTAAGTGATGGTCATTAATTCCGGGAATCATCACGGAGTTGACTTTGCACAAAATGTCAGCGTCTTTCAGGGCTTGCAATCCTTCCATCTGTCTTTCGTGGAGGATTTTTGCGCCTTCAATGCCTCTATAACGCTTGCGTCTGTAGTGAACCCAAGGATAAATCTTAGCACCGATCTCTGGATCTACCATGTTAATGGTGATCGTTACGTGATCTATATTTAATTGTTTAATGCGATCGATGTAGTCTGGCAGCATTAAACCATTGGTTGATAAGCACAGCTTGATGTCTGGTGCTTGCGCTGCAATCAACTCAAATGTGCGGAAGGTTTTTTCTGGGTTCGCCAATGGGTCGCCAGGGCCAGCAATTCCCACAACTGTCATTTGGGGAATCTTACCACCAATGACCAAAGCTTTGTGTGCAGCTTCTTCTGGTGTTAGCAATTCGCTAACTACTCCAGGACGGCTTTCGTTAGCGCAATCATATTTGCGGTTGCAATAGTTGCATTGAATGTTGCAAGCTGGTGCAACTGCAACGTGCATCCGGGCGTAGTGGTGATGAGCGTCTTCGCTGTAGCAGGGATGTTTAGCAATGCGTTCTTGGAGCTTTTCGTCCCTTTCCACGGTGGTGCTGCTGGTGCTGTCGCAGCCGCAACCACCGGATTTTGCTTGGGTTGGCGATTCCGTAGCGTTGGAGTTGAGGAGTCGTGTAGACGGTGATGTCATTGAATTTCGCAAAAAGGTCGGTGGACTCGGCTGCCACTGTGGGAGATGCTGTTGCTACTCTTTCATGCCCAGAATTGAAGTCGCGTCTTCCACACTGCCTGCAAACCCTTGGGTTCGGGCGACTTGTTTTCAAGTCAGGCAGGCGATAGATATCTGATGTTCGGCTGGTGTGTGTCAACGTTCGGTTCTTGGGTAGAATTTGTGCTTACAGCCGCGACTTCTCTTCACTTCAGGCATGGTGCTATCTCATCCCTCCACTCACTTTTCGCTTTGTTTTGTTTCAGAGCGTTAAGTGATTGGCGATAAAAGATTTATATCAGCCGTCTTGAAGCTAGGCGATATGTCTATCTAGGATAGAATTTATTGGATTTATTACTTTTGTACTCAGATACTAAAAAACCTAATTCTTCAAGCATTACAAGAATTAAAAAAGTTTTTTTCGGGTAGGGGTTCTAGTATTTTTTGGTTGGGGTTCTAGTGTTTATAGATAGGGGTTCAGGATTTCTTTGTACTCAGTCAAAACCCAATCCCAGTAAGGAATTTAATCTACTTGTAACTGGGTTTGGGTTATTTAAATGTGTACTCAGACTGCCCTCAAATTCCGTCAAAAGCATTAAATGCCAAGGGTTTGAGGGTGAAAAACTGGAGTAGTCTATATCGTTCTACTCCAGAAACGTGCGAAATTCAATTCTGTATCTAACATATCATTTTTTTCAGGGTAAAAATGCAATTCATATTTATTTAATTTTTGCTTTGACCCTTCGACTTCGCTCAGTGTTAACAATGATATTCAATTGTGGTTCTAAGTCTTATCTGATCAGCGATATGAGGCAATGGAAATAGATATATTGCTGCACATAATTTTCAAAAAACTTAACTTTTAACTCCTTTTTTTTCATTCCCACAATGAGGAGATGGGTAGGAAACTGTCGGATTTTGTGTTTAAGAGAAACAACAAACTATAATCTAACATGATTGAGCGATCGCAATGAATTTTCTGAATTGCTCACTACAAACCTTAACGAAAAGCCCCCTTCCCGTGTTGGGAAGGGGGAAAATTTCAAATCCGGCGAGTGGTGCTACTTAACCTCTATAAACGAGATTATGTTATCGAAGTCAGCCCCAACGGATTTATAATCACCAGCGCTAAACTCACGGCATCGACCACCAGTTTCATGTTGGCAGACACGTACTACGGTACCTGATGGTACACTTAACGAGCTAATAGTGTCGTTTCCCACAACCTTTAAGTCACCTTGGTTGGCTTTGTATACTCCTGGAGTTGTAGGAAAAGACTGGGAAGAACCAGCAAAATTAGCATCTCTGTAGACCTTAACCACCTTGACTGACGGCGTGTAGGAGAGCTTGTAGATGGTGCCGCTATAATCATCCGAAATTAACAAAGTACCTTGTTGATCAACTACCATATCTACGGGTCGCCCCCAGATTTCTTGTGTTCCTGGAACTAGCCAACCGTTGACTAAATCCATCTCCTGCCCTGGAGTCTTTGTGCTATTGTTCCAGGGAAAGTAAGCTATTTTGTAGCCCGTTTTCTTCTGTCGATTCCATGAACCATGCAGCCCCGCCACTGCTCCATTTGAGTACTGGCTGGGAAAGTTGGTATTTTGTAGGAATGTTAGTCCCAAGGGAGCGGAATGGGCTTGGATACCCTTGCTAATCCTGTCCATTGCATTGCAATTAACCTTGCCATTAGCATTGAACTCATAGTCGCGGTCAAAGGGCATATTGTTCACGCCATTTGAAGTGTCAGGATTGGGGTTGCAAAATGGCCAACCATAGTTACCGCCATCTCGAACTCGCGTAAACTCCTCTGGTGGGTGGTTATCCACGTAGGAAGGGATAATCTTACCGTAATTGCCACTGCCATCGTTGAAGGGATAGGCGATGTTATCTCGATTATTAACAACTACCCAAAGGTCATTTGTGTTAGGCAAGAATGCTAATCCTTCGGCATTACGTAAGCCTTGGGCAAACAGCCGCCGATTGCTTCCATCTGCGTTGTACTGGTAAACTGCACCACGCACTGGGTTACTGATAGTATCTTCCTTACAGGCATTGCAGGTAGAGGCAATGGACACATACAGTTTGTGATTGGCATCAAGGGCGATGTTTTTCAGTTCGTGACCATAAGCGCCTTTGAGTTCTCCTGTGCTGCTGTCTGGTAAACCAGTTACAACAATTTGACGATTTTTTGCGGTTAAGTCTCCAGAGTTGTAGATGAAACGGTTAATTTGATGAGTTTCAGAGATATAAACGTATGTGGTGTTGTTTATCTTATGAAACACAATGTCGTGTGGCTTGCGTAGACCCGTCACGAAGTCAGAAATAATTGGGTCTTTGCTGCCATTTGACCGGACAATTAATACTTTATTCGTACTGGGTTGTGATACTAGAAGATCCCCATTGGGAGCAACTGCCATAAAGCGAGCTTTGTTTACGCGAGCATAAACAGCGATAGAGAAGTTGGGGGGTACTTTCAAGTAACGGTTAATATTGAAGGGTGCATAGTTCATGCTACTAGGCACTTTCAGCTTGGTTTCAACAGACGCAGCAGGCGGTTGGCCAAACGCTGCGGGGGAAAAAACCTCTAACGATATTAAACTAGCAACTGAAGGGATCAAACTAACTAGCGACGCAGATAATATGCGTTTGAGCATTGGTATTTGGTTTAGGGAAAACATAACCATTCTTAACTTTTCTCTAGCCTGGTAGTGATGTATCTCACACGTAACTCTCGGCTAGCCGATTTTTCCGAGAGTCAAGACAAAGATTACTCAGGGTACTTATTTTTGAAAACACTTCGTTAGATATCTTTATATAGTGCATATACTATTATCTTTCCTAACTCATCAAAAAAAGGGTGAACCAAGAGTTGCAAAGAAAGGCATAGCGATCGCTCTTTCCAACTAAAATAGTCCTCAAATTCAACGGAATTATCATCATTGCACATAGATAAAAACCTTGCATAGAGAGTCTTGCAGCGTTATTTACTTATCAATAAGCCAAACTGGTATTTGAAAAACCATAAGCGCTCAAGACTTGGTTTTTCTCAAAGAATTGATTGAACCTGGTAAAATCCGTTTGGTAATTTAGCGCACATATTCCTTGGTATAATTAGAGGCAGATTGTGGTTATAGCTAGAGTGAATATGCAGTGGGAAAATTGCGTAGGCGCACCCCGCACTTCGGCAAGCTCAGTGACATCGTAGACATCGCAGTTTCCAATTAATCTAAAAAACCAACGCGAAACCTAACCCCCTTCCCGACGCGGGAAGGGAGAAAATTCAAAATCTTCTCTCCTAAAAGGCTACGGTGTACACACAAGTCTAATTACCCCCCTTAATCCCCCCTTGGAAAGGGGGGAAACAAGAAATCCAGTTCCCTCCCCTTTACAAGGGGAGGGTTAGGGTGGGGTAAAACCTTGTTTAATGAACTATTTAAAACTTGTATGTACACCGTAGCCTTTTAGAGAGAGGTTCTTAGATACCTGTGATATTTCTGCAATAACCCTGAAATCTGGAAACATTACTCCAGCTAGTGGATATACTCGTAATCAAAATCTCAACAGAAGCGAGTATTATGCTGGACTGGTTAGCTATTTGGGGTGTAACTCAGGCCGCCGGGTTGATTTTTAAACCCATTCTGGAAGACTTAGCCAAGGATGCTGCTAAAGATTGGGCTAAAGATTTATTAAAAGGCATCCCCGGCAAGATTTTCCAGAAACTTAAGAAGGAAGACATAGAAATTGCTGCTGGTAAAGCCTTAAAGGAATTTTTGCAACTCATGCAGCAGCAGTTAAAGGTTCGTTGCAAACTTGCTGAAACTGAGATTAAAGAGTACACCAAAGACATCAATAAATTTATTAGCGATAAGTCGGTTACAGAAATTCTTGGTGAGGCTTTTGATATTAATTGTGAATCTCTAGACGCTAAAACTCTAGAAGATAGTTGGAACAGGCTGCAATTAAAACCTCTGCCATCTAAGTTTAACTGGCAATCAATTACAGAACAGTATTTAACACAAGTCCAAGAACTTCTTTTAGATTCAAAAGAATTACACCATATCCTAGAATTACAAAAGTTATCTGATATTGAAATAAATACAAAAGAAATTGCTGGTGTTATTGTAGATTTTAATTTAGTTAAATATCAAGAAGGAATCCGTGAACGCTATGGCAATCTCAAGTTAGATAGCTTAGATACTAGCGGCTATGCCTATAACGAACTTAAATTATGGCGGATTTTTACTGCTCAAAATGTCCGGGAAACTCATCAAGTTTTAGCACAAGTTCACGAACTGCCTAAAGAACATCTTAGACGGCTGCGAGAAAGCGACCAAGTAGAAGCTGAAGTGGAATTAGAAGAATTAGAACGCCACAAACTGGTTTATTTTGAACAGCCGATCCGTTCAGTTTTAGATGTTGTCAATAAAAAGCAAGATTATAAATATATTGTGATTTTGGGCGATCCTGGTTCAGGTAAGTCTACTTTGTTGCAATTTCTGGCTTTGAATTGGGCTGAGTCTCCACTGGATAATGTTATCTCATTACCAATTCCGTTGCTAATTGAGTTACGCACTTATATGCGGCGACGGGAAGATAAAGAGTGCAATAATTTTCTAGAGTTTTTCCATCAATGTAGTGGTGCTGTTCATCATCTCAATCAGCTTGAACTAGATAAACAATTAAAAGCTGGTAATGCTTTGGTGATGTTTGATGGTTTGGATGAGGTGTTTGACCCTGGTAAGCGAGAGGATGTAATTACTGATATTAATCGCTTTACTAATGACTATCCTGATGTGCAGGTAATTATCACTTCTCGGATTATTGGCTATAAACCGCAACGATTGCTTAATGCTGAGTTCCGCCACTTTATCTTACAAGATTTAGACTCAGAACAAATTCAGGATTTTATCTACCGTTGGCATGAGTTAACTTTTACCGATGCAGTTGATAAAGTGAGAAAACGGGAACGGCTACAAAGAGGAATTGACACTTCCAAATCTATTGCAGAATTGGCGGGAAATCCTCTGCTGTTGACGATGATGGCAATTCTTAATCGTAATCAAGAGCTACCAAGAGATAGAGCTACACTTTACGATCAAGCATCGCGGGTGTTGCTGCATCAATGGGATGTGGAACGCGCTTTGACAGAAGATAAGAGGTTAGACCCGAAGACTATTGATTATAAAGATAAGCAAGCGATGCTGCGTCAGGTTGCTTATCTTATGCAAACTGGTGAGAAAGGGTTGGCTGGTAATTTGATTAATGAAAATGATTTAGTCAAAGTTCTGACTGATTATCTCAAAACCATAGAGTTTGATAAACCCAGAGAAGCTGCGCGGGTGATGATTAATCAACTGCGGACTCGCAACTTTATGTTATGTTTTCTGGGTGCGGATTGTTATGCTTTTGTGCATCGGACATTTTTAGAATATTTCTGTGCTTGGGAGTTTGTCTGGCAGTTTAAAGAAACGCAAACACTGACTATTGAGGAACTTAAGAATGAAGTTTTTGGCAAACACTGGCAAGATGAAAGTTGGCATGAAGTCTTGCTGCTAATTGCGGGAATGATTGAATCTAAATTTGTTGGGGAGATTCTTGAGTATTTAATGGCGCAAGATGGCGAAGAGGAAAAGTTTGTAAATATTTTATTAGCGGCTAAATGTCTTGTAGAGGTGAGAAATCGGTTGCTGATTATGTCAACAGCTACTCAATTACTTAGCAAGCTAAAAGACTTAACTAAATATGATCTCTGGTACTATTACGACTTCTATCACGATGAAGAGGAAACTAAGCTAGTACGGGAAATTCGCACCCAAGCAGTCACAGCAATTGCAACAACCTGGCAAGAATCTATCGACACCAAAATCTGGCTCAAAGAGTGCGCTACCCAAGATAATGATAAGTATGTGCAACGTGCAGCAGTCGAAGAATTAGCGAATCACTTCAAAGATGACCCCGATACCAAAACCTGGCTTAAAGAACGCGCTACCCAGGATGATGATAAGTATGTGCGACGTGCAGCAGTCGAAGAATTAGCGAATCACTTCAAAGATGACCCCGACACCAAATCCATCCTCAAAGAACGCGCTACCCATGATGATGAGAGGGATGTGCGATGTGCAGCAGTCGAAGAATTAGCGAAGAACTTTAAAGATGACCCCGATACCAAAACCTGGCTTAAAGAACGCGCTACCCAGGATGATGATAAGTATGTGCGACGTGCAGCAGTCGAAGAATTAGCGAATCACTTTAAAGATGACTCCGACACCAAAACCTGGCTTAAAGAACGCACTACCCAGGATGATGATAAGTATGTGCGATGTGCAGCAGTCGAAGAATTAGCAAAGAACTTCAAAGATGACCCCGATACCAAATCCATCCTCAAAGAACGCGCTACCCAGGATGATGATAAGTATGTGCGACGTGCAGCAGTCGAAGAATTAGCCAAGAATTTCAAAGATGACCCCGATACCAAATCCATCATCAAAGAACGCGCTACCCAAGATGATGATAATTATGTGCGACGTGCAGCAGTCGAAGAATTAGCCAAGAATTTCAAAGATGACCCCGATACCAAATCCATCCTCAAAGAACGTGCTACCCAGGGTGATAACTGGGATGTGCGACGCGCAGCAGTCGAAGAATTAGCGAATCACTTCAAAGATGACCCTGACACCAAATCCATCCTCAAAGAACGCGCTACCCAGGATCATCACAGGGATGTGCGACGTGCAGCAGTCGAAGAATTAGCCAAGAATTTCAAAGATGACCCCGATACCAAATCCATCCTCAAAGAACGCGCTATCCAGGATGATAACTGGGATGTGCGACGTGCAGCAGTCGAAGAATTAGCCAAGAATTTCAAAGATGACCCCGACACCAAATCCATCCTCAAAGAACACGCTATCCAGGATGATGACAGGGAGGTGCGACGTGCAGCAGTCAAAGAATTAGCGAAGAATTTCAAAGATGACCTCGACATCAAATCCATCCTCAAAGAACGCGCTATCCAGGATGATGAGAGGGAGGTGCGAGGTGCAGCAGTCGAAGAATTAGCGAATCACTTCAAATATCACGCTGATTTGTTTGATATCTACTACCAGTGCGCTGTTAATGACCCCTTTAAGGATAGCCATGATCCCCCCTATAACTCTAATCCTCGGCGCATTGCACTGGAGATAATTATCAAGCAATTTCCTCAGCATCCCCAGACTTTACCACTGTTGCGCGATCGCACACAAAATGACCCCGATGAGCAAGTGCGGGAATTTGCTCAGAAGAAGTTGGCACAATTAAGCAATAATTGACGAGAATATTCTTGTAGAGACGGCGATTTATCGCGTCTAACGTGCCAGTTTTTCAGACGCGATAAATCGCGTCTCTACATGAGGGCTTTCTGGTTATCCCATCTAAATTAGTAAAATTAAATAAAAATAGGTAATCTCATGACTACATCTATAAATACAGCCAAAGTCTACGATGAAATTATAGAGTTTATTGCTGCTGGAACCACTCCCCAAAGCGTTATCGATTTCAAACTCTCCGATGCAGCCAAAGACCGTTTAGAGGATTTGGTTTATCGCGCAAAAACTGAAGGTCTTACAGGAAGTGACCAGCGAGAGTTAGATCATTTCCTCACGCTAGAGCATATTATGAGGTTGGCAAAAGCAAGAGCTACTCAGTACATCAGCGCGGAGTAAGTATTTAAAGTGTCTCGTCTATATATTAATGCAGAATTGCGGCGTTTAGTTAGCGATCGCGCCGCCCATATATGCGAGTATTGTTTATATCCAGAAATAGACGGCTTAAGCTTTCAAGTTAACCATATAATCGACATCAAACACGGCGGCGCTACAACAGCAGATAATCTTTGTTATGCCTGTATTTTCTGTAACCTGCAAAAAGGCACGGATTTGGGGTCTATTAATTGGCAAACTGGCGAACTTGTACGGTTTTTTAACCCACGCAGAGACTTTTGGGGCGATCATTTTCGACTAGATGAGGCTGTAATTCAGCATCAAACAGATATTGGTGAAGTGACTGCACGCATCCTAGATTTTAATGGCGATGAAAGGATTATAGAACGACAAGCTTTGATTGCATCTGGTCAGTATCCCTCAGCATCAGCGCTAAAACAGATAAATAAATAGGTTATGATGTGCGATCGCATCCACCAATGGGAATTCTATACTTAGCAACACTTGCTACTTCACCATTAGAACTCCCAAGGTAAATATATAATGGCTTATCAGAATATTGCAGCCACCCTTTCCCCACAAGATATCCAAGAAATTAAAGCCGCGCTACAGACAGTCCAAAAAAAGATGCCGTTTCTGATTACTCTCAGCACTGAAGAACGGCGGAAGTTAGTAAAAATGGGCGATAAAAGCCTAGCTTTTGTGAACAATAGCATTACTGCTGCTCAGTCTAACCGCGAAATCCTTCCAGCCACTTTTGACGTTGAGGAACTGGTTCAAGATTATCAATTAGCTGCTGCGCTTACCGAACTTTTAATCTCAATGCAGCAACTCACCGAACAAGTAGATGATACCCTAATGGCAGTCGGTAGTGAAGCTATGACTAGCAGTTTAACTGTTTATGATTACGTGAAGACTGCATCGAAAAAGACTCCAGGTTTAAAGACTGTTGCTGAACAGTTGGGCGAACGCTTTAAAGCTATTGGTAAAGGTAAATCTGCAAAAACTCCCGTCTCTTGATAATTTAATACTTATCGGCTAACTGTAGGGGCGTACATTTGTATGCCCCTATTCTGTTGACCTCTTGCATAAATCACAAAGAAGAACCCACCCCGCCAAAGCTATGTTTTGTCTCTCCTCCCCTTAGTAAAGGGTGTATACACAAGTCAAATTACCCCCCTTAATCCCCCCTTGGAAAGGGGGGAAACAGGAATCTAGTTCCCTCCCCTTTCCAAGGGGAGGGTTAGGGTGGGGTAAAACTGACCGCAAAAAAAAACTAGGTGAATAAACTATTTCAGACTTGTGTGTACACTGTATTTACTAAGGGGAGGAGATTAAGGAGTAGGGTGTTAGAGACTTTTGCAAGATACCTTGTTTATCCACCTTTTATCTCCGTCGCCGAGTATTTGAACCGGATGAATCCACCTTTTATCTCCGTCGTCGAGTATTTGAACCGGATGAATCCACCTTTTATCTCCGTCGCCGAGTATTTGAACTGGATGAATCCACCTTTTATCTCCGTCGTCGAGTATTTGAACCGGATGAATCCACCTTTTATCTCCGTTAACGAGTATTTGAACTGGATGAATCCACCTTTTATCTCCGTTAACGAGTATTTGAACTGGATGAATCCACCTTTTATCTCCGTTAACGAGTATTTGAACTGGATGAATCCACCTTTTATCTCCGTTAACGAGTATTTGAACTGGATGAATCCACCTTTTATCTCCGTTAACGAGTATTTGAACTGGATGAATCCACCTTTTATCTCCGTTAACGAGTATTTGAACTGGATGAATCCACCTTTTATCTCCGTCGCCGAGTATTTGAACCGGATGAATCCACCTCTACAGGTTTCGTGAGTAGGGGCGCTATGAGAACATTTACTTATTCTGCTTTTCTAAGATTTTGCGATCGCTATTCCCACACATCTATATAATAAGAAAACAGTCGCTACGAGCTATAACTATATTTTGAAACGTATATCTGCATACAGACAGCAAATCCTAAAAGAAAATAAAGAAACCCATCTTTCGCTCAACTAAATAATAGGATACTAATAGTAGTAGCATATACAGAAAATCGATTTTTAGGCTTATCTAACTGATGTTTGAGTGCATCTGAGTACAACTTAATATATTGCAAAATATCTTGACGAAATCTTAGCAAAGGCTTACGGGTAAAGTTTCTTGTAGCGTGAACATAAATTCTTAACCCCCGCCCCAAAAATACTAGTACCCCCATCGTTAAATACTAGCGCCCCTAACCCCAGACAAATTTTAACTTTATGTTAAGTCGGGGTTTCGGCGTTTGAGTACAACCTTAATCAATCCAATAAATCCAATCAGCATCGGGTTTTCTATCGAGTTGGATGTCACCTGATATAAGCATAAAAATAGCAGATGAATCTTTTACCAGATAGACATTACCGATGCAACAGTCTTTAGACAGTATTAGCGATCCCCCCAGTACCAAAACGCAGGATTCTACACATACATCCATGCTGAAAAATTTACTCTCTGGCGGTTTTTTTGAGCCATTATTGAGTGATTTTCGCATTATCTTTGAGCGCGATCCCGCAGCACGGAATTGGCTAGAGGTGGTGTTTTGCTATCCCGGATTGCACGCACTCTGTTTGCATCGTCTTGCTCACTGGTTACATGGTCGAGGAGTCGGTTTTATCCCCCGTTTTATTTCTCACTTGGGGCGATTTTTGACAGGAATTGAAATTCACCCAGGTGCAGAGATTGGTCAGGGCGTGTTTATCGACCACGGAATGGGTGTTGTCATTGGCGAAACTGCGATCGTCGGCGACTACACACTGATTTACCAGGGCGTTACCCTTGGCGGAACTGGTAAAGAAACTGGTAAACGTCATCCCACTGTGGGCAAAAATGCAGTGATTGGGGCGGGTGCGAAAGTTTTGGGTAATCTGCAAATTGGCGATCGCGTTCGTATTGGCGCAGGTTCCATTGTCTTGCGGGATATCCCCAGCGATTGCACAGTTGTGGGAATTCCCGGTCGAATTATTTCCCGAAATGAAAACGCCAGCCTTTCTCCTTTAGAACACGGAAAGCTACCCGATATGGAAGCAACCGTGATTCGTTCTTTGCTCTCGCGTGTTGAACAACTCGAAAAACAACTGCAAACTTTAAGCGTTAAGAGTCATTAGTCATTGGTCATTGGTCATTAGCAAAGGACAACTGACAAAGGACAACTGACAAAGAACAAAGGACAAAGGACAAATGACAAATCACGTTTTGCAGATTCCTCTGAGCGATCGCTGGCGAATCTATTACCGATTACAAGAGTTAAAAATAAATAGCTCTTGTCCCCCCGATGGTTCTTTACGAGTGCAAGTGAACAATTTGCTAGAAGTAATTCTAATTCGCAGTACAGTTATGCAATTTCTCGCTTCTCGCCAAGAATTATTAGAGTGGCTAGAGCGTTGCTGGCATTACAGCGATGAATCATGAATCTTCTAATTAATCTTGAATTCATGACGCAATCACTGAACTTTATCCTTTTTGTTCATGGATGCACAAAGCTTAAATAGCTTTAGAGTTTGAAGCTACTGTATGCTTGCAGAATTTATTGCAGACTGAGATGGATTAGATGCAATTTAGATTTTGTTTCTTCTGCTAAATCTAAAGTTCTCCTGACATATAGCAACAATTAAAAATGCGAAATTCCCAAATAAAAATTGGAATTTCTGATTTTTAAGTTTTTCCCAAATTAAGAAATTGAAAGTTCAATCACTTATGGCGACTCGGAACAGAGATATAAAACTCCTCAATTATTTGCACAACGAACTTGAACTTTCAAATGCCGATATTGCTGTAGCTCTGCGACACCGTGAATTAGAAAATGGGCCACTACCGATGCTCCTCTGGCAGTATGGTTTAGTTGATTTGGAGCAGCTAGGAAAGATTTTTGATTGGCTAGCAGAACATAGTTAGCAAATTTGTACCTTGTAGCTTTGAGTCCCATTACCTGCCTAAAGTACACACTAATGCTCTAGAAAATCTGAGGTTACTAAGATGATTACATCCTTAATTGCTGGATTCTGTGTTTTACTTTGTTCAGGGTTTGCTAATAGTTATATTAGTTCATTGCTACTCGAAGAGGTTTCAACTGACATCGGTAAAAACGATTAGTAAATTATACATTGATTTAGTTCCCTGTCATACAGATGTGATGCTGCTAATAGGTCAATAATTAAGGATCATGTATCCTACATTATGAATTGTGATATTTTTAGCATTTGCCATCGCTGGGGATTGTAGAGAGAAAGGATATTAAGAATACTTCCAAGAGAGGGATATTTGCAATGAATCAAATCATAATTAATGACACTACACTACGTGATGGTGAACAAGCGGCAGGTGTTGCTTTTACCCTAGAAGAGAAGGTTGCGATCGCTAAATTTCTCGATGCCATTGGTATTCCCGAATTAGAAGTCGGTATACCGGCAATGGGTGATGAAGAAACCCGGGCGATCGCTGCAATTTCTGATTTAGGTTTACAAGCAAAACTCCTCGGCTGGAACCGCGCCGTCATCTCAGATATTAAGGCTTCTATTGCTTGCGGTATGAACCGGGTGCATATCGCTATTCCCGTCTCTGGTATCCAAATCGCCGCTAAATTCCACGGTCAATGGCGAGTAAGTTTGCAAAAGCTCAAAGACTGTATCAGCTTCGCCGTCGATCAAGGTCTTTGGGTAGCAGTCGGCGGAGAAGATTCTTCCAGAGCTGATGAAAACTTCCTTTTAGATGTAGCGCTTTATGCCCAAGAATGGGGTGCATCCCGGTTCCGCTTCTGCGACACCGTAGGAGTTCTCGACCCTTTCACCACCTACACCAAGGTTAAACGGCTGGTTTCAGCTTTGATGATTCCCCTAGAAATCCACACCCACAATGATTTTGGTCTGGCAACAGCCAACGCCCTAGCGGGTATCAAAGCCGGAGCCTTATCTGTGAATACCACAGTCAACGGATTAGGTGAAAGGGCGGGAAATGCAGCTTTAGAAGAAGTTGTTATGGCAATTAAACGCATCTACGGCGTTGATTTAGGCATCGACACACCCAGTTTGCTGGAACTGTCTCAACTAGTTGCAGCCGCATCAGGAGCTAGCGTACCACCTTGGAAAGCGATCGTTGGCGAAAACACCTTTGCTCACGAATCTGGCATCCATGCTCACGGGGTATTGCAAAACCCCATTACCTACGAACCATTTGCTCCTGAAGAGGTGGGCTGGGAGCGGCGTTTAGTATTAGGCAAACATTCTGGACGGCATTTAGTTGCTAACTTGCTAGAACAGCATGGAATTTTCTTGAACTCTCAAGAAACCCAATCTGTTTTAGATGCAGTGCGCCATCAATCGGTACAGAAAAAACGCAGTTTGACGACAGAAGAATTGTTGAATTTGGTCAGAGAACAGAGGTACTCTCATGCAACGCGATGAATTAGAACTAAACTTGCCACCTGCTTTTGAAATTGGTGAAAAAGTCAGAGTTCGTAAACTGCTAAAAAACGATGGTACCTTTCCCGGTAAGGAAGTCGGCCAAGTTTTAGTTAACAAGGGAGATATCGGTTACATAGCGAGTATAGGCACATATTTGCAGACTTCCTATATATATGCTGTGCATTTCTTAGAAACAGGGTTTGTCGTCGGCTGCAAGAAAAAAGAACTAGAATCGGTTGAGGAATCTCATGAAAGTAATGCTACGGATGAATGATGCCGGCACTTTAGTAGTTTACGTTGCTAAAAAAGACCTTGAAGAAGAAGTCGTCAAACAAACCGATGGAAATGATGGCAAGATTCTCACCCTAGCAAATGGTTGGGAATTAGAATTTCGTGATTTGCCAGATACAGCAAATTTACCTCAAACAGTAGAAGCTAAACGCCTCGCGTAAGGGTTCTGGGGATTGGGGACTGGGTACTGGGAAATAAATATTTAGGAATATTTTCCCAATTCCCAATTCCTAATTCCCAATTCTCAATTCCCAATTCCCAATTCCCAATTCCCAATCCCCAATCCCCAATCCCCAATAACTTTTTATCAATCATGGGTGACAAGTATTTGACGTTATCAGAATTAAACCTTGAGGGACAGTTACTAGGTTTTGTTGGTGGTGAACCAGGAAAATATAAATATATGCAATTGGCAGTTCCATCTGGAAATGTGGAAATTAAACTGCCTAAAGAGTTGCGCCGATTACTAAGTTCATCTTTAGTTCCTGGTCAGCAACTTCGCGTTTGTGGCCATAGTAAGATAGACTCGCGCACAAGTAAAATTAAAATTAAAGCTTATCGGGTGACACCAATTGATGGATGTCCAAAGCAAGATTTACCACCTCAAAGCAAAGCGAGGATTATGGTATGTCAAAAGGGCGGTTGCCTGAAACGTGGTGGTAAAGGGTTATTATCAGAATTAGAAAAAACTTTGTGCGATCGCGGTTTGTTAGACAAAGTTACCATTGAACATACTAGTTGCCAAAAATGCTGTAGCAGCGCTCCCAACTGTGTTTTACACCTTGGTAAAAAGAAATACAAGAATATTCACCCTGAAGCGATCGCATCTTTGCTAGAAAGTCACTTAACAGAGTAATAATCTTCTCTAGCTATTCTTAAAATAATACATAACTTTGTAGGGGTAAAAATTTTACCTCTATTTGTTGTAAGTATCGTTTGTGTAGCACCCTTGGCAAACTGCGATCGGCTAAGTTATAACTGCTGCAACCTTAGCAATACTGAATACAAACATAACTTATAAAAATTTTCAGTAGTCTTGTTCAAGCTGGACTACAACTCTAGTTATTGTGTATACATTTTCCACAAATATCTTAAATAGCTAAAAATCAATGTCTTTGTTTAGCAATTTACTGAACCTACATTCAGGAAGAAAGCCGCTTGAAGATTTTTTTACTGAGATTATTGCTTATTTTTTGTCACTGAATAATGATATCTTGCTTGGTTGGCTAAAGCATTACTCAATCATTAGTGATAATAATTATTCCAGCATCAAGATTTCAACCCAACAAGAACACAAAGGACTTGAAAGCCATACAGAGGATAGCAGGCTTGATATTGTGGTTGAACTGTCAAATGATTTAAGCACAGATGTAATATTTATTGAATCAAAAATTGGCGCGAAGGATGGAAATAATGCTTTAAAAAAATATGCTGAGATTTTGAGTAATTTACCAAATGTCAGACATCGAATTTTAATTTACATCACCCGTGATTATGATCCAAAAGATGAAATCAAAACTCCAGCATTTAACTTAGAGCCAAAAGTAAATTTTTATCAATTGAGGTGGCATCAATTTTATGCCCGCTTACAACAATACTCGACTGATATCTTAGCCCAAGAAATATTAATTTTCATGAGGAAAAATGGCATGTCTCACACTAATCAATTTTCACCGGTTGACTTATTGACAATGGTGAATTACAACAAAACTCTCAATCTCATGGAATCAACTCTCGGTGAAGAAGTACAACGCGAATTCAAGCTAGCTTTTGGAGGTGTTATCAACGGTGCAGCAAGTATGACTCAATGGAGATCGTACAGTAGATATATTATCTATACTAAATTTTCAGGCGATAATCTTTGGTGTGGTCTTGGATACTTTAATTTCAATTCAGATACTTTAACAGAATATCCATATTTAGGTATATTTTTGGAGGTTTCTGCTAGGTTTGGAGAACGCCCAAAAATTATTGAATCTATGCAGAAAATAATTAACGATAAACCCAATATATAGACTCCTGCTGATTTGACAATTTTGCCAGCATGTTCAGCTATATTTTATCGAAAAAGTCTACAAGAATTTTTATCTGAAAAAGACCAGATATCTGCTATTAAATTATTTTTCCAAGAGTCAATTAAGGAGTTAAAAACGGTTCAAGAACAATATTTTGACTTTCCCTGGAAGGGTGTAAGTATAGAAACAGTTACAGAAGCTGATAAAGAAGAAGACCCAAACACCTCATCATCCTCTATCGTAGAAGTTTAATCAGCTACAGCTATATTAAGATAAAAATAACTCTGCATTCTCGTAGTTGTTATGAGCCTTACCACTGCTAAACGCTTTACTATAGCTGAATATCACCGTCTAGCTGAACTCGGCTTCTTTGAGGAGAATGACCGAGTTGAGCTAATTAAGGGTGAAATAATCCAGATGGCAGCAAAAGGTACACCGCACTCTGTTTGCAGCACCCGCTTATATCGGGAGTTGTTCAAGCTGGTTCTAGAAGAGGCGGTTCTTCGAGGACAAGAACCAATTATTATACCTGATGACAGCGAACCAGAACCCGATCTAGTCATTGTGCGAAATCGTCCTGATGACTATTTAGAAGCTCATCCTAGCCCACCTGATGTATTGTTGGTAATTGAAATTTCTAATTCCACTTTGAAATATGACCAAGATGTAAAATTATCTGTTTATGCAGAAGCTGGTATTTCCGACTATTGGATATTTAATTTAGTAGATAACTACCTAGAATCTTACAGCGAACCTTATAAAGATTTACAAGGTAAATATGGTTATCGCCGCAAGTTAATTTTTCTACAAAATGAATCAGTTAGTCTGCCATATTTTCCTGATTTAGTTCTCGATTTATCTAAAGTATTTCCAGGTTAATATATGAGAGGTGGTGTCTAATGACAAGCCACCGTGGGTATACGGGTATAGCTTCTATCTGCTGGAGACTTCCCAAGGATTAATAATAGAAATACCACACCCTTCAAAGTCAGAGAAATTGCGTGTTGCTATGGTTGCTGCATGAGTGTAACAAATAGCTGCAATCTGAGCATCGGCTTGGGAAATAGGAGTACCATTGTGTTTTCTTTGAGACGCAATATTAGCAAAAGCTACAGCAGCAGCTTGATCAAAAGGAAGAACACGCCCAGCAAAATCTTCTGAGAACATCAGATGTGCTGCTTGACTAAGTTCTTCCCGCCGTTTTCCCGCAGAGAGTAAGGCGATACCGTAGAGAATTTCTGCTTGAGTGATTGTTGTGGTAAACAGACTCATTAACGATTGTTGAGCAGCCCAACTACGAACTATTTCAGATTTTTTAGGCTTCATTAATTCGGACAAAACGTTTGTATCAATAATAATCATTCTTCAAATGTTGATACAGTGCGAATAGGTTCTCTAGGAATTTCTGGTAATTCAAAGTCTCCCAAATTCGCAAAACGCTGCTCAATCATATTAGCTAAGTTTAAGGAGTGTTCGTGATTTTCTATTAGAGCCATACGAAGAATTTCTCTGGCTTCTTCTTCGAGAGAACGGCCATGTTTTTCGGCTCGTTTTTGTAGACGATAATTGATGTCATCATCAAGGTTAGATATGGTTATATTGTTCATAATTAATTCCTCATCTTATTTTTCAAATTAATCCTTCTAATTCGTGTTGCAAATCATTTGTCACATCAGCAACCGCTTGTCTAGCACCCAACCGATTTTCCTTATACGCTGGGTAATGCTCAGAAATAGATATAGGTTTACCCACGGTAATTTTTACTTTTTGCTTACCCAATTGCGGACGCTGCACAGTTTTATTACCTTTTATTTTAGCAGTCATCTGCCATAAAATTAAAGTCGTCTCAGCGAACCTTTCTACTGTTGGATTTTCCCGAATATAATTACCAGAAACTGCCACAAAACTTTCTACTAAACGCATGTGCCACATCCGTGCATTCGCTTCTTCAGCAACGCGATCGCCTAAAGCTCTTTCAACAGCAGATACTCCTTTGACATCCTTAAATTCTTCTCTAAATATATAATTCCAACCTGCTTGTTCTACTCGCCGACAACGATCGCTCAAACTACCTTTTGACTGCAAATTAAAATACTGTTCTGAGATTAACAGGGCTGCATTTAACAACGCTTGTAAACGAACTGCTAATGCTTCATTTCTATCTGGAATTTGCCCGTTGACAATCTTGGGATCTGGCAGTTTCTGATGATAAAACCGGGTGTAAAATTCTTCCATGAGCAAAAGTAAATGTTCTGCCAAAGCCAACAACCGGGGATAAAGCGACTCTATAGAAGCATTTTCTGCTGAATTCACAGGTAAACCACTAGCCGCTTCCATTTCACTTAAAAGATTAGCGATCGCACCCCAAGGAGCATCAACGTAACTATATTTAATCCCAACTGGTACAATTAGAACCTGTTCGGGGCGTTCAGCTTTGTGCAAGTCTTCAGCACACCAAAAGCCTAATTGGGCAATACCAGGTTCTAGCGGGCTGATATTCTCCGATAAGCCATTGGTTGCACCCTCTGGCGCAGCCGCCATTGGGAATTTCCCATTGGCAAACAAGTCACGCGCCGAACGTAACCCCGTCCAGTCAGCTTTACCTCGCTGAATCGGAGTCCCACCTAAACGAGAAGCAATCCAACCGACGTGGGAACCTGCCCATAGAGGAATGCCGCGATCGTAGATAAAATGAGCGTGAATGGGATGTTGTAGTGTTGTACCTTGCGATCGCGCTATCTTTGGTACAAGTTGAGATAACAAGTAAGCCAAACAAAACGGATCGTCTGTTTTCGGATGGCGAAATGCCAGCATAAAACGGATCTTACCCTCCTGAAACTGGCGATAGAGATCCACCAGCACCTCTACGTTGTCTGCTTCAATTTGGGTAATAGGTGTTTGCCAGTTTATCCAACTGGGTAGCAACAGATGGACAAATCGTAGAAATAAGGGGTTAAACGCCGGAGGAATAAATTCTAAGGGTGGCTGTGCTTGATAAATTACATCTGCCAAAGTAGTTTTCTCCTAAAGTTGCGATCAAAAAAGGCGGAAGGCTATAAGTAAAAATGAAAAATAAATAACGCTGTGTACTTTGTACTTCATCCTTAATACTTCATACTTTAGTTGACATAGAAATTAGCGATCAAAGAAAGGCTATAAACGATGCGACTGTCACAAATGTTATTCGTTACACTCCGGGACGATCCAGCTGATGCTGAGATTCCTAGCCATAAATTATTACTCCGTGCAGGCTACATTCGTCGCATCGGTAGTGGTCTTTATGCTTATTTGCCGTTAATGTGGCGGGTACTGCAAAAAGTTTCCCAGATTGTGCGAGAAGAAATGAACGCTACAGGCGCACAAGAATGTCTCCTACCGCAATTACAACCTGCTGATTTATGGAAAGAATCGGGACGCTGGGACACTTACACCAAAGCTGAGGGAATCATGTTTTCCCTAATTGACCGCCGCGAGCAACAATTAGGATTAGGCCCCACTCATGAGGAAGTAATCACAGCGATCGCTCGTGATATGATTCGTTCTTATCGCCAGTTACCCCTACACCTCTACCAAATTCAAACCAAATTCCGCGATGAAATTCGTCCCCGCTTTGGTTTGATGCGCGGACGGGAATTTATCATGAAGGACGGCTACTCCTTCCATACCGATGAAGCCAGCCTCAAGGAAACGTACCAGGATATGTATAAAGCGTACAGCAATATCCTACGGCGTTCTGGTTTAGCTTTTCGGGCAGTGGAAGCTGATTCTGGTGCAATTGGCGGTTCTGGTTCCACAGAATTTATGATTTTGGCGGAAGCTGGTGAAGACGAAGTTCTCTACACTGAGGATGGTAAATACGCCGCTAACGTAGAAAAGGCTGTTTCTTTACCAATTGAAGCCGAAACCTCACGGTTTACAACTTATGAGAAACGCGATACACCTGGAACAGAAACGATTGAAAAGGTGTGTCAACTCCTCAACTGTTCTCCTACTCAATTGGTGAAAAATGTCCTTTATCAGACAGTTTATGATAATGGCACAACAGTGTTAGTTCTGGTGAACATTCGAGGCGATCAGGAAGTTAATGAAGTCAAATTGCAAAATGAATTGACTAAATTAGCTTCTGAATATGGCGCTAAAACTATTATTAGTTTGAATGTACCAAATGTAGAAGCCCAGCAAACATGGACAGCTAAATCTCTGCCTTTAGGCTACATTGCGCCTGATATCACAGATGAGTATATTGCTGCTAATAAACAGATCCATCCCAAGTTTTTGCGCTTGGTGGATCAAACAGCCGTTGATTTAAAAAACTTTGTTACAGGTGCGAATGAAGCTGGTTATCACGTAGTTGGTGCTAATTGGGGTGAGCAATTTAAGTTACCAGAGCGAATAGTAGATATTCGTAAATCCAGACCAGGCGATCGCGCCATCCATAACCCAGAACAAACCTTACAAAGCGCCCGTGGAATCGAAGCAGGTCACATTTTCCAATTAGGCACTAAATATTCCCAAGCGATGGGAGCAACTTATACCAGTGAACAGGGTGAAGAAAAGCCGCTATTTATGGGTTGTTTTGGTGTGGGCGTGTCGCGGTTAGCCCAAGCTGCCGTAGAGCAATCTTATGATAAAGATGGGATTATTTGGCCAGTTGCGATCGCACCCTACCACGCGATCATCACAATTCCAAACATTAAAGATGCTCAACAAGTCGAAATCGCCCAAAAACTTTACACAGAACTCAATCAAGCGGGAATTGAAACCTTACTAGATGACCGCGACGAAAGGGCGGGAGTGAAATTTAAAGATGCGGACTTGATTGGCATACCTTACAGAATTGTAACCGGACGCGCGATCGCTAATGGCAAAGTCGAAGTCGTAGAAAGAGCCACCCGTAAATCTCAAGAAATTGTCATTGATGAAGTTACCACTACACTCCAACAATGGATTACCGCCGCAATTGAGGTAAAAAATTAAACTATAGGCGCTTCTCTACGAGACGCTACGCGTAGCTTGCTTCCACGAAGTGGTACGCCTTGCCGCAGGGTAGGGACGCAGAGGAATAAATACTTGACTTTGCGTTCCTCTGCTTTGTAAATTTAATCTTCAATCATCTCCAAAAAGAATGAGATTTACATAATTTGGTAGGTGACGGATTAGAAATATAAATTCTAAAATTGAAAAAGGGACTTACAGAATTAAAAATAATCGCCTTTTGAGGCATAAAGTCTCCTCCAGGTTTCGGGAAACTCTCTACTTGTAAGTATCGTCTTTAACCAGGCTGCTCCTCACATAACTACCATATCAGCCCTCAGTTAGGAAGGTTTTGAACATGAAAGACCAACAAGGATCTAATCGCATTTCTTCAGGCGCAATTGCAGCCGTTTCAGCAGTGGTTGTAGCGGTGGGTGGCGGTGTGGCTTGGTTTACTACACACTCCAGCAATCCTCCCACACCGTCAAATCCCTCTGGGCGCATCGCTCAACCAGCACAGCCATCAACTAGGCAGCCAGCTAACGAGCAAACCCCTAATGTTTATTGGCTCAGACCAAAAGACAAAAGTGTTGCTTTGGTTCCCCAACCAGTTAAAGTCGCTTCTATACGAGCCAACCAGCCTTTAGAAGCAGCTTTCCAAAGTTTATTGGCAGGGCCGACAGAAGGAACAGATTCCACAACTATCCCCAAAGGAACTAAGCTGTTGGGACTGAAATCAGAAAATGACGAAGTTCACGTTAATTTATCTGAAGATTTTACCAGTGGTGGTGGTAGCACATCAATGATGGGTCGCGTCGGACAAGTTGTTTATACTGCGACAAGTTTAAATCCTAAAGCCAAGGTTTACATTGACGTGAACGGCAAACCATTGGATGTTTTAGGTGGTGAAGGCGTAGAGTTACAACAGCCACTAACTCGTGAAAGCTTTGAGAAAAATTATCAGCTTTAGTTCTTGGTCATTGGTTATTGGTCATTGGTCATTAGCAAAGGACAAATGACAAAGGACAAATGACAAAGGACAAATGACAACTGACCTAACGTTTGCTATTTAACACACGAAAATTACGGGCTTGCTCCTCTAACCTTGTGGCCAGGCGATCGCAAACCCGATTACACAAATCAAAAATCATTTCATCTTCCACCCGGTAATAGGCGCAAGTTCCTTCACTGCGGCGGCTAAGGATACCTGCTTGCCACATTACCTTCAGGTGTTTTGACACATTTGCCTGAGAAGTCTGTGTTGCCTCTACCAACTCTTGCACGCATTTTTCTTCATCCCGTAATAAGTGGAGCAGCCGCAAGCGCATCGGCTCACTTAACAGGCTGAAGTATTCAGCTACTTGTTGCACCACTTCTGGCGGTAAAGGCAACGTTTGTTTCATCAGGATTAACCCGCAAGGACTGAAGTTTTAACGATGACTCATTTCAGATGACTCATTTGATATATAGATTAATACTTAATCGGGGTTAATTCGCATCAAAGGTTGACCATATTCTACAGCGTCACCATTTTGGAGAAGAATTTCCATCACCTGTCCAGAGACTTCGGCTTCGATTTCATTCATCAGCTTCATGGCTTCAATGATACAGACTGTTTGGCCCTTGCGGACGCGATCGCCAACTTCCACAAATGCCGCTTCCCCAGGTGCAGGAGCGCGATAAAACGTTCCTACCATTGGGGAAGGCACTTCTACTAATCTCTGATCAATGATTGAGGGAGCATTTACTGACAACTGCAATTGTGTGCTAGTACCAGTATTCTCAAACACGCGAGATGTGGACACCTCCGTTACCTGACTGGCGTTCACCTGGTTTCCCCCAGATGAACCCGATGTCAGGCCAGAACCTACCACACCGCCGAAGGTCGCTTGACCTACCGACAACATCTGATTGCTGACGCTCACAGCCTTACGGACTGTTAGTTCAAAATCATCGCTTTTGAGCGTGACTTCTGCAATATCTGTTTGTGCGATAGTTGCCAATAGTTGGCGGATTTCATTAAAGTCCAATGGCACAGTTTTTATTACCTCGACCTATCCGTAAATTAGCATCTTAAGTGTGGCAGGGATTAAATCCCTATGTAGGGATTTCAAGCGGGACTTGCATCTCCATAGAGATGAAAGTTATTCCCTGCTGATATACTTATCTTCCTGGGTATCAACTTTGATGCGTTCTCCTTGGGAAATAAACAAAGGAACCATCACAATTGCACCGGTTTCCAAAGTTGCTGGTTTTGAGCCACCGGTAGCAGTGTCACCTTTTAAGCCTGGATCTGTTTGTACAATTTCCAGAACCACAGATTTAGGCAATTCTACTCCCAGCACCTGGTCGCCCCACTTAATAACTTCAGCTTCCATACCTTCCTTCAGGTATTTGACGCGATCGCCAATTTGTGCGCGGGTCAATCTGCCTTCTTCGTAGGTTTCCATATCCATAAAGACGAACTCATCGCCCTCTTTATAGGTATGCTGCATCGTGCTTTTTTCTAGAGTAGCTTGGGGCACAGTTTCCCCAGCTCGGAACGTTTTTTCCATCACGCTCCCACTTTGGACATTTTTTAACTTAGTTCGGACAAAGGCGGAACCTTTGCCTGGCTTAACGTGCAGGAATTCAAGCACTCGCCATACAGACCCATCTAATACAATCGAAACACCGGGTCGAAAGTCGTTACTGGAGATCATGAAACTTTCAAATTTTGGAAGACAATCGGCATTTATTGTACCCTTCTAGAGTCGTCATTGGGCATTTGTCATTTATCATTTGTCATTTGTACTAAGCGTATCGCTAAAGCAAAAGCTTCGCTTAACGCATAGCGTCTCCAAGAGTTGTCGAAGTATTTGTCATTTATCCTCCGCCCTTAACGTGGGAAGATTATTGATGGGTTACGTCCAGTCAACAATTTAATGCTGCATTTGAGTTATCCCATGCTTAACTTATTAAAATCCTGGCTGAAGAACAGCCTAATGGCAATACTGCTGGTAACAATATTTTTAGGCATAACTACAGCTGGGTGGACTCCCTCCAGTAGCGCCGCGCTGCCAGCCGGCAACGCAATCACCGACGGCAAGGCTTTGTTGCGGTATGCACTCCCGATAGATAACAAACCTGTACGGCAACTACAAGCCAGTTTAGAGGACATCTCTGCCCAACTGCGGGCTAATCGGCGATGGGGTGCTATTTCCAAAGACATCAGCAAAGCATCCCGAATTCTCGATAAACCCTCCCAAATCTTAACAAGCGTTCCCACAGAACGCCAACCCCAAGCAGAAGCTTGGATTACCGAGTTGAAATCTGGGGTGGGTAAATTAGAAGAATTGGCGAAGAACAAAGATAAAGAACAAATTCTGCAAGAGAGAGGCAAACTTCTAAATCTTGTGACTCAGATAGAAGAGTCAATGGTGAAAGAATTCCCCTTTGAAGTGCCTGCCCAATACAGTAATCTGCCACAACTTAAAGGTCGCGCTACTGTAGAATTTAAAACTAACAAAGGCGATTTGACCGTTGTGGTAGATGGTTATAGCGCCCCTATTACTGCTGGTAATTTTGTAGATTTAGTGCAGAGGGGTTTTTACAATGGCTTAGAATTTACCCGTTCTGAAGAATCTTACTTTCTGCAAACTGGAGATCCCGCAGGTAAAGATGTAGGTTTCATTGATCCCAAGACGGGCGAATATCGCGCTATTCCCTTAGAAGTTTTAGTTCAGGGTGATAAAGCACCTACTTATGGTATTACGTTAGAAGAAGCTGGTCGTTATGTTGATATGCCAGTTCTACCTTTTTCTGCTTTTGGTGCAGTGGTGATGGCTCGCCCTGAAAGTGAAGTAAATGGTGGTTCATCACAATTTTTCTTCTTTTTGTTTGAACCAGAACTTACCCCTGCCGGACGCAACCTATTAGATGGTCGTTATGCCGTTTTTGGCTATCTCACCGAAGGCAAAGAAGTTTTGGATAAACTGAAGGCGGGTGACAAAATTGAATCGGCAAAAGTCGTTCAAGGAATAGAAAATCTGGTTGAACCGCAAGCAGCATAAGAAGGAAGTAGGGAACAGGGGGTAATAATTCCTAACTCCTGTACAGACGCGATTAATCGCGTCTCTCCTAACTCCCCTGATTTAGATTCCCGGCGGTGAATACTTGATCAACTGTAATTGCTAATTCTGGAAAAGTCCGTGATACAATTTCCTGAGTACCAGTAAAAACTGTTTCTTCGTAAAATCCATCTTCCAGTAGTAACACTGAAACTTTGACTTCCAGTGGGTCTACAATCCAATATTCAGGAACCTCTAAAGCCGCATATTCAGAACGCTTATGACGATAATCCCGTTTCACTGACTCTGGACTGACCACCTCGACAATTAGTAACGGCGCTGACTGAAATACTGCTGAGGCATTCAACAATTCCCTGGCTTGCTCAAGCGTCACCACACACAAATCAGTCAACCTAGATTTATTTCTCCCCGTTCTCACTCCACTTTCTCGAAAACACAGCCAAGGTGAGCTACAACGTTTGATTTCTGCATCTAGTAATTGCTCAATAAATTTGGCAATCAGGAAATGTTCAATAGTAGGTGGGTTCATTAGCCCTAGCTTGCCATCCACCAATTCGTAATGAAAACCGTTGCCATCATCATAAGTTAAGTACTCCTCAAACGTGATGCTGGTTACTGGTGTTGTTACCATCCCAAGTGACCCCTAGACGATATTTTTATATTAAACAGTAAAGCAAATCATCAGTTTTCTTTAGTAATTTTGCAACACGGAAAACCGATTGTGAACAGTGATTTATCTTCTCAACAAGTCAAAGATATTGGCGAACAAGGTCTTTTAGAAAGATTACAGCGCTTCTGTCCTCCAGAAATTATCGGTGATGATGCCGCAGTACTTGAAACTGCACCAGGCAAATCTTTGGTAGTGACTACAGATGTACTGGTTGATGGCGTACATTTTAGCAACCTCACCACTTCCTCTGAAGATGCTGGTTGGCGGGCTGCTGCTGCCAATTTATCAGATTTAGCAGCAATGGGTGCTTCTCCATTGGGAATTACCGTTGGGTTGGGACTCCCCGGTGAACTTAGGGTGAGTTGGGTAGAACGACTGTACCAAGGAATGACAGAATGCTTGCAAAAATACAATACCCCAATTGTTGGCGGTGATGTAGTGCGATCGCCTGTGACGACTTTGGCAATTACCGCTTTTGGTCAAGTTAACCCTAATCAAATTATCCGTCGTTCTGCTGCTGTAGTGGGAGATGCGATCGTTGTTACAGGGGTTCATGGAGCCTCCCACGCTGGCTTAGAACTGCTCTTACACCCCGAATTAGGACAAAACCTCAAAGATGTAGAACGCACGGCTCTAATCCACGCACATCAACGTCCACAACCACGATTAGATGTCTTACCAATCCTTTGGAAAATTTTAGCATCCCAATGCCCCATGCCCATAACTGGTATGGATAGCAGCGATGGTTTGGCAGATGCAATTATCCAAATCTGTCGCGCCAGTGGTGTTGGCGCTGTCCTAGAACATAGACAAATTTCCATGCCAGCAGCTTTTGACCATTGGCTAACAGAAGAGCAAGCGCTAGCTTATGCTCTATACGGTGGCGAAGACTTTGAATTAGTGCTTTGCTTGCCACAAGAGTCAGCATTAGCCTTAGTACAACATCTTGGTCAAGGTGCTGCGATCGTAGGCAAGATTACACCCGGATCAACAGTACTATTGCACGACGAACAAAAAAAATTCCCTGACCAAGTTCTGAGCCTTAGCCAGGGATTTCAGCATTTTAGTCAATAGTCCTTTGTCATTTGTGAAAAACTAATGACCAATGACAAATTATTGCCACTTCTCAGCGACCAATTCTGCCAAATCCAAAACTCGTTGGCTGTAACCCCACTCGTTGTCATACCACGCCATAACTTTTACTAAGTCATTGCCCATAACCAAAGTCAAGCTAGAATCAACAATCGAAGAAGCATCACTACCTTGATAATCGGAAGATACCAGTTCTAGTTCGCTATAGTCCAAAATGCCTTTAAGTGGGCCTTCAGCAGCATCTTTGAGAGCTTGGTTAACTTCTTCAGTAATAGTACGCTTCTCAACCTGAACTACGAAATCTACCATTGAGACGTTCGGGGTTGGTACGCGCAAGGCAACGCCATTTAGCTTGCCTTTCAGGTCTGGGATAACCAGCGCCACTGCTTTTGCTGCACCAGTGGAGGTGGGTACAATGTTTATCGCTGCGGCCCTCGCCCGTCGCAAATCCCGGTGAGAAGCGTCTAGCAAACGCTGGTCGCCTGTATAGCTGTGGGTGGTGGTCATCGTACCTTTGATGATGCCGAACTTATCGTTCAACACCTTGGCAATTGGTGCCAAACAGTTGGTAGTACAACTAGCGTTACTGATAATGTTGTGTATGTTGTGGTCATAATCATGATGATTCACACCAACCACAAAAGTGCCATCCTCGTTTTTACCAGGAGCGGTAATCAGAACTTTCTTGGCTCCAGCATTCACATGCTTTAGCGCTCCTTCTTTGCTAGTAAATACGCCTGTTGCTTCGATAATTAGGTCAATTCCCCAATCTCTCCAGGGCAACTTTTCTGGGTTGCGATCGGATACGCACTTAATGGTCTTACCGTTAACGATGATAGAGTTATCATCGGCACTAATCTCAGCACCTTTGATCTTACCTAGCATCGAGTCATACTTCAGCAGGTGAGCATTGGTTCTAGGGTCTGACGTGTCATTAATAGCGACAAGATCAATTTTGCTATTCTCTCTACCCACCCAGCAACGCGCAAAGTTACGTCCAATCCGCCCGAAACCGTTGATTGCAACTCTAATCACAGTGTCTTGCCCTCTGTATTTATGCTTATATGTTGATATCGTTGACCCCAATCATATCGCAAAGGGGGGGGGCACTTATAACGATAAAGTGCTAGATCAATAAAAAAACACATAATTTATTCAGATTTGTTCGAGTACAAACTGTTGTTAGTGATATATGATCTGACCGCTTCCGGGACTAAATAACGAATTGACTGGCGTTCGCGACACAATTTGCGAATTAGACTTGACGAAACTCCTACTAAAGGTATATTCAGGAGTTGCCAGTAAATGGTATGTGACTGCTCCCTTAGTTGTTGCTCCACTTGCTTGCAGATTAATTTGCTTTGAGTTATAGTCTCACCACCTAGCAGTCGGGGTGCGATTAACCAATCACACATTTGTGCTAGTTCGTGTCCACGGTACCAACGAGGTAAGGTTTGGAAAGTATCCAAGCCCACAATCCAGTACCAGTGAGTATTTGGGTAACAAGCAGATAAGTCAATCAGAGTGTTAATGGCGTATGAAGTCCCAGAGCGATTTGCCTCCACTAGGGAGACAGTAAACGCTGGGTTATCTTTTATGGCTAATTGCAGCATTTCCACGCGATGCTCAAACAAAGCTGCTTCTTTATGAGGAGGATTTAGGGATGGCACCCAAATTACCTTTTCAAGAGATACTTCTTGCATTGCTGTCTCGGCTACGAGCAGGTGTCCCCAGTGAATTGGATCAAATGTGCCACCAAAAATTGCTAGTTGCTGCATCCAGTTATGCCTGGGTTTTATGCAATTGAAAAATAGTTTCATTACCAATGTACTATTGTAGTCAATTCACGGCTAAACTTGATGCAATTTCAAATCACTTTCACTAAACAATGTATTATGTAGCCAATTCCAGTAAGGTAGACAAAAATATGTATTTGACATTACAAGAATTTCTTTCCCGATGTAGCCAAAATTTTCAGAATAATCTTAACAACAGTTCAGAAATAGTAAAAACCTCCAACCAAGGTAAAATCATTCTGAACACGCAAAACCAGACCAGAAACAACATCTGGGCATTAAACATAAATACGATATAGGAGTAGTTACGGTAAAAATCAAATTCCTGTTATGATACGCGTGTCATTTGTGATTATGGTGTGGTGTGGTGTAAGAGGAGCAATAAATGACTAATTCTGTAGATTTTAGTGGTAGACCATTTCATTTTATTGGCATCGGCGGCATAGGTATGTCTGCTCTGGCATACGTTCTCGCCAAGCGTCAATTTCCAGTATCAGGTTCGGATCTTCGTCCCAACCACATGACGCACAAATTGGAATCTATCGGTGCCCATATTTTTGGTAGACAAGAGGCAAGTAATCTCGAATTCTTTCGTCCTCAAGTATTAAATTCACAAGAACAATTACCTGTTGATACTAAGTCAAAATTACCTCAAGTCATTTGTTCAACAGCAATTAACACTAATAATTTAGAATACAAAGCAGCGTTGGAATTAGGTTGTCCAGTTTTGCATCGTTCAGATGTACTAGCCGCCTTAATTTCCGATTACTACAGTATTGCAGTGGCAGGAACACACGGCAAAACTACAACCAGTAGCATGATTGGTTATATGCTTCTAGAAGCTGGCCTAGACCCAACGATTTTAGTAGGTGGCGAAGTCAATGCATGGTCTGGTAATGCTCGATTGGGACAAAGCCAATATTTGGTAGCCGAAGCAGACGAATCTGATGGTTCTTTGGTAAAACACGCTCCAGAAATTGGCATCATCACCAATATTGAACTTGATCATCCTGACCATTATGATACATTAGAAGAAGTAATTGACATCTTCCAGACATTTGCTAAGGGTTGTAAAACTTTAATAGGTAGTATTGACTGTGCGACAGTGCGCGATCGCTTACAACCCACAATCAGCTACAGCTTACACTCAGATACCAACGCTGACTACACCGTTACTAATATTGATTATCGTGCTGATGGCACCACGGCTCTAGTTTGGGAAAAAGGCAAAGCCTTGGGCGTGTTGAAGTTGCGGCTGCTCAGTCGGCACAATCTCAGCAATGCTCTAGCAGCAGTAGCTGTTGGTCGCGCCTTGGGCTTAGAATTTGGAGCGATTGCCAAAGGTATTGCAACCTTCGAAGGAGCAAGACGACGCTTTGAGCTGCGGGGTGAAGTTGATGGTATTACCTTCATTGATGACTATGCTCATCATCCTAGCGAGATTCGCGTTACTCTCGCCGCCGCACGTTTACAGGCAAGACCAGGACAAAGAGTGGTTGCTATCTTCCAACCCCATCGCTATAGCCGAACACTGACCTTTTTAGAAGAATTTGCCGAGTCCTTTACCCATGCTGATTTGGTTGTGCTGACTGATATTTACAGTGCAGGCGAACCCAACTTAGGGCAAATTACTGGTGAACAGCTAGCAGCGGAAATTGCTAAACAGCATTCGCAGGTAGTTTATCAACCAACTTTACCCTCAGTGCGTGAGTACTTGTTAAAAACATTACGCCCAGGAGACTTGGCGCTGTTTTTAGGAGCTGGGAACTTGAATCAGGTGATTCCTGAAGTAATTACTGCACTTTGCGAACCTGCTAAAGCCACATCTTAAGTGGAGACTTTGCAAAGTTTCGTTTCTGAGCAAAGCGCCCGTCTAGCAACGGTTCCATCTATGAACTCTATTACCGTATCTTTGCGGTAAATTAATGTAAAAATTTTACCAATATAAAGTAAAAATGACCATTTCCCAGGCAGCTGGAAACGTCTGCACAGTTTCTGCTTTGAATACAAAGAAACATCAAACAACTAATTCGGTGGATAGTGAAGTAATTTACTTACCAAATACTGATTGTGCAATCAAGCCCCAGGCTTGCTTGTCAGCCTTTACTTCCTATAGGGTTGGAGGAGCAGCTGATTTGTATGTTGCCCCCCGAAACTTAGAAGCACTGCAAGCCAGTCTTAAATACGCAAAAGAACGTGATTTAAAGGTGACAACACTGGGAGCCGGTTCTAACCTCCTGGTGAGCGATGGCGGTATATCAGGCTTAGTCATCGCGACTCGTCACCTCCGCTTCAGCAACTTTGACCCCCAAACTGGTCAATTAACCGTTGCTGCTGGAGAATCAATTCCCAGTTTGGCATGGGCCGCAGCAGAATTAGGATGGCAAGGATTGGAGTGGGCTGTTGGCATCCCTGGAACAGCCGGAGGTGCTGTGGTGATGAATGCAGGGGCACATAATAGCTGTATCGCAGATATGTTAGTTAGTGCCGAGGTACTTTCACCCAATGGGACGCTGGAAACTCTTACCCCGGAACAGTTAGGTTATAGCTATCGGACTTCCTTATTGCAAGGTGGCGATCGCATAGTCACCCAAGCCACCTTACAACTCGCGCCAGGTGCAGATCCAGCAAAAGTTGTAGCAATCACCAAAGAACACAAAAAGCATCGCTTAAGCACCCAACCATACAACTTCCCCAGTTGTGGGAGTGTGTTTCGCAATCCCAAACCTTACAGTGCTGGCTGGTTAATTGAACAAACTGGCCTCAAAGGCTACCAAATTGGTGGAGCGCAAGTAGCACTACTCCATGCTAATTTCATCGTTAACCGTGGTGGAGCCAAAGCTAGTGACATCTTCTGTCTCATTCGCCACATCCAACATCAGGTGCAAGAACGTTGGTCTATTAATTTAGAGCCAGAAGTCAAAATGCTCGGAGAGTTTCAAGGTGCTTGCTGAAACTTTCAATTCCGGGGATGGGGATTGGGAACTAGGCATATCAGTAAAGATGTGTCATAACTAATGCCCAGTGCCCAATTCCCAGATGCATTAATTATTGGTAAAAAAAGAGGCAAATTACTTACCGCATCTATAATTGAATTTGATTTGTTATTCAACGCACAAGCGTACAAATAATTATGACAGGAAAAGGACAGGGATTTGGCTTTGGCTTAGGAAAAATGAAGGAACTAGCCGATGCTTTTAAGAAAGCACAGCAAGTTCAAGAAGGTGCAAAGCGACTCCAAGAAGAATTGGAGCAAATGGAGATTCTAGGAGAATCTGGCGGTGGTCTGGTGAAGGTGATTGTCAGTGGGAACCAAGAACCCAAGAGGGTAGAAATTTCTCCAGATGCTCTTGCAGAAGGTGCAGAAGTACTTTCCGATCTCGTGACGGTGGCAATGAAAGAAGCCTACAACAAGTCCACAGCAACAATGCGGGAACGCATGGAAGAATTAACCAGTGGGTTGGAGTTACCTGGATTTTAGTCATTGGTCATTAGTCATTGGTGAGCCAGTGCGGTCTTCTCCCAAAGGAAGAGGCTAGCGCCAAAGGGGTTTCCCCCATGAGCAACTGGTGTTAGCGACGCAGGAGCGTCACCCGAAGGGTCATTAGTCAAAAGACAAAGGACAAATGACTATTGACAGAGGACAAAAAATATCTATGCCTTACAAGTTGCTATTTGTCTGCTTAGGTAACATCTGCCGATCGCCATCGGCAGAAAACATAATGAATCATCTAATTGAGCAGGCAGGCTTGAGCGATGCCATCATCTGTGATTCAGCTGGTACATCTAGTTATCACGTGGGTAGCCCACCTGACAGACGCATGAGTGCTGCGGCTGCTACAAAGTTGGGAATTAAACTACGTGGTCAAGCACGCCAGTTTCAAAAGTCAGACTTTCAATACTTTGATTTAATTTTGGCGATGGATCAAGAAAATTATGAGAATATCCTCACTCTCGATCGCACTGAGCAATATCAGCATAAAGTGCGTTTGATGTGTGAGTTTTGCTCTCGACACACCTTAAAGGAAGTTCCAGATCCTTACTACGGTGGTCAAGACGGATTTAATCAGGTTATTGATTTACTGATTGATGCTTGTGAAGGTCTGCTCACAAAAGTTAAAAGTGAAGAGTTCTGAGTTTTAATTCCTAACTCCTCACTTTTTTATTCGACTAAACCATGCTTCATAGCAAAACGCACTAATTCTGCTCGGTTGCTGGTTGAAGTTTTTCTCAATAAACTGCTAACGTACTTTTCCACTGTGCGAGGACTCAGGTGTAGCTGATGACCCATATCGGCATTAGACAAACCATGAGTCAATAACTCTAAGACTTCTTGTTCTCTATGAGTTAGCGATGAGTCTAAGTGGGATGTCTGAATTTTAGTAGACACAGAATTATGGGCATCCCCCGGTTTTGTAGAGCCGGAAATGCCCAAACTTTCTTTATGAGAAAAGCGATACTCCGATTGAATAATTTGCGATCGCTCCAAAAGATTGCGGATTGCTGCTGCTAACTCTTCCAATTCAAATGGTTTGGGTAAGTATAAATCGCACCCTGACTGATAGCCCAGAATTCTTTCCTGGGTCTTAGTTCGGGCTGTTAATAAGATTACAGGTAATAAGCGAAACATTGGTTGTTGACGCACCCTACGCACCAGTTCGTAGCCATTCATCTGTGGCATGATGATATCCGTGACAATCAAATCAGGATTATACTCATCCACCATAAACAAAGCCTCTTGACCGTCATTAGCCGTGATCACACAGTAGCCAGACAGTTCAAGATAGTCGCTAACAGACAGACGAGTGCCCAAATCATCATCCACTACAAGGATCGTCAAGGGCATGGACAATACACCCCTAGCATTTTTTTTACTCAGAAATTTGCTTCTACGCGCTTCATAGGTGAACACTGGCAAGAATAGTGTTCTTATGTTTCATACTATGACAGGATTACCAGGTAATGACTGCCTTCAGGGCTGATTTATAAAGAAAATCTTAAATCTCTTGTAAGCTTAACGAAGTGCAACTCACCTTTAACTCCCTCAGATCGGGAAGCATAGAGAGCTTTTTAATTTGTAACAACTCATTAATAAGGCAGAGCAAATTTCCATTATAGTATAAATTATTATTAATTTTATCAGTAATTTACCAAAATATAAGTTGATTAAGCATGATTGAAATAAGTTTGTAGAGAAGGCTTCAGCCCTCTTTTGGAGTAGCGTCTTGTAGCAAGATACCCAACAAGCCATACTACAAACTTTAATTATTTACGCCGATTTACTTATAAGTCTTTGTGAAACTGCACAAAATCGAGCTTGGTGAAACTTGAGGTGTAATCCCCAAGTTCTGGATAAACCTCAGATGTAATCAATATCAGGTAACTTAAAGTTACCTGAAAACTCTTAATTGTGAACTTAGAAAAGCTAAATTAGTGATATACAGTTCAATATTTATAGCGGTTATAATGAATACCCTATAACTCGCCAGGCAATCCAAATATTTTTTTAGGTACATTTAAAACGCACAAAATTATCAATGAGCGACAAGAACGAAGGTTACAAAGTTATTGCTGACAACCGTCAAGCCCGTTATTTGTATGAAATTCTGGAAACTTACGAAGCCGGAATTGAGTTGACAGGAACCGAGGTTAAGTCAATTCGTGCGGGTAAAGTAAATCTCCAAGATGGCTATGCTTTGCTTCGCAATGGCGAAGCATGGTTGATCAATATTCATATCTCACCCTACAACGCCAGTGGACAATATTTTAATCATGAACCACGGCGGACACGAAAGCTGCTGTTGCATCGTCAAGAACTCCGCAAGCTAATTGGCAAAGTAGAACAGCAGGGTCTAACTTTAATCCCTTTGAAAATGTATCTCAAACGGGGCTGGGTAAAAGTGAGTATAGCCCTTGGCAAAGGTAAAAAGCTCCACGATAAGCGAGAAGACCTGAAACGACGGCAAGATCAGCGTGACATTCAACGCGCAATGAAAAGCTATTAGGGGTCATTGTGGTTCAAACTACCACACCAGAGTGAGAAACAGATTGCTGTGAAAACCATGTTGTATGTCCACAGCGTGACTTATAAAAAGCCCTAGTTTATAGCCACAGATTGATTTTATTAAGTTTGGGAATCGATACAGTGGTGAGTAACTTCGGATGGCATAAGGAATTGTCACAACTTATGAAAAGTAATTTCATTACAGCTGTTGGCGCAGGCATTCTCACCTTGAGTATGGGAATTTTACCCTTGACTCTATCCGCACAAGCTCAGACGACAACTGATCCCGGAGCCAATACTGCTCCCAGAACGACCACTTACGATCGCAACGATTTTGATTGGGGTTGGCTAGGATTACTTGGTTTATTCGGTCTAGCTGGTTTGGCTGGTAAAAAGCGTGATAACGAACAGACTGCTTATCGCGACCCTAATGCCCCAGGTGCCACTACTTACAGAGACTAGACAATTCAAAATTTATTCATTTGTCAGTTGTTCAGTAGAAAAACAACTGACAATTTGCTCGTTTTAGTTTACTGCTGGTTCTGGGTTAGATAAATTTGTTTGGTTTTGAGTTAAAGGTGTCCAGTAACTGGCAATTAAAGCAACGATGAGCCACCAGAGGGTATTGACTTCAGGACGATACCAGACAGTATCTACAGTACCGTGAGCTAGCATACCCAACAAAATAGCGATCGCTCCAATTAACCAAAATCCCTCTACACTTCTCAATCGTCGCAATCGTCGCACTTGCAAAAGCGCCGTATTAAATGTAACGATTATTAGCCAGAGAAAGCAGGCTAAACCAACAAACCCAGTTTCTACAGTCACTTCAAACAAAATCGAATAAGCACTCAAAGCAGTGTAACGAGGGTGTTGGTAGAGCGGATAAACTTTATTAAAAGAGTTGTGACCTGGGCCAATGCCGAAAATTGGGCGATCGCGAATCATCTCAAAGACAGCATCCCACACATTTCTACGAAAATTATTACTGCTATCTTTACGGTCAGCAAAAATGCTGAACACCCGCAGGCGAACTGGCTCTACAAATATCACTGCTAAGAGTAATATCCCAATTAAACCTCCTAAGACAATGGGCAGCGACCAAGTACGCCAAAAAGGAGGCATTTCCACACTCTTCCAAAAAACTAGCAATGCCATCACAGCCAAAACTGCCACCACTAGTCCAATCCAACCGCCACGACTAAAAGTCAGGATCAGGCAGGCAGTATTGACAATCAACATTGTTAATGCTAAAGCTTTTTTGAGCCAGCTTTGCCATGCAAAAATTGCCACCAAGCTAAAAATTACTGCTGGTAAGAGGTATCCAGCCAATAAGTTGGGATTTCCTAAATAACTGTAGACCCTTGTAGTCTTAGATAGAGGAGATTCAGGATCAACCCAAGTTGCCAGTGCTGTGGCTCCAAAAAACCATTGCCGCAATCCATAGACACTGACAATTAAGGATACGTGCAGATAAAGGGTGAGAATCCAAGACCGGAGGCGAGGCGACCTTAATACCCTGGCACAAAGGGCAAATAGTAGCAAATACAAGGTCAACGTTCCCAAGTCGTTAAGTGCCGCTTTTTTGACTGGTGATAATGCTGTTGCGATTACGGCAACTCCCCAGTAGAGCAATACGAGTAGGTGAATGGGAGTGACTGACGAGACATTTGCTGGTGTGACTTCATCAGATAAAGTCAACAACAGCCAAAATCCCACACAAGCCACCAATAACAAACCTACCAACGTACTCGAAGCAAAAGGTGCAAGGGCATATATTGAGCTGAGTAATACAGCTGCGATTGCATCTCCCCACTGAATCAAGACGCTGGTTTGCCGCCAAGACCTTAACAGTCCCACCAGAGAACGGTGTACGTAACTGGTAGCAAGATATTCTTTGAGCGGTAAAGATGATAAAGTAAATAGTTGCCAGACTAAATTCATAAAAAACATTGCGATCAATTAGCCTGCCGACGCAGAACTTGGATTTGATCATAATGCCTATGGCTATAAAAAGGTAATAACGTAATTTGTAAATTAGTAATGACGCTTTTAATTCATGTACTTACTACATAACAAAGTATGAATTTGTCTTTCCCTATTCCCTATCACCTCGAATCTGTTCTCTATCGGCTGTGATTACACATCACTAATTGCTTGCGAGGGAGTTGCCAGTTGCAGTGGCAAAGAAAGCACATAACGATATCCTGATTCTGGTGAACCTTGAATCAAAATTTGTCCAGCGTGCAACTCTGCCAGTTGACAACTTAGCAATAGACCCAAGCTTTCACGAGAAAGGCTTCCATGTAATTTAGCTAAATTTAGACCGGAACTCGCAGCAAGAAAATTGGAGTGGGAATCACTCAGGCTTTTTGAATTGTCCACTGCTACTGATGAAGTCTCTAGTTGCTGTTGTCCTTCTATATGAGTATTGTAAGTTGCGACTTCACCGGTTAACTCTAGCAACGACAAAGAATTGAGACGGAAGTAGGGGTCAACCTCAGTAATGCCATCCCCTAACCAGGGATGAGAAACCCAAATAGTAATGTTGAGCGTATCTTCCTTGTAAGAAACATGGATGCGAACAATGCTACCTGTAGCCGAAAGTTGAATCACACTGAAAACCAGGTGATATAACATTTGCCGCACCTTGTCTTTATCTAAAGGCCAAATGCGATTACGTCCCGGTTCTATAGAGAGGCGAATGTCTTGCTCGCGGCGATTAGCCACTTCTTCAAGGGTATTGATAGCTTGTTGACATAGCATTTCAATATCCACAGGAGCTAAATTCAGTACAGTTGAGTTGTCATCCATAGCTCCTAGTTCGGTAATTTCGTTTACTAGAGAAAGTAAGTACCGACCACTATGTTGGATAATTTCTAAATATTCTCTTTGCTTAGTCGTCAAAGGCCCATAAATTTCACGTCCTAAAACACTAGCCATACCAAGTACAGATGTTAAAGGCGTGCGTAACTCCTGAGTTAACTGACCCAAAAGTTCCAATTTCAGTTGCTTGGTAGAAACAGAGTCGTTATCTTGAGTGGGTGGGGTGATTTTAATTTCAGTGTTACGTTCGTCATTAAGTGAAAATATAGGAGCGGTCTTAAGAGTGGTTGATTCGAGTTTGCCTTGCAAAAGTCGGTTACGCTCAAATTCACTCATGCTCCAACGAGCTATGATTTGTAAAAACTCAATGTCTCGGGTTGTAAAATTGCGTGGCACTAAATCCATCACTGCCAACGCACCTAAACAATGTCCCTCAGCATCAATGAGTGGCGCTCCTAAGTAAGCACGAATACCATAATCTTGTACCAGCTTGCTGCTAACAAGTACTGGGTCTGTAAGTTTATGTGTATCATTAATTACAAATATTTGAAGACTCTCTACAACCTGAGTGCAGAACGATTCCCTGCGTGACAGTTGGCGGCTTTGTGCCAAATGATTCATTAGCCCTAGCCTAGATAAGCCCACTGCTGACTTAAACCAGTGACGTTCTTGATCCACAAATCCCAATATGGAAATTGGTGCTTCCAAAAAGTGGGCAGCAGTCTGTGTGGCTTCTTCAAAAACCGGAATCGTTTCTGGTTGCCGCAAACCTAAATCCGACAAAGCTTTTAGGCGTTGCTGTTCTCTTGATTCATGAGAATCCCAACCATCCTTTAGGGCAAATAATTTGTTTTCAGGCTCTATCATTGCCACTGCTACCTTAATAATTTCTCTATCGTGTAATTGATCCAAGTCCTATTTCTAGGTTATCAATTGCTATTTTTAAGCATTCCCTAATTTTGCCTCTGACAAACAAATTTAGGGCAAAATTTTTTTCTCCCTTCCATTAACTCGGCGATGCGGTATGCACAAGTTACTAATTACTGGTGCTAGATATTCTTTATTTAGTACTGGTGTAGTCTTTATTGCTTGGGATTTTACAGTCAGATTGCGTTAGATTTGGATTCAACCAGGGTAAGCTAACCCTAAGGATACAATACAAAGGAGCTGTCATTATTTATGTACAGAAGGAAAAATTCTTACTGGCAAAATCTAAGTAAATTAACTTACAAGAATTATATTTGAGTAACTTTTATAGCAATTATTACTTATAACAGCTAGCACTTATGGCTGACAATTCTAGATAGTTTATATAAGTCTCGATCGAATAGATTGAACCTATTACAATTTCATGCTGAAAATTGTGTGGGCTTTTTTATTTTTTCCATTTGAGGAAATATTTTTTGAGGACAACTACTAATGAATAAAATGGCTGTTAGAGTTCCTTTTGTAGACCTGAAATTGCAACATGAACCAATTCAAATGCAATTGCAATATGCAATCCAATCTGTATTGGAACAGGGAGATTTTATTTTAGGGCAAGCACTCTCAGATTTTGAAGCAGCATTTGCGGCAGTATCGGGGGCAGCTTATGGTGTTGGTGTTGCATCAGGAACAGATGCGATCGCTCTCGGATTGCAAGCTTGTAATATTGGTGCTGGCGATGAGGTAATTTTACCAGCCAACACTTTTATCGCAACCTTGATTGGAGTTATCCGCGCTGGCGCGAAGCCAATTCTGGTAGATTGCGATCGCCAAACAGCTTTAATTGATTTAGAGGCCGCAGCAAAGGCAGTTACGCCTCAGACTAAAGCAATTATTCCTGTACATCTCTATGGACAAATGGTATCGCCACGTGAACTCATCAAATTTGCTGATACCTACAAACTACTAATTTTTGAAGATGCCGCCCAAGCACACCTTGCCCAAAGAGATGGATATCACGCTGGTTCAGTAGGCATAGCAGCAGCTTTTAGTTTCTATCCCAGCAAAAATTTGGGAGCATTTGGGGATGGGGGAATGCTGCTGACACGAGATTCAGATGTCGCCCAGAAGATGGGGCGTTTGCGAAATTATGGTGCATCGCAAAAGTATTTTCATACTGAACCCGGTACAAATAGCCGCTTGGATACTTTACAAGCAGCTATTTTGCACCAAAAATTACCATATTTGCCACAGTGGAATCGCGATCGCTTGACTATTGCCCAGCAGTATGATCTTGAACTAGCACCTTTGGCAACTACTGGCATTATTCCTATGGAAAACCAAAGTGATACAGGACACGTTTATCATCTTTATGTCATTAAAGTTGATGATTCTTGCCCAATAGAACGCCAGCAACTCCAAGAAAAACTCACGGACGTGGGAATTCAAACTGGCATTCACTACCCAATTCCTTGTCATCTCCAGCCAGCATTCAGCAATTTAGGCTATCAGCCGGGAGATTTTCCCCAAGCAGAAAAACTGTCACAGCAAATATTATCATTACCGATGTATCCTGGTTTGAGCAGTAGCCAAGTTAAAGAAGTTGTAGCTGCGATCGCTCATGCAGTCTCAACAACTTCTCAGGTAGATGAAACCTCCAATGCTGACCTTGACAGGGTGGTAGCCTAAAGTTAATTCATACTTAATATGTGCATCCAACAATTAGACATTTGTTCTTTGTCAGTTGTTTTTTGCAAATGACCAATGACCAATAAAAATCATGGCACTCCAGCAACAGATTAAAAAAAGAAACGCCTCAGACTTATTGAATCTAGCGATTATAGGCGTTTTACTGCTGCTTTATGCGCCTATATTGCTACACTGGTTGGATGGTTGGCTGAACAAAAATATCAGTACAGAACACGAATATTTTAGCCACGGAATTATTGGTTTACCATTTGCGGCTTATCTGGCCTGGATAAACCGAAAAAAGTGGAAACGTTTACCAGATACCACACATCCTTTTAGTGCTGTTTTATTGTTACTAGGGGCAGTGTTTTATCTTAGTGGTGTTACAGAGTGGGTTAACCTTTCCTTGCCCGTTATCCTGGCAGGATTATGTTTGTGGTTTAAAGGGATAGCAGGTTTGCGATCGCAAGGATTCCCCCTGCTACTGGTATTTTTAGCCACCCCGACAGCAGCACCCTATCTCATTGCGCCCTATACCTTGCCTCTGCAAAGCTTCATCGCTGGTACGGCAGGTTTCATATTGAATCAATTTGGTATGGACGTAACAGTAAATGAAATCAATCTCTACGTGGGAGGACGTATTGTAGAAGTTGCCCCCTACTGTGCAGGGTTGAAAATGTTGTTCACGACTCTCTACGTTGGCTTGATGCTGCTTTATTGGACAGATGGTTTATCTTCACGGCGCACAACCATATCGTTTTTATCTCTTGCTGCGATCGTTAGTACTACTGCCAATATCATTCGTAACACTTTACTGACTTTCTTTCACGGCACAGGTCAAGAAGCAGCTTTTAAATGGCTACATGAAGGTTGGGGTGGTGACTTATACTCTGCTTGTATGCTGGTGTCATTAGTACCCCTACTCAATTGGATTAATCGCTATTTCTCAACATCTCTAGAAACTGAGCAAGAAGCAGAAAGTTAGAACTATGGGCATTGGGAAGAGGACTTGGGGACAAGGAGAATTGGTGACAAGGGGAAAGACTTGTTTCAAGTTCTCACCCCTTGTCCCCTGCTCCCTGCTCTCCTCCCTCTTAATCTACTCATAAATATTACTGAACTCACGGTGTGATTTTATAAAGTAAAATTTTGCCTAAGTATCACAAATTTTACTGATGATTTCATTCTCCAAGTTTTTCAAAGAAAACCAGTTCAATCAGGTAGCAGCACTTTTGTTATTGCTACTACTGCTAGCAATAGGAGGGATTCCCGGATATCTAACAGGACATTGGCAATGGAAACAGCCGCTACCTGTTACTAATCTCCACGAGTTAAAACAGATCCGCAACACTGGGTTAGCCCTTCCTGGTTGGCAAACTATTGAACAATCAGAACAGCAAATTGGTGAACATAAATGGTCTTTGCAGGTAATGAAAAAAGAAGGTTCGCAATCCCAGGCAATCCTGCTTTTGCTACCGCAAAATGGGCCTATGGATCAACCAGAGGTAGAGTGGACAGATGTTAACGGCTGGGGAAGATCGCGCTGGGGAAAGTGGGATATAGCGCAATCTCGTTCTGCCGAATTTACTGTGAAACAGTCTGAAAAGTTGGCTTCTAATGTTGTTGAAACTAAAGTAGAAGCTAGGTTCTTTCGTGCCGCCACACCACAGCAAACCTTCGCTGTCTTGCAATGGTACGCCATGCCAGACGGCGGAAATTCATCACCTTTCCATTGGTTCTTGGCGGATCAATTAGCCCAGTGGCGCAAGCAACGTATTCCCTGGGTAAGCGTGAGCATTCTGATCCCGATGGAACCTTTAGGGCAGGTAGAAACATCTTGGTCTTTAGCCAAGTCTATGGGGGAAACAGTGCAAAGTACATTGATGGCAGGCCCTTTGTAAAGTATCTGATGAATGCCTTTGTGCAGAGATTCATCAGAAGTAAGTAAGTTGGTAGAAATAAACCAAATTATGTTATGAAACGTAAATAGTCTTAAAGTCCTTATTAATGACCAATGACAAAGGACAAATGACAGCCCTTGCTAGTTAGCTTTAATTGCGCCAACCTACTTGTCTTTATAAATTGCATTCAGCCTAAAACTTAGATAAAAGATGTTAATAATATGAAGTTAGTATTTAAATTTAGTAAAGTTCTTCTCTTTTTCTTGGTAAATACTTGCAGACTCCAGAGACATTGGGGACATTTATAGAGTAAAATAACGACTCGGCGCGAATAATTTTCATATCATTTTTTCTGCACCGATGTTCATAGATCCCACTTCTTATATGCGTGCATTCAGCGCCCTTTGTTTTGTTAGTCTTCAAGTAGGAGTTTTTTTAATAACACCTATCCAACTTGTTGTTGCCCAACCTTTTCCATCTCAAGGACAATCACCAAGGCAACCCCCATCGCCTGTGCCAGGTACTGAAACTGAGGTTATACCTACAGGTGCAAATGACGAAACTTCCAGCCAACTCAGCCGCTACCTCTTGGGGCCAGGAGATATAATTGGCGTTGTACTTCAGCGTCCTCCTGGCCCATACCGCTTAGGCATAGGAGATGGAATTAGCGTTTCGGTTCAGCGCTTTCCAGATTTGAGTTTTCAAGCTTTAATCAACCCAGAAGGTAACATTGTAGTCCCACTACTGGGAACAGTTTCTTTACAAGGTTTAACTTTAGAAGAAGCTCAAGAAAAAATTCGCTTGGGTTTAAATCGTTATGTTGTCGATCCAGTAATAGTTTTAGCCTTAGCAGCGCAGCGTCAAGACTTAAGTTTTCAAGCTGTAATTAGTCCCGAAGGCACCATCGTAGTACCGCAAGTGGGAACGGTGTCATTACAAGGTTTAACTTTAGAAGAAGCTCAAGAAAAAATTCGCTTGGGTTTAAGTCGCTTTTTCCCAGATCCAATCATAGTAGTATCTTTGGCAGGGGCGCGACCAGTTCAAGTTACCGTTAGCGGAGAAATATTCAGACCAGGAATTTATCCGATTAATTCAGCAACACCCCGCGTTGCTGATGCCTTGCTAATATCTGGGGGTTCAACGTTAAATGCAGACCTGCGACAAATACAAGTACGCCGCAAGTTAATTGATGGTTCTGTGATTTCACAAACTATTGACTTATATGCAGCACTGCAAAATGGCGGTTCAATCCCTAATTTACGCTTACAAGACGGAGATGCGATACTCATCCCCCGTCGTGAAGTTGGTAATGATGACGGTTATGACCGCAATTTAGTAGCACGTTCATCCTTAGCCACACCACAGATTAGAGTCCGGGTTTTAAACTACGCTGCGGGAGGTCTCTCTATTCAAGCACTGCCTAATGGCAGTACGTTTGTAGATGCTTTGGGAGGAGTAAATCTTGATACTGCTAATCTCCGAGATATCGCTCTGGTTCGCTTTGATCCTGAACAAGGTAAAGCTGTTACCCAGAAACTTGATGCTAAAAAAGCTCTAGGAGGCGATGCGTCTCAAAATGTGGCGCTTCAAGATAATGATGTTATTGTTGTTGGTCGTAACCTCATAGGTAGAATTACTAATTTCCTAACTACCATTACCCAACCTTTCTTCAACGTTCAATCCTTTCTCCGGTTTTTTGACAACTTCGGTGGCGGGTCAAATTAGTAACTCTAAAAGAAGGATACAATCTGGAAATAGTTGGGAGTGTAGGAAGCCACATCTCCAACTGGTCTTTGAATTCGTGAATGTAAAAATATTAAACATATCAACCAATATATAGTATGAAGTTGATAGCGTTCTTTTATCAAAACCACTATCTTTAGTTTGGTGCTTCCTAAATTTTAAATTTTGAATTTTGAATTGGAGCGAAGCGACCATGACCCCACCAATTGTTAAGCGCTATCTTATTGCTTTTGATAAGTACAAGTGGATTGGACTAGCTAGTTTTGGTCTAGTTATAGTAGGGTCGACTTTGGTAGCTATGCAACCAGAGCCACCTACTAGCTATATAGCATCTGCCGCACTTACCTATAGTGGTCCACCAGTTTCTTTCTCTGCAACTGGTACTGAAATCCAACAGCAAGGAAAGGAACTGAATCAGGAAGTTTTACTCTCTAACCAGATAATTGCAGCAGTGGCAGAAAAAGTCGGTGTCAAACCGGCAAAGCTGGGTAACAGTGTCGTCCTTTCTGTTCCTAAAAAAAACCCCAGGACTGGAGAATTGGAATCTAGTATTTTGGAATTGAAATATGTAGATACCGATCCCAAACGAGGTATACAGGTCTTGGCGGAATTGATGCAAGCAATGATCAAGTTGAGCAGTGATATCAATACTGGGCGATTACAAGCAATTATTGAAAAGATTAACGATCGCGTACCACAAGCTAAACGAGAGTTGCAAGTTGCTGAAAAGAAGTTAGAACAGTATGATCGCATCGAACGAACGGCAATATTAGCAGCCGAGAATGGCAGCTTGTTAAGCGCTGTTACTGCTAGCCAAAATCTCCAACGGCAGATGCAATTAACTATTTCTGGGGTTGATGGTCAAATTCGCAGTTTACAAAATAAGTTAGGCTTAACAGTCGGACAGGCTTATGTTTCTTCTGCTTTGAGTGCCGATCCAATTATTGGGAACTTACGAGCGCAAATTTATCAAAGTGAGTCGCAAATCGCCGTACTCAAAAAGGATTTGCGACCAGAACACCCAACGATGGTTCAGCTAATGCGTCAGAAACAAGCTGCTGAAGAATTGCTGCAACAACGTGCATCTGAGGTATTAGGTGGTGATGGGACGGCGGCTCCGCTTCAGGGTAGCGTTGCAGGTATTCGCACCCAAAGCAGCTTAGATCCAGCCCGCCAGCAATTGGCAAACCAAATGGTGTCTTTGCAAACCCAACGGGAGACGCTGCAACAACAATTAGTTCAAGAGATCCAACAAGAAGCGCGACTACGGCAAGAGTATTCTCTGATACCCAATAAGCAATTAGAGCGATCGCGTTTAGAACAGGAGGTTGCCCTCAAAAAATCCATCTACGACCAAATGCAGGTGAAGCTAACCGATGCTAAAACCGCAGAGGCAGAAACTACTAGCAGCCTCAGCATTGCCAGACGGCCTACGGCTGCTGCCGACATCAAACCCCCGAAGAGTGTACCTATTACCCTTGCTGTGGGCGGTTTCTTAGGTGTGGTGATTGGTGGTGGGGTAATATTTTTGTTGGGAGCGCTGGAAGGGACTTTCAAAACCAGAGAGGATATTCGTGAGAGCCTCAAGCAACGGGAAGTGGCAGTGTTGGGAGAATTGCCTTTAATGCCAGTGGATGATTTGGATAAAGAGGCAGTACCGGTGGTCATTTCTGCTGATTCTCCTTATTTAGAATTTTATGAGAAATTCCGCAGTAATCTGCGCCGGATAGGTGGTAAAAACTTAAAAGTGGTGTTGATTACTAGCACCAGTAGCTTAGAGGGTAAGACTGCAAGTGCTTATAACTTGGGTATAGCTTCTGCCCGTGCTGGTAAAAGAACCTTGATTATCGAAACAGATTTGCGATCGCCTTCTCGCTCAACATCCCTGAAAGTAATTCCTGATCCCGATGCTACAATTGAACCCCTTCGTTATTACGCTAACTTAAGTGAATGTATCCGTTTAGTTCCTGATGTAGAAAATTTATACATTCTTCCAAGTCCTGGCCCTGTGCGCCAATCTGCTGCTATTCTGGAATCTAGTGAAATGCGGCGGCTGATTGAGGATGTCCGCGAACGCTTTGATTTAGTTATTTTAGATACTAGCCCACTTAGTATATCCAACGATCCTCTGTTAATCCAACCTTACAGTGATGGGATCGTATTAGTGACACGGCCACACTACACACAAGAGAATATGTTAGGTGAAGCTGTTGATCAATTGGTAGAAGCGGAACTGGGGTTGTTAGGAGCAATTATTAATGGTGCTGATATCATTGTTTCTCTACCTGAAGAAGTTGCACAATCATCAACATTTACATCTGAGGTAGAAGAATCAGAAGAAGTTTCAGCAGCTGCTAGCAAAAACTAATATCCCAATAGGGAAATTTCAATGTTGTATGGGCGCTTCTCTACGAGACGCTACGCGTAGCTTGCTTCCACGAAGTGGTACGCATTCTCACTGGGTAAGTAAGCAAAGGTTAACGCAGAGGTTTGATAGCTAGCAATTTTTTCGCTATGAATTTAGACAGAAAATGCTGTATTTAGTCTTGCCTAAACAACCCAAACACGGGAGCGAGAATTACCCCAAAAACAAAACCCCCGATATGCGCCCAGTAAGCAACTCCACCGGTTTGTACAGTCATGTGAGCGGCTGTTTGTAAGGTAGCAAGACCAGATATAACATTCTGCACAAAGAAAAGTCCAATTATCACTAGTGCTGGAATTCTGATTGTGGTGATGAAAATCCCCAAAAAAACTAAGGTCATGACTTTAGCGTGGGGAAAGCGGATGATGTACGCACCCAAAACCCCAGAAATTGCACCACTTGCCCCCAAGGAAGGAATCTCAGAATTCATACCAATAAACCATTGGCATAAGGCAGCTAAAGCACCACACGCCAAATAAAAAATTAGATATTTGGCATGACCTAATCGATCTTCAATATTGTTGCCAAAAACCCAGAGGAACAACATATTTGAAATTAAGTGCCACCAACCACCGTGTAAGAATTGTGACGTAAATAATGTTATCCACTCTCCACTCAAATTGGTGGTTAACTCTTGAGGTACTACCGCATATTGACTTAAAAACTGACTCAATTGTGCATTTGACAGGCTCACCTCGTGGAGAAAAACTACAATATTCATGCCAATTAACCCGTAGGTGAAATACGGGGTGATTCGCGTCGGATTTTCGTCGTAGAGGGGAAACACAGGTGTTTTTCCTAAATTATTGGCTAATTGCAATATAGCTTGTAAGGCTAATAGTTGCGAAGCTTAGGCAATGTCACCTATTAAATCAATCAGTCTGATTGATAGTTCCAATAACAAATCATTTATACCAAGATTCTTCTTGTGATTTATCGTTAAACAAACCCAACAGAGGGCCGAGAATTGCCCCAAAGATAAAGCCACCTGCATGGGCCCAGTACGCAATACCGCCGCCTTCCATACCGATGTTAGTACGTGTTTCTAGACTAGCAAGCCCGTAGAAAGCTTGTTCGAGAAACCAGAATCCCAAAAAGAAATATGCCGGGACACGGAAAGTTGGGAAGAAAATTCCTAAAGGTACTATGCCGAGAACTTCAGCATTGGGAAAGCGGAGAATGTATGCTCCTAGAATACCTGCGATCGCACCACTCGCACCCAAAGATGGAATGCTAGAATCTTGAGCGAAGAACCACTGTGTTAATGCTGCCAAAACACCGCAAGATAAATAAAATAGTAAATATTTGGCATGACCTAATTTATCTTCAACATTGTTACCAAAAATCCAAAGAAACAGCATATTACCTGCTAAGTGCAAGAAACCACCATGCAAGAATTGCGAGGTAATCAAAGTTGCCCATTCTGGTACTGGTTGATGTACAGAGATACCACCAAAACTGAGACTGAGTTCTCGTGGAACTACAGCTGCAAGGTGTAAAAAGCCATTTAATGCTTGCGGGGGAAGACTTGCTTCATAAAGAAAAGCGAGGACGTTGGCAGCAATCAACCCATAAGTTACATAAGGTGTAATTTTTGTGGGATTATTATCGCTAATTGGAACCACGAGCGTTTTTTCCTGATTTTAAGATACAAACCCTACAATACGGAATTTTGTAAGTAGTTTCTTCTACCTCGTGGATGGATATCGCTTCGATATTTGAGATTTATAGTAGGAGTTACCCTGAAGCAGTAGGCTTCATACGATAAATTTCCAGTTAGAGAAGAAAGCAGCTTGACCACACTGCTGATTGTGTTCATCTAAAACGTTCCATAGGATAGTATCTTCTATGTAAAAACGTTTACCACTGCTAGAAGTACGGGTACTGGAATAATTCTTGATGAAGCCTTTAGTTGCTGCTTCTGATAATAAGCGATCACGTTCTTCCTGTACTACCTCTTCAGCCGATTGGCGGGAAGGCATTCTGGTAAATTCTTCCCAAGAAAGCTCCCATAGTTCCAAGGCTTTGCGATTACCATAGTTGAAAATTGGGTCTGACTCAGTGCCGTGAGAAACTAATACAAAAGGTGCTTCAAATAATAGTTGTGCTATTTCCTGGGGTACACCATTTACATCCAACAAAAAATTTCCCGTCCAATGATGAAAACTCTTCATTAGGCACTGACTATGGTGAATAATTGCCTCTTGCTGCCAGGGAAATTCGATAATGCTGGTCATGAGAAAATTAATACATGGTATCAAAATTATGACATGAAACAGTTTTTTTAAAGTTAACGCTTCAGGAAATCAGCAACGCGTAATATTTGGAAGATTGACATACTCTCCTTGAAGCTGAAAATATGTAAGTTAATTCTCTATATAGGCTTGGCAACTCATGTTTTTTTCAAATTCTCTGGAAAATCAACTCCAGCGCTGGAACGAAACCATTCGTAATCAGCCAGAAAATCCTAACGCTTACATTCGCCGGGGTATGGTTAACTTTCAACTGGCGAAAATTGATGAATCTATTCAAGATTTTGATATAGCAGAGGAACTTGATACCCGTATTAAACCCTACCTCTGGCAACGTGGTTTATCCTATTATTATGCAGAAAGATTTGCTGAGGGTGCTGAACAATTTGAAATAGATTTGACTGTGAATGCTCAAGATGTAGAAGAAACAGTATGGCGATATCTCTGCATAGCTCGTTCGTTAGGTGTTAAAGAGGCACGTAAATCTTTACTAACTGTGAAAAATGACCCTCGACCCATCATGCAGTGCGTATATGATTTATATGCGGGAGATTGTACACCAGATGATGTTTTAACTGTTGGTCAATCAGAAGGGATAAAGGGAAATTTTTACAGTCATCTTTACTTGGGATTATATTACGAAGTCGAGAATAATATTGGTTTAGCTCAGGAATATATAGTTAAAGCTGCTGATAATTACAAGATTGATGATTATATGTGGTATTTAGCACAGGTACATAAGAAGTTGCGAGGATGAGCTAAGGTTTTTATTAGATAAGCTACTAGTTATTTGCAAAGAATATGTTCTCACTTCGGACGTTATTTACAGGTTGCTATTGGTATTTAAGGGAATCTGGTACTCCCCAAATTTTAATTGTTCTATCAATGCTATAACTAGCAATGAAGTTACGATCGCTACTCATGGCAACATAAGCAATTGGCGATATATGTCCTTGCAATGTACATAATTTTCTGTTCATCGCTAAATCCCAAACAACTATTTCGTAATTGTCTGTACAGTAGATTAAGACTTTACCATCTGAACTCATAAGTCAGGGAGCAACATCCAAAGTTGTATAGAGAATGCGATCGCTCATCAATTCCCACACACACACATTCTTTTCCCGGATTCCGCAAGCCAAAATTTGCCCATCAAAGCGATTTGCAAGTCCATTCACTGTCATAGTAGGTAGATTATCCAATGTTTGAATAAGTTCTCCTGTTTCGGTATTCCAGAGGTATAGCTTATTCTGTAATCTCTGCTTGAAATATGCAACCAATAGTTTTCCATCAGGAGTGAAGAGAAGGGGTGATATATAGTTACCCAAAGGCAAATTTCCAAGAGGTACTAAAGCCCAATCCTGAAATCGATGATGGAAGCGACGAGTATAGGTTTCATAATCCCAAATCTCTAGCTCTCCTGTTTTACCCACAGTATAGCCAGTGGCAAGCAATGGCTGCCTAGTTGAGCAGACAGCCAAGCAATGGGGAGCGGTTTGAACAGTATTCATAAGGTAATCGGGATAAGTGCCAATTGGCTCTTGTGTTTCTGTATCTAATGGCCAGAGAAAGTGCTGAAAGCTAATGATACATACTTTGCCGCTTTTGCCTAAACCAAATTCGTGAGCCATTGCCAGATCAAAGCCTTTCTTGCTTTCACCTGTTTCCAAATCCCAAATATTAACAAAAGATTGCTTATAAGACAGATCCCAATAGCAAATAAGGGTGTTATTGTAGTCTGCGATCGCAAAATAATATGGATGATGTTGTTCAGGGTTGTAGCAATCGAGATTAAATTCTGTCAAGGTATGCAGGCATTGCATTTTTGCAAAGGGCAGATAATTCAAAAAGGCTTGTTCAGCAGTAACTTCACTGCTGTAGGACAATAAGAGCAAAGCTGATTCCCGCACTTCTCTGATGCCATCTCCCAATGCCTGGATTACTAAATCAATTCCTTTATGCCCATATTGAAATGCTTCTAAAAGAGCATCGATTTTTTGTTTTGTAGAACCACCGCGCAAACGATATCTAATCCCTTCTAATCCCTCTCGTGCTGAACTATAAGAAGAAATTAAGTCGTTTTCTCTGATACTGTCATTGTTATCTGTAGGTTTTTCAGAAATCATCTTGCAAATACTACAAACTAAGTAATCTCTAAGCTTTTCATAGCAAATAAATAAAGTTTATTTAGGATAGCGTAGCCAGATATATGAGTATCTAAAAGGCGATCCAAAGTAAACATAATGTATATTTATCTAGATGTATATTTTGGATCAAATCGGGCAATCGACGATATTAACCTTTTGGTAAATACGGTATGGTTCCGGCAGCATCGGTGTCGTCGATTATATGCAACCTGCTGATACTACCAGCCTGGCGAGCTTGACGATATTTTGCATAGGTTGGATCGTTAACAAACGCTTGCACTGCTTCCATAGAAGGGAATTCCAGCAAAGCAAGCAATGTTGTTCCTAATTCCTCGCCTTCAATAGTCGTAATATTGCCACTGCGGGAAAGGTATTTCCCTCCATGTTTATGTACGATATCGTGGACATTTGTTGCGTAGTCCGAAATCCAGGCATCATCGGTAACTTTAACGTCTGCAATTAAATATACAGCCATGATGGTTCTCCTTTAGTTAGTTAGATAACTATATTTGCTGAGAATTCAAGAAAAGAACTCTAGCAACAAAAGTATTTAGAGTATGCGTTCGCCCTTGGCGTTGGCGTTCGCGGAGCGTGTCGCAGACAAGCCTCTCGTAGAGAAGCCATCGCTTTTACTTCTCGATCATACTTGAGACTGGAATCAGCTATTTCAATTTAGGTTAATATTTAGTCAGGATGAGATTCACGTTAACGTCCTAGCATTTTATCCCGCAGATGCTTTCTGGCGATCGCTTCCTAGATTTTTCGCAATAATTCCCGAATAGCGATCGCACAATCACCAAAAGCTAAAGGTGAAATTGTCACATCCTCTGCAAGTATGCTCTCACTGTGGTATCCGTCTGGACTGGGAAGACGATACATATACAACTTGCGTCCATTGACATCTAAAATCCAGTACTCAATAATACCTGACTTAGAGTATTCGTTCGCTTTTACTTCTCGATCATATTTGAGACTGGAATCAGCTATTTCAATCAGTAAAAATACTTCGGAAGCATTGGGATGGTGATCCTCATAATCTAATGGATTCACCTTCACCACTGAAATATCTGGTTCTGGTTCCGAATAATCATCAAGTTGCACTGGTGACTGAATTCTTAATAAAACTTTGTCACCCAAACGTTGACGTAATAACCTTTCTGTGCGGGTAATCGCTGATTCGTGAGCAGTTCCTTTTGCTGACATTCTGATGATTTGTCCCGCGATTAATTCTAAGCGTTCTTCAGGATGAAAAATACCCATTTCCGCCATTTGGTGATATTCTCGAACACTAATTAGGCGAATATTGGTAAGCATAAGATTTACGTTAACGTCCTAACATTTTATCCCGTAGATGTTTAATGCGATGTCTACGACGGGCTACGCCTACGCGCTAAAGGTTAGGCTGCTGGCGCTACAACCTCTGAAGCAACTCGTCATACTCTGCATGTGCGCCAATCCAGAACCAGAAAATGTGATCATCCTGCAACAAGCCAAGAACGCGGTAGTCTAAACTAACACGAGCCGAATATATTGGTTGGCGCTGGCTAACTCGTTTGAACTGAAGACTATTGTGATAAGGATCTGAACGCCAAAGAGCCGCTTGTTCTTGAACTGATGCAGGAAGCTCATCAAGTTTCTTGCGAAATACCTTCGTAACACTTGACTTCATTGCTCAGAAGGAAAAACGTCAGCTAGAGGAGTGATGTCGCCAGCAGTAATTTCCTGCCTTACCATATCAGCTAGACGATCCCACTGAGCATCTGTTGTAGATTCAAACTGAGTCTTCCATCTTTGCTCATCCTCTATCTCAGCAAGGAGACGAGTAGCGATGCCTGCGGCGGGCTACGCCTACGCATCCTGTTCAGCAACAGGTAGAGTTTTTAGTTGCGCGATCGCACGCTCAAGTAACTCAGTCATGGCTACCACACTCTTAAAACGTAAATGGCATGTTATCCATTATCGCTTCTTGCTAGGAAGTTAAACGCTAATAAGGTGAATATTCATAAGTATAAAATTCACGTTAACGTCCTAGCATTTTATCCCGCAGATGTTTAATGCGATCGCGCAATTTACCTGCCTCTTCAAATTCCAGTTTTTTTGCCGCCTCTTTCATCTGTGCTTCTAACAGAGTAATCAACCCTGGAATCTGTTCTAATGGCAGTTCATCTATATGTTCATCTACAACTTTTAAGTCAGTTGCATTTAACCGCCGAGATACATCCAAAAAAGCCAAAATCGCATTACTTGATTTTTTGACAATTGGTTGTGGTGTAATTCCATGCAGTCGATTATGTGCCGTTTGAATACCACGCCGTCTATCTGTTTCATCAATAGCTTTAATCATGCTACCTGTCATATTATCAGCATACAAAATCGCCTGTCCCTGGACGTGACGCGCGGCTCTACCAATAGTTTGAATTAAGGAACGCTCGGTTCGTAAGAAACCTTCTTTATCTGCATCCATAATTGCTACTAAGGAAACTTCGGGTAAATCCAAGCCTTCCCGCAGCAAATTCACACCAACTAATACATCAAATTTCCCCTCGCGCAAGTTTTGCAAAATCTCAATGCGCTCAATAGAAGTAATCTCAGAATGTAAATACCTTACCCTTATACTGCGGTCTTGCAAATATTCGGTTAAATCTTCCGCCATCCGCTTGGTTAATGTGGTAATTAACACTCGTTCATGGCGGTCAGCTCTATCTTTAATTTCGCCTAACAAATCATCAATTTGTCCTTCTGTAGGACGCACATAAATTTCTGGATCAACCACTCCAGTTGGTCGAATTACTTGCTCAACTACATGGTCTTCAGAAACTTCTATTTCCCAAGTTCCGGGAGTTGCTGAAACAAAAATACACTGATTTACTTTTTGCCAGAATTCTTCTGCTTTCAAAGGACGGTTATCAGCAGCACTAGGAAGCCGAAATCCATGTTCGATTAAAACTTTTTTTCTCGCTTGATCGCCGTTATACATACCGCGAATTTGGGGCACTGTAACGTGAGATTCATCGATAATTAATAGCCAATCTTTGGGAAAATAATCAATTAAACATTCTGGTGGATCTCCAGCTTGTCTTCCTGCTAAGTGACGGGAATAGTTCTCAACGCCGTTGCAATAACCAACTTCGCCCAGCATTTCTAGGTCATAGCGTGTACGTTGATCTATGCGTTGTGCTTCTAATAATTTGCCAGCTTGTTCTAAGTCTAGTTTTTGCTGTTTTAATTCTGCTGCAATATCATGACAAGCTACTTCTAACCGTTCTTCTGGGGTGACAAAGTGACGTGCTGGGTAGATATTCACCGCTTCCAAACTTTTGAGAATTTCACCTGTCACCGGGTCAATATAGCGAATCGCGTCTATTTCATCACCAAAAAATTCGACGCGAATAATTCGGTCTTCATAAGCTGGGCCAATTTCTAAGACATCACCACGGACACGAAATTTTCCCCGGCCCATTTCTATGTCGTTGCGGCTATATTGAACATTTGCCAAATCCCGTAAAATTTGGCGCTGATTTACTTCCATACCTATTTGGAGAGGGATGGCAGCTTTGAGATATTCTGCTGGCATTCCTAAACCGTAGATGCAGCTGATAGAAGCAACGACAATGACATCACGACGTTCAAACAGCGATCGCGTCGCTGAATGCCGCAACATATCTATTTCATCATTAATCGCTGCCGTTTTTTCAATATAAGTGTCGGTAACGGGAATATACGCTTCTGGCTGATAATAATCGTAGTAGCTGACAAAGTACTCGACTGCGTTGTTGGGGAAGAAATCCCGCAACTCGTTACAAAGCTGTGCAGCCAGGGTTTTGTTATGCGCCAAAACTAAGGTTGGCTTGCCAATTTTCTCAATAACTGCTGCTACCGAAAATGTCTTACCAGTTCCAGTGGCTCCTAGTAAAGTTTGGTAGCGATTACCTGATTGGATACTAGCAGTAAGTTGTGCGATCGCTTGTGGTTGATCGCCTGTGGGACTAAAGGGAGCTTGAAGACAAAATTCTGTCATACAGTTTTGCTGAAAATACCCTATCTCATGGTGACGATTTCGCCCTGTATCCATTGTAGCTGGCTTATCATACTAAAATAAATGGTAATATTTTTTTACAAAACTTATTAATTAAAATTTACTTATGTATCAGTTTTAAAGATTCTTATATCTATGTGAGGTTTTTTAAGGTTAAACTCTAAAGTATATGGGAAAAAATTTCATCTTTCCTTAATTATTGTAAAATTCAATTAACAAACCAGAGGTCTTCGTTTATGGCTATTAGCAACGCTGGCAAAGCAATCAGTTCTCGGCAAAACAATGCTAAGTCTCCAGGGGAAACAACAGAGGAAGTTGAAAATCAACCAGACCAGAGCTTGAATGCAGATAAAGTCGAGGAAGTTAATGAACTGCCAGTGGGAGCTTCTGGAACACTTGCAATTTCTGGAATTCGTCCCATAGGCCCTAGCGACTTAGAAGTTGCTGAAAAACTTTCAATTGCTGGGGTGCGTCCTATTAGCACCAGTACATTAGAAGTAGTTGAAACCTACAACTCAATGGGTATTCGTCCAATTGGCGCTAATACATTCCAAGTTGTTGAAAGTATCAATCTCTCTGGGATTCGTCCAATTGGCTCAAGTTTATTGGTAATTGATGAAAGCTATTCCACCTTTGGTAATCGTCCAATAGCATCAAATGAGATTGACAATTCTGAAAGCCTGATGGGTTTTCTAGATTAGACAAAAGAAATATCCCCATAACTTTATTAACCCAGTTTCTATACGAATCTGGGTTTTTTATTTAAATAGTCAAAAGCAAAAGTTACGATATTCGCCCTTGTTCTATGTCTTTTAGCATAGGTAACTAAACTGTTATTGCTTTAATTTACATTCAGTCAATGGCTAGAATGCTTACTACGACTACCTTTCTTAATTACGAAATAAGCATTAGGAATTACGATTTTTTTAATATGTCTTGTGGTGGAAGGCTTTAGCAAAAACTTTAAGCTACTGTGTAAAAGTAATCACAAAAGATTTCAAAGTTAGTTATAGCTTTGAAAAAAATTTTTTACAAAATCAGGAGTACAAAATGAGTATTGAAGATCGCGCTAAAGCTGCTGCTAAAAATGTTGAAGGTAAGGCGCAAGAAGCATTAGGAAATATCACTGGAGATCCAGAAGATAAAGCCAAAGGTAAAGCAAAACAAGCTGAAAGCGAAGTCCGTCACGGGATTGAAGACGTAAAAGATAATGTGAAGAAAAATATTGACTAACAATTCATAATTTTTTTGCAGAAACTCTAGGGATATCGATGGGGTGGATTCCATTTTTGCAAGAAAAAGTGAAGTGTTCAAGATTCATTCAATACTATGTACCTTTCTTTTCATCTTAGCAAGCATGGAAAGATAAAGGACTAGCTTGATTTGCATAAATTTTGCAGAGGGGTAATTTATTACTCCTCTGCATTACAAAGTAATTTTATTAATTCAGAGGAATAACCTCTATAAATTCTAATTTTATAAATGTCAGCTAAATGTAAGCAATTAGTTTGAACGTACAACTTATTCTATCTGTTGTTTAAAGTTTTTTTTCAGGAGGTAAAAAGATGATTCTGTTTCAGCAAAGTCGCAAAATATTGGCGACTTTCTTTTTAATCGGAGTACTGTTGATAACTACCGCCTGTGGTGGTGCTAGTGTATCACAACTTGACCGCACAACAACTCCGTCAGCAATTGGCCGAGACGTAACTTATGCAGAGTTAGAGCGAGGCAATACCCCAGGCGGACAAACCTTTGGTAACTGGGTTGTGCAAACGTCTCAAGGATTAGTTCAGGACGCTTTTGTTCGTGATAACAATAAACTAGGTGTTGTTATTTCCCCTAAAGTTCGTACGAACGAAGTGCGACCATTAGCAAAATCCTTAGTTCAAGGTTTTCATAAGAACTTTCCCAATCAAGACTTAAAGGTTTTGGTTTATGCGCCTGATAAGAAATTGATTTTGACTACTGAATATGACACTCAAACTAATCAAGTTAAGTATACATAATTGCTGTATTTGCAATAAAAACTTGAAGAAAGTTTGAGTAATTTAATTAGAGTTATGGCTTGGAAATACAGCCATCAAAAGAATTTGATGGAAGAAAGGAGATAAGTAAAGTGGCAACTAGTGAAGAATACAAGCGTCAAATAATGAAAGATTTGGCTCAGGGTGATGTTGAATCTCTCGATGATACTAGAGCCGAGTCAACGGCAGAATATCAAAACTTTGATGATTTTGCTCAACGGACAACACCAGATCAACGTCGGCATTTATTTGCTAAGTCTTTACATCCAGATCGGATTCCAACCAGCCAAATGGAGCCAGAATTACAGAGTGCGATCGCACAAATTAAACCCAATGAACGGGATGATGTAGCAAGAGCCTTTTTCAAACACTTGAAGGAAAGAAAGCTTGACGAGAAGCATCTAGAGCAACAGTTGGGGCTTTCTACACACCAGGCCAGCCGCATGACTGCTGATGATGTTAGCAAACTCTCGTCTTTCGCATATCATAACCACCCCGATATTTTCCGCGAAGTGCTGGCAGAGCAACCAGGGATTATCAAGTTTCTCAGTAATCCTGTAGTAGCAGGTATTCTTGGCATTGCAGCGGCTAAGTGGTTGGGTAGTCGCAAGTAACTTCTGAATTTTGAGTGTATATGTAACAAAGTCAGGTGAGCTATGCTCACCTTTATTTTTTGCCTCTTCTCAACAAAAAAACTAGTAGAGGGCTTTTTAGATGGAATAACTAAGTATGCAACGACAGTAACTGTAGATACTACATCCCCTACCCAGTTTAACTTTGACTTCCTTGACATTGACAGTTTAAAATTTACCTCCTCTGGTGGCATTGATGCAGGATATGAAGGTAGTGGCACACAAATTGTTTTAGATAACTTCACCTATAATTCTAAGACCGTTCCCGAACCTACAACTATCTTGGGTTTATTGACAGTCACCAGTTTTGGTATAGCTTTGAGCCGAAAACAAAAGTAGCACCAAAAAGCCACTAGCAAAGTTTAGGCTAACAAACTCAACCAATAGATAATTGCATTCAGATAAAAAGAGTGTATTAAGTGTGGAGTTATGAAATTTTAACCCCATTTTTATCATTATGTTTAATGGATTTAGCAATCTCTAAGACGGGTGTAGCTGCTGCAACTCTGTCCTGAAAACTATTTCAAATCTCAAAAAATTGTAGTAATATACCACAGGCATTAACTATCTTCAGCTACATCTGATTGTTAGCGCTCTTAAATTTACAATCGATGAGACTATACGATGAGCCTAACTCTTTATTTTCTCCGTCACGGACAAACAGAATGCAGCCGCAATAATTCCTTTTGCGGTTCAATAAACTCAGAACTTACTCCTGAAGGTCTGGAGATGGCAAAGGCTTTTGCTGACGCATATAGTTCTATGAATTGGACAGCAATATTTTGTAGTCCAATGCAACGAACTGTATTGACAGCAAAACCCTTATGTGAAGCAATAAATATAGAACCACAACTCAGAGATGGTTTAAAGGAAATAAACTATGGTAAGTGGGAGGGAAAAACGCCAGAAGTAATTAGTCGTGAATATCACGATGATTATATTCGCTGGTCAGCAGATCCCGCTTGGAATGCTCCAACTGGTGGAGAAATGGCGGTTACAATTGCTTCTCGCGCCTTGCAGGTAATTGAAGAAATTAAACAAAATTACAGTAGTGGCAATGTTTTAGTTGTTTCACACAAAGCAACTATCAGAATTCTTCTGTGTAGTTTACTGGGGATTGATGTGGGACGCTTCCGTTTTCGTTTGGGATGCCCTGTTGCTTCGGTCAGTATTGTAGAATTTAGCTCACATGGGCCGCTTTTAAAGGTTTTGGCAGACCATAGTCATTTAGATGAGCAATTGCGTAATTTACCGGGTTCATGAGAGGAGTTAGGAGAGAGGCGATTAATCGCGTCTGTACAATAATATTATTTTTAACTTACTCTGCCTCACTATTGGGTTAGAGTTTTATCGGACTTACGCACGAACTGAATAACGTAGACACGTTCGCGGAGCGTCTCGTAGAGAAGTAGCTTGCCGCAGGCTACCACAGAGGCACAGAGGGCACGGAGAAATCATAGTTTGAGAGATAATTTGCGTAAGACCTATTTTAATTCAGTACAGATACAACAATAATTTACTCAAATCATCACCGAGTTGTTTCATGCTGCCAGTTATTGAAAGCATTGTATTACGTCAAATGGCTTCGGGCGATCGCCTCTACTTACAACTATATAAATTCATCGGTGCTAAACCTGGTAAAAAGGTATACATTCAATCTAATCTGCACGGTGCAGAAATTGCTGGGAATGCTGTTATTCACCAGCTAATTGAGTTTTTATTAACAATAAATGATACAGATTTAACTGGAGAAATTTGGCTGGTTCCCGTATGTAATCCAATGGGGACAAATGAACGCGCTCATCATTTCTCTCCTGGGCGATACTGCATTTATGAAGCCAAAGACTGGAATCGGATATTTTGGGATTACGAGAAAGAAGCTGATGATTTAGTAGCTTTTACTAAATCTCAACTTCATAGTGATCTAGAGGTCGTCCGACAAAATTATCTAACTATAATTAAGCAAAACTTTGCGAAAATTTTAGAAAAAATTAATTCTTCTAATGGTGTTCCCTACACTGAGCTTTTTGCCTACAAGCTACAAAACCTGAGTTTAGATGCAGACTACTTAATTGATTTACACATTTCTACAAATCAAGCATTAGACTATATTTATTACTTCCAAAATCGAGAAGACAGTGCAAAATACTTTCTACTCGATTTCGGAATCTTACTTAATAAATATGATGGTGACGCTTTTGATGAAGCTTTTATCAAACCTTGGTTAGCGCTGGAAGCTTGTTTTAAAGAGTTTGGTAGAGAAATCAAGTTTGATGTGGAAGCTTGGACACTGGAATTAGGCTCAGGAATGCAAATGAATCCTGATTCAGTATCCAAAGGTATACGAGGTGTAAAAAACTATTTAGCTCAAAAAGGTGTACTGCAAATTCCTGATTTATCAGATGATATAAAAACCCATGAGATGACTTTTGCATCTAGCAGCAACCGGGAAAAATATTATGCGATCGCAGGTGGTATGATTCAATCGAGAATAGCATTAGGTAGCAAAGTCAAAACTGGAGAAAAGCTGTATCAAATTCTTAGTTTTAATAAAGAAGGTCAACTACCTACTATCATTGATGTCTGCGCTCAACATGACGGATTAGTTTATGATGTCGCAACTAATCAAGCTGTAAATGAAGGCGAGTTTGTATTGGGGATTATTAGTTAGGACATGGGGCATTGGGCATAGATATTCATGTAATTTTCATCACATACTAAACATGAAAATTTCTTTCCCTAAATCATCACAAAGACGTGATAAATCACCGTCTCTACAAAAAGACTAATTATTGTAGAGACGGCGATTCATCGCGTCTCTTGCCTTAACCGAAGAGTATTGAGTTTAGTCTCCTAAATAAATACCCATACCACGAGCGGTTTTAACTAAAGTACCATTGGGATCGACGGCGCTATATTGAGCGATCGCTTCTGTAATTGGTACACTTAATACTTGGCGATTTTGCCATGTCACCATGCGATCATATTTACCCTCTGCAATGAGATTAACTGCCGCTACGCCAAAGGCTGTTGCAACTAATCTATCTAGTGGTGAAGCAGTTCCACCCCGTTGAATGTGTCCTAAAACTGTAACTCGTGTTTCTACACCGATGTGTTCAATAATTTTATCTGCCAAATATTCACCAATTCCACCGTATCGAGATTGACCTAAGCGATTTGTAATCGTCACATTTTCCCCATCGTGGGTACGAACCGCTTCGGAAACAATTATCAAACAATAGTTTTTGCCTTTCTCTTGGCGTTCTTTGATTTTGTGGCAAATATGCTCAACTGTGTAAGGAATTTCGGGAATCAAAATTACATTTGCTCCCCCCGCAATTCCCGCAGCTATTGCTATGTGTCCGGCATCACGCCCCATCACTTCCAAAATCATGACTCGGCTATGACTTGCAGCAGTAAAATGCAACCTATCTAGTGCTTCTGTGGCAATATTGACTGCTGTATCAAAACCGATAGCGTGTTCAGTAACGCCAATATCGTTATCAATGGTTTTAGGAATACCTACTAGATTAATGCCACCTTGTTGAGCGAGGCGGCGGAGAATTGCCAAGCTACCATCGCCGCCAATACCAATCAAAGCGTCTAAACCTAGCTCATGATAACCTGCAATGATTTCTTCGGAGCGATCGCACAAACTCCCATCCGCCATTGGAAAAGCAAAGGGGTCGCCTTTATTGGTTGTCCCCAACATTGTGCCACCCGCAGTTAATAGCGAGTCAACTTGATCAACTTCCAGTTTTGTGTATTGTTGTGGACGCGCCATTAATCCTAGAGTCGCTTGACGAATTCCTAAAACCTCCCAGCCGTAAGTATCCACAGCACAATTTACTACAGCCCTAATCACAGCATTTAAGCCAGAACAATCACCTCCACTGGTAAGAATTCCAATGCGTTTGGGTTCTTCCATATTTTTTATTGACATTTTTATCCAAATATATTGAGTAGTCGATGAGACTTAAGCCAAAGTTAGCAACAGATTAAACCTAAGTTAATGCGCTCCTTATAATGCCAAAGTAATTTTATGTTTGTTTTGTATCTAAAAACAAAACAAAGTTATCTCAGCTGTAAAATATAGGTGTAGAGCCAGTAGTAGATTAAACCTCGGCAAAAGCAATCCCTAAAAATGCCAGGGTAATTTTATGCTTGTTTTGTGTCTAAGAAAAAACCAAGTTATCCCAGCTGTAAAATATGAGGGTGGAGCCAAAGGTGACTAGTATTGATAATTACAACTTCTCTTTTTCAGGAGAAGTAACAATCCCACAGGCTCCTCCTGATTTTAAATCAGGTTTTATCGGCATTGTTGGTCGTCCAAATGTCGGTAAATCTACTTTGATGAATCAATTAGTAGGACAAAAAATTGCCATTACCTCACCGATAGCACAAACTACACGTAACCGTTTGCGCGGTATATTAACTACGACAGAGGCGCAATTAATTTTTGTAGATACGCCAGGAATTCATAAGCCCCATCATCAATTGGGCGAAGTATTGGTGCAAAATGCCAAAATTGCCATTGAATCGGTAGATGTAGTCCTATTTGTGGTAGATGGAGCAGTCGCTTGTGGATCGGGCGATCGCTATATTGCTGAATTGCTCAGTCGCAGTAAAACCCCGGTGATTCTGGGCGTGAACAAAAGTGACCAACAACCGGACGATTCTCAGTATTTAGATGATAGTTACGCTCAGATGGCCCAGTCCCATGAATGGGAAATCGTGAAATTTTCTGCCAAGACGAGTGCAGGATTACCGCAACTGGAAGAGTTATTAATTGAACATTTAGAACTTGGGCCGTTATACTACCCGCCAGATTTGGTAACTGACCAGCCAGAACGCTTTATTATGGGTGAATTAATCCGAGAACAAATTTTATTATTGACTCGTGAAGAAGTACCCCATTCAGTAGCGATCGCTATTGACTTAGTAGAAGAAACTCCCAGCATTACTCGTGTACTTGCTACCATCAACGTTGAGCGTGATTCTCAAAAAGGCATACTCATTGGCAAAGGCGGAGCGATGCTCAAAGCAATTGGTAGTGAAGCCCGCGAACAAATCCAAAAGTTAATCGCTGGCAAAGTTTACCTGGAATTGTTTGTCAAAGTCCAACCAAAATGGCGACAGTCGCGCATTAGTTTAGCAGAGTTAGGCTATCGCGTGGAAGAATAAATTAGTCATTGGTCATTAGTCATTGGTAACTTGTACTGTGTTTCGACTGCGCGGAAATCGAGCGAAGTCGAGATTCAACTACCGCGTAGTCGTAAAGCCTGCGGCATAGATATGCTTAGGGCGCAGCCTCTCCAAGAGTTGTATTGGTTAAAAAAACAAATGACTAATGACTAATGACAAAGGACAAATGACTAATGACTCTTAATAAATAAATAATGTCTTTAGATACTCGCTATCCCTTAAATTTACCAGCCAATGCTCCGCCGTTGCGGGTGTTAATTGTCGAAGACGATCCGATGATGCAATTGGGATTAGAGCAATCATTAATGGCTCATCCTCAGTTAGAGATTGTTGGACAAGCAGAAGATGGTTATTTGGGAGTTCAAGCAGCACTGCAACTGAAACCCGATTTGGTGGTTATGGATATTGGCTTGCCGCGATTGGATGGCATTGCAGCGACACAGCAAATTAAGGCGGCGTTGCCAGCAACTCATGTGGTGATGCTGACATCTCATCAAACGGAGACAGAAATTATTGCGGCACTATCTAGCGGTGCAGATGCGTATTGCATCAAAGGTGCAAGTGTGGAACGATTGTTAAGTGCGATCGCAGCCGCAGTTGATGGTGCAGCCTATCTCGATCCCCAAATTGCGCGGCGAGTGATTGATAATCTCAAACCACCTACACCCACCAGCAACAACGCAAACTTATCTGGACGCGAGTTAGAAGTGTTGAAACTCATGGTAGACGGGTTGAGTAACCCAGAGATTGCTGAAAAACTCTATCTCAGTCCCAACACCATCAAAACCCACGTCCGAGGGATTATGAATAAATTAGCAGTTGACGATCGCGTGCAAGCAGCAGTTGTGGCACTGCGTTCAGGTTTGGTTTGAGATCAGAATACATTCAAATCTTTACTACCGAATATCTGGATTATTGTGCATAGCAATTCCTATGTATGTAACTTTCAAAATCCTAAATGCCAACCTTTGGGTATATTTATAACTATCAAAATAGTTGTAAAACTTTTAAAGTTAGATAAATTTGTGTTCCCATGCGCTCATTACTATTTCAAAACTTGAAGCTGACTATTCCTACAGCTTTAGCATTTACAATTTTTGGCTATATTCTAAGTCTACCTCTGAGTTTTCTTGGCAACTCAGAAGCAGTAAGATGGAAACTCAATCCCCAAAGCAGAATATTTATTGAAACCCGAAAGCTTGATGAGCTTGGAAGTTTTCAAGCGCGGGTAGCACTTGGAGGTACAGCGCTCGGAATTTTAGTAGCTCAAACAACTTTTATTGTGTATATGTTTGGACTTAGCAATCGTAGCACTAAGCAGTAATCTACCAATGCAGCAAAATACAGAAATAAACCTTAGCAAAAATAATAATACTCATGTATCCAAACTAAAGAATGAATTTCCGTCTTTCTGCGCCAATAGTCGGGAAGAATGGCGGAGATGGTTAGAGAAAAACCATCTTATCTCTTTTGGTGTATGGCTTATTTACTACAAAGTAAAAAGTGGTAAACCAAGTGTTCGATATAGCGAAGCAGTAAAAGAAGCCTTATGCTTTGGTTGGATTGATAGTAAAGTCAAATCCATAGATGAAGAACGTTATATGCAAATATTTACACCTCGAAAACCGAAAAGCGTGTGGTCAAAATTAAATAAACAATATATTGAAGAACTTATAGAACAAGGTTTGATGACTACAGTTGGTCTGGAAAAAATTGAAGCTGCAAAACTAAATGGTTCATGGAATACTTTAGATGCAAGCGAAGCATTAATTATTCCCTCAGATTTAAAGCAAGCATTAGAAGCAAACACAACTGCTAAAGACTATTTTGAAAGATTTAATAATTCATCCAAAAAGAATATTCTTTTTTGGATTGACAGTGCAAAACGTCCAGAAACAAGATTGAAGAGAATTGAACAAACCATCAACTCAGCAGCCGCGAACAAAAATCCATTGGTACGATAACAAAGCTAAAGCGATTGCTTGACAACGTGTTTTTTGACATAAATAAACGTGAGTTCGACAAGTCTTATTTGACCTCTCCCCAACCCCTCTCCGTGTCGGAGAGGGTAGCAAAAAGCTTAATTTTTCGTTGCTCCTCCCTTTCTGTTTCCCAGAGGCAGGCTGGGAGGGAGAGGTTCATCGAACTCACGTTAAATAAATATTACTTGAGTCAATATTTAAATCCCAATTAAAAGTAGAGGCGTACATATAAATATATGTACGCCTCTATATCCAATTTATTTTTTCAAAAATGGCCTACCTCAATACATTTTAGCTAAAAGAGTTTGAGAATTGATTAGGGTCTATATTAGTAGGAAATAAAAAAATTTCCTTGCCTTCTAAATTCGCCCTGTGGTAAAGCAAAATTGCCTTTTCCAAAGAGCAATATTTAATTGGAACCCATCTGTCGCTATAAAAGTAGACAGTTACTCGGCTCATTGCATACTCTTTCAACGGCATTGGAAGAGACCAGGACGAGTCCACAGTTTGAACCTTACCTGTTGAGTCCATGCTTTGAACCTCAGTTATTAAGTATATTTACTTTTACCTATCAAGATGATTGAAAGTAACTATCATAAGTAATAAGAATTTACCTTTAAATTGCATCTTGAGGTAAAAGTTAGAATAATTAGAACTGACTTCATGACCGCAGAGAAACAAATGTTTAGCAAAGTTAGTGCAAAATTGCGTTCGTCGTTCGCGTAGCGTCTCGTAGAGAAGACGTTGGCGCAGCCATCGCTAATTATTGTGTGTCAATACCTTTACTGTAGTCTTACTAAGATTGGCTTTCTTCCCTTGTGCCTTCTTCCATTAGTGTTGATGCACTCGCTCCAGCAACCATAACGAAGCAACAGTCCCCACATAGTGAGCAGCAATCCCAGTGATGTCTGCTACAGCCACAAAAACATCCATTGCTCGAATAATATTATAGGGATTGGTGATTGCCACTCCTGGGGGTTGGGATATAGATTTTGCCACAAGCACTAACACCGTTGATCCAGCACCTAAGAGAGTTAATAACATTCCCACCAAACTAACAACTATTCCTAATCGGAGAATTTTAGTTGTATCTGGCTTACTGGGATGTAAAGCAGGATTGGAATTTTCTAGAGCTTTGCCTATGCGGGTGTAACGAAAATCCCAATAGAGACGAAATAACAACACTACAATTCCGCATACAGCCCAAAATATGCCAATCCCAAGACCAGCATTCTGTTTTTGAACAAAGCCACGACCAGTTAAGGCAAACAACAAAGCTAAAAAAGAAACCACTCCAATTGCCAATTGCAGCCAGAAAGAAATCCAACCTGTAAGGCGAATAGTATTACCAATTCCTCTAGTTTCTGCTGGTAGCGAACGCACTTCTGATTCTGTTTGCATAAAAATTACCTTAATTCGCCTACTCCCAAGAATATTGCCCCAGTTCGCACCATACCCCCATCTTTAGACATAATCACCTCAACATCCTGGGAATAAATCAGGCGTGGGGCAAAGGAAAGAGAAATTACCTCTTTCACCTCTGCCTCTTCGCAATGCCGATAAGGGATGTCCAGTGAATGTAGGGGCACAAGGCTTTGCGCCCCTACTAGAAATAATTTGAGATAATTTATTTTTTGCAAATCCCTAATTTAAAATCCTGTCAAACGATGTAAAGGTTTCAAACTCAGGGACGATGAAGAATTAGCAATTAAATTGACAAAATTACACTATAAAGAGTGATATTAAGCGATAGATAGCGCTTGTAAAGGACTAACGGGCATGATTAAATCTTGGATGGTGATTGGGGGCGTGGCTTTCTTAGTTGCTTTAGCCGCTAACGTGATTACGCCTAGCGATCGCCAATGGTTCAAGCGCTTACAACGACCAAGATGGCTAACTTTTGAGGGCGCGATTCCAATTATCTGGACTGTAATATTTATTTGCGGTGCTTGGTCGGCTTATATTATCTGGGAAAAAGATCCAGGAAGCACCTCAACCTGGTTAATCATGGGTTTATATCTGCTGTTAGAAATAATTACTATTGCCTATACGCCTGTAATGTTTAGGCTTCGCAGTCTGAAAGTGGGTACAGTTCTTGGAGGCACAGGTTTTATCATTGGTGCTTTATTGATACTTGCGGTCTTAGGTATTTCTGGTTGGGCAGCATTGCTACTAGTTCCTTATTTGCTTTGGAGTCCCATTGGTACTTATACCACTTGGCAGATGATCAGTCTCAATCCTCAAGATGCCTAAAATTCGCACCAACGAATGATTAAAGCTATGCCCTAAATTGTCAAACTTGCAGTGTATAACTTGACAAAATACACAAAGCTTGAGGTCATTATGATTCCATCTTGGCTGATAATTGGGGCTGTAACTTTTTTCATCGCCCTTGGAAGTTTCTTGATTACGCCGCGTGATGTTAAATGGTTTGCACTATTAAGTCGCCCTCGCTGGCTAGTTTTTGAACCTCTGATTCCACTCATTTGGACTGTGATTTTTATTTGCGGTGCAGCTTCAGCTTATATTGTCTGGGAAAAAAATCCCGGAAGCCCAATTACTTGGTTAATAATGGCTTTGTACCTTTTGATGGAAATTATTACCGTTGCCTACATACCTATAATGCTGAGGTTTCGCAGTCTCAAAGCTGGGGAAATTCTTGGGCTAGTTGGTTTAATTTCAGGCGTTTTCCTCGCAATCTGCGTTTTGCCGATTTCTCTAATAGCGGGGCTGTTACTCCTTCCCTATCTAATTTGGACTCCCATTGGTACTTACACCACCGACGAGTTGAGAGAGTTAAATCCTCAAGATGCTTGAAGAAGTATTCAGTAGTCTGAATTCAGTAGTCAGAAGAAGAAAGTGTGGGATGAACGCTTATTTATTCCTTATGGATTCCGCAAGAAAGATTTAGTATTTAGTTTCACCATTTATTCAGCGTTAGATTGAGTAAGTCCGCCAGTCAGACTCCAATTCAATTCTGTAGCTTGCTTCCCTGAAAGGGTATTCTGAATTCTGACTCCTGAATTCTTTTGTGATAACGCATCTATGCAATACGGCCATAACGTGCCGTGACAGGATTGGCTGGATTCGATTGATTATTCAGCCAAGCCCACATTTGATCGCCAACAGAAAAATGCCACCACTCTCTGGGATTGCGTTGAAACCCTGCTTTTAACATGACATCTTGCAATAGCTGGCGGTAAGCATGATAATTTTGTGCTTCTGGGTCGTCATTATTGGCATAATAATCGGGATGCGATCGCTCTGACATTTCATCAATCGGCGAACCCATATTTACTATTTGCCCAATATCATCTACTAGCGTCACATCTACCGCCGCACCTGTACTGTGAGGAGGCGGAGTTTTTTCATCCAAACTTGGTGCAGCCCAAATTGCATAAACCGCTTCCCAAACTTCTTGACGTTGCTTTGGGGATAACTCCACATTAGTTAATCCCCTATCTTGCACTGCTTGAGTGAAGCTGTAATCTACCATAAACTGCTGAACTGCGATCGGGCGATAAGCATCAAAAATTTGGATACGCCAGTTGCGATGCAGCAATTCAAGATAATTTTGCGCTTGGATCAAATTTTCAATGACGCTTTGACGGAGATAATAGGGGGAGTGTTTACCATAAGGCGCACCTAATTTTTCATAAGGATGGGGAGATTCCACCGCAAACAATTCTAAAGGAATCGCTATTATCGGTTCACCACACTCAAAAATCGGAATTTGATGATAAGGTCTCATCTAGTCAGCTACACAGGACTTACGGATTTTAACGCAAGCATAGCATTCTGCGTAACAAGTCTCTTCTTTCTCTGTGTCCTTTGCGCCTCTGCGTGCAATACTAATTTTTCTCAATCCTGAACGGTGAACCAAAAACTTTTTTCTAAAGGGTAAACGCTAATAATCTGCTACGTATACAAACTTATATAGCCTTTCCTAATCACATAAAGTACATCATAGTCCCCTCTCGAAGAACCTACGGTTTACACACAAGTACTTTTGTCCAGAACACAAGGACTTTCATTCAGAACACGAGGACTTTCATTCAGAACACAAGGACTTTCATTCAGAACACGAAGACTTTGGTTCAGAACACGAGGACTTTGGTTCAGAACACGAGGACTTTGGTTCAGAACACGAGGACTTTGGTTCAGAACACGAGGACTTTCGTCCAAAACACAAGTACTTTCGTTCAGAACACAAGTCTTTTTTGAGTCTTTGAGGGAATGAAACAGCTTTCCTTTTCGAGAGGAGTTGGGGGTGGGGTTATTGTACCTAAATCAACCAAGAACCGCTATATAAAATTACTTAGGCTGTAATTACTGCTTATAAAGTTCTGAAACCTTTCAAAAAATGAAATTATTAAAGTAACGTGTAACATATTATTAATTCTTGCCAAATTTAAATTAATCGCGCCCAAAAAATGTAATGATACCATATATTTTTCCCATTATTTAGGAATATCCTTGCACTAAAAATCAACATAAAAAATAAAGTATGGCAGATAGAACCAAAATTATTTCCTTTGAACTTTCTGACGGCAAAATAATTAAAGTAGAGGTTACGCCTATAGGAGAACAACCTGTTTCTGATGAAACCAGAGTCTTTAAACAAGCGACAGAAATTATTAAATCCATTGCTGAAGATGTCGCAGTTACATTAAAAGATATTAGCGAGACAGTCAAACCAGATAAATTTAGTGTCAAACTAGGTTTACAAATTGGAGTTGAGTCAGGACAACTAACCGCTTTAATTGTGAAAGGAACAGGCACAGCTAACCTGGAAATTACGATGGAATGGGGTAAATAATAGTTGATTGTCTTACAGTTGTGGTAATCTTTTTACAAAGATGCTACGTGAGAGCAATTAATGGGTAACGAAGACGATTTACAACGCTGTACAGTGCGTTTAAATGTTGCCAGTAGTCAGGGAACAGGTTTTTTTGTTGCACCGAATTGGATTCTCACCTGCGCCCATGTAGTCGAATCTGCAAAAGATAACCCTGTGCAAGTATTCTGGAAAGCAGGAAACCAGAATTACACAGCTAAAGTTACGCAATCATACAAATTTCCCCTTGATTTAGCCCTTTTACAACTGTACGAGGATTGTTTGGATCATCCCTGTGTTGAATTGGATGATACAAAACCCAATACCAACGATGATTTATATATTTTTGGTTATCCCAAGAATAGCGAAGTTGATTATTCACAGGGGGATTCAGCAAGCTTTAAATATGAAGGAATAAGTTTTAAACAGGATATTATTCTCTATAAGTTAAAGCAAGGGCAAGTTATCTCAGGCTTTAGTGGCTCGCCTTTATTCAATTTACTAACAGGTAAAGTTTGTGGAATTGTGCATCTTTCCCGTGATGAAGGTAACGATTTAGGTGGGCGGGCTGTTTCGGCTCAAGTTATTGTGCAACAGTTTCCCGAAATTGCCTTACTTAATAAACAATTTCATCAGTCGAAGCCCAAAGGTGATAATCCATTTGAATATGGTCTTCCTGTTCCTCCACAACGTTTTTACGGACGGAGAAGAGAGATTTTAGAGATTAAAAACCGCATTGGCGCGATTAGTCCTCAATGTGTCAATTTGGTAGGATTGCGGCGCAATGGAAAATCCTCGCTATTGCGATATATCAGAGAAAGAATCAGCGAATTTTGTTCGCCAGAACAAAAGCCTTTAGTTGTGTTCTTAGATTTAACAAATGGGAATTTTCATACTCCAGAGGGGATTATTGAAGGCTTAAGGCGAGGAATTCAAAAACTAACAGGGAATTTTCCTTGGTCAAAGGAAGATAATGAAGATGGCTTTGCAGTAGAAGATGGCTTACAGAATTTAGTAGATGAAGGGTATCGTTTAATTATTTTATTGGATGAGTTTGAAGCCATTGCTAGTAACACAGATAGATTGAAATTGTTTCAGGATTGGGGAGAAGATTGGCGTTCTAAGGCTTCTGCGGGTTTATTAACAATGGTAATTGCCAGCAAACGCCCTCTTAATGAAGTTTACGAAACTTTGAGTCTGGGTTCTCCCTTTGCCAATATTTTCAGTATGACTATTTTAGGGGCATTAGAGAAGGAAGCTTGTCAAAGCATTATCCAGAAAGGACAGGAAGGATTTCTGCTGCCTAATTCTGCGGTATTACAATGGGTGGATGAGTTAGCAGGAGGGTTGCCCTATTATGTGCAGATGGCAGGGGCGATGTTGTGGCAAAATAGGAATCAAAAAATAGCTAAAAATGAGTTTGATTTTCAAGCAAAGCCTCGTTTTGAAGAACTTTGGAAAGATTTAAGCAAAGTTGAACGTTTAGCATTGCGTTATGAGTTGGGAGAGAGTAATTTACCTATTCCTGATCTGGCAATTGTAGATAGGCTTCAGCGTCATGGATTATTACGGAAGAATGGGGGTTTATTTAGCAGTGTTTTTGCAGAGTTTATGAAATGTCAAAGATAAAGCAATAAGCCAAAAAATCAGACATTAAATATAAAAAATGTTACTGTTTTTGCAAGAAACTTGGGAACTATTTTGGTGGGCAATGTTTTGTCCTTCAAGGCTTCAAGAACGAGTGAATGAATGGTTGCCTAAAGAAGAAAAAGATGGACGCAGACCAGACACAAGTTTTTTTGATATTTTGTTGTACGGAAACTTACGATTTATTAGTCAGTATATATTACTATTATTTATTTGTAATATCCCTCTTATTTTAAGACTAATTGAGCGTAATCAATTATTAGATTGGTTACAGTTACCTTGTGTAATGTTAATTGCTTATGCGACAGGACTTTTATTTTTATCTTTAGGGCTGGTTATCCCCTTGTTGTGGTTGATAGTTGTATTAAATCAGCCTGATAGCTGGTTAAAAGGCTTAACAAAAGCTATTAAAGTTTTACCTCCTTTATCTCAAATAGGGATAGGTCTTGCAGTTTTTGGAGTATTCATATCATTAACTGTTTGGTTAATGCAACTGTTAAAAACAGTACATCTTCCCCTTGCTCGTAATGTGATGGTGGTGGGAGGAACAATCAGTGTGATGTTAGGAGCGTGGTTAGCAACTCAAAACTGGTTATTTCTGTTGTTAGTAAGTGGAATAACAGGCTTTTTACTATTTGTATTTGTAGTAAGAGAAGATATGACAGATAGTGATAATGCGGTCGTCGTGGCGGGAGGAGTGGCGGGAGGAGTGGCGGGAGGAGTGGCGGTCGTCATGGCCCCAGGAGTGGTAGAAGTCGTAATGAAAGTCGTGGCGGGAGGAGTGGCGGGAGGAGTGGCAGGAGGAGTGGCGGCCGTCTTGGGGATCGGAGTGGCGGCCGTCTTGGCGATCGGAGTGGCGGTCGTCGTGGCGGGAGGAGTGGCGGGAGGAGTAGCGGTCGGAGTAGCGGGAGGAGTGGCGGGAGGAGTGGCGGGAGGAGTGGCGGGAGGAGTGGCGGCCGTCGTGGCGATCGTCGTGGCGGGAGGAGTGGCGGGAGGAGTGGCGGGAGTTGCTACTTTACCGCTTATTTGGTTTTCGATTGTTGCAAGTTTAATCGCTTTTGCTCTTGCACCAGTAAAAGACAACACAGTTTTTATCATCATTACAGTGATTTTAATAGCTCTTTCTGCCCAAAATTTAGGATGGCTTTCAGCATTAATTATCCCTGTAACCTTAGTTAGCTATTACAGAATATTTCCTGATTATGGTTTTATCTCTTTAGGTAGCTATTATAGATTATTTACTCATTATTTACTAAAACTTTTCAGGTTTTCAGATTCAACAATTAGGCGGCTTCGTCCCCAAACAACAAAAATACTTTTTCAATTACCTCCTTACACTAGCGAACTCCTGTGGATACCTTTACTTAATCATGCTCAACTTCTTGTTTATGAATTTCGTGAAAGACCTCAACAAGCCTTAACAATCTTTCAATATACCCAAACTTTTTCTTTACCAGGATTTCAAATAACCCTGCAAAATGCCTTACCGCAAATTGTCGCTGACCAACTCAAGAAAATTATAAGTATCCCAGAACTGCTATTTACTGCCAACTCAGATCATCCTATATTACCCTTCCTGATTTCCCCTTTATATCACCTTGATTCTGACAGCGATACTCCCACTCCGGAAACACCTTTGCCAAAAGTTAAACCCGAACTTTCTATCCTTCTCCCTCGCTTGCAAACTATTATTCAAGATATTCAATCTGCACTCGAAAATGAAAATATAGCCTTACGAGAACGAGGATTAGAACGAATCAATAACAATGTTATTCGATTACAATTCCAATTACCCTCTCTGGGACTTAAAGATGAAGCCATCAAACGCTGGACACCTGTACTGGAACATTGGCAAAAGGTTATTGAACTGGAACAAAATGAACAACGTCAACTCTCTCAAGGCGGACTAATCAACCCGTTCCAATATGGAAATCCGGTGCGATTTGAGCAAAAAAACTTGTTTAAAGGTCGTCAGATATTTGCCAATGAAATTGTCCGTCGAGCTTTAGACCGTGACCGACCTACTCTTGTGCTGCATGGGCCCCGTCGCTGTGGTAAAACTTCCTTTTTGTATAACTTTCCCCGCCTGCTTCCTAGTGATATACTCCCGGTATTTGTGGATATGCAAAGTTCCGCCATTACCACCAGCGAATCTGACTTGTGCTTTGGCTTAGTCCGTGCAATTCATAAAGACTGCAAAAGTCAAGGTGTTCAATTACCAAACATTCCTAAACGCACCGATTTTCAAGCTAGTCCCTATACCATCTTAGAAGATTGGTTAGATGAAGCACTTGCCCAAATTGGAGAACGGCGCATCCTTCTCAACCTTGATGAATTTGAAAAAATCGGTACGGCTATCCAAAAGGGACAAATAACTTTACGTTTATTTGACGAACTGCGCCATTTAATTCAACATTATGAAAAACTCGGTTTTCTCTTTTCTGGGGTACAAACTTTAGAAGAATTAGGCCCGAATTGGAGTAGCTATTTTATCAGCGTTGTCCCGATAGAAATGCTTTATCTTGAACCTAACGAAGCCGAGGATTTACTGCTCAATCCAGATCCAGATTTTACACTGCTTTACGCTCCAGGCATTGTAAAAGAAGTATTAAAGCTTACCAGTTGTCACCCTTACTGCCTACAATTATTGGGCGCATCAATGGTGAATCAAGCTAACTTTAACCATACTGATTTGATTACTGCTGAACTCTTGCAAGCTTCTATTAATGACGCATTTACTTCTGGTCAGCCTTATTTTACAAATATTTGGACAGAATTTACAGGAACTACACCAGAAGAAATAGTAATTGGTCAAGAATTATTATTACAAGTTGCCAAGACAGATATTTTATTAGCTATAACTACTGAAATTGCTGAAAAGGTATTAACCCGCTTGTTGCGTTATCATATTTTACACAAAATCAATAGAGGATATGATTTTGAAATTCCTCTGTTAAAACAATGGGTGAGAGAGCGTGCAGTAAAAAGCTAATTATTTAAAGTAAGGAATTAGAGAAGGCACACAACGCAACCTTTTTGTTGTGACTATAGTATCCAATATTTAAACTTTTCTATCGTCTATGAATCAATACGGTTCAGTTAAGGGCTACTGGCAACAATTTTGGGTTTTCGAGACGCGATAAATCGCCGTCTCTACAAGTGTTTTGGGCTTATCTGAACTGTATTGGTCTATGAATGACTTTAAATTTTATCATTGAGGGTTCGTTTTTTCAAAAATGCTCAATCAAAACCAAACACCTCTATTAGATGCTTTAAAAGCCAATGCTACAAGACCCCATGCGCCTTTTTACACTCCAGGACATAAACTAGGTGAGGGAATTTCTCACCCCTTGGCTGATTTACTTGGTAAGGCTGTATTTCGCGCTGATTTAACCGAATTAGCAGATTTAGATAATCTCTTTGCACCCCAAGGCGTTATTCAAGCAGCGCAACAACTAGCAGCACAAGCTTTTGGCGCTTCGCAAACATGGTTTCTTGTCAACGGTTCTACCTGTGGAATTGAAGCCGCAATTCTTGCTACCTGTGGTACAGGCGATAAAATCATTTTGCCTCGCAATGTGCATTCTTCTGCGATCGCTGGTTTAATTCTCTCCGGTGCAATACCCATTTTTCTTAATCCTGAATACGATCCAGTTTTAGATATTGCCCACAGCATCACGCCCAATGCTGTAGAATCTGCACTCCAACAACATCCCGATGCTAAAGCAGTTTTGACAGTTTATCCAACATATTACGGCGTTTGTGGAAATTTGAGTGCGATCGCCAATATTACCCATCAATACAATATCCCTTTACTCGTAGATGAGGCACACGGCGCACACTTTGCCTTTCATCCCGAATTACCCACTTCCGCTTTAGCCGCAGGTGCAGATTTAACTGTACAATCCATCCACAAAGTACTTGGTGCAATGACACAGGCATCAATGCTCCATATCCAAGGTAATAGGATAGATTGCGATCGCATCAGTAAAGCTTTGCAACTAGTACAATCTACCAGTCCTAGTTATTTACTTTTAGCTTCTTTAGATGCAGCGCGTCAGCAAATGGCACTCCACGGAAAAATGCTGATGTCTCGCACATTGCAACTTGCCAATGAAGCTAGAACAAAAATCAGTCAAATTCCTGGATTATCTGTCTTACAGATTCTTAGACCCCCTTATCAAGGGGGGTTGGGGGGATCTCCCGGCTTTATGGCTTTAGACGAAACACGGCTAACTGTAACTGTTTCTGGTTTAGGCTTAACCGGATTTGAAGCAGATGAAATTCTAGATGAAAAATTTGCTGTCACTGCTGAATTCGCTTCACTGCAACATATCACCTTTATCATTAGTTTGGGCAACACCCCAGCCGATATCAAGCAATTAGTGCAAGGTTTTACCACTCTTGCTAAAGAATATCGTCGAACCAACTTGACTGTTACAAATCCTAATGGGCAAAATCTTTTAACTACACAGGAATATACTTTACATTTTTCTCCCCGTGAAGCCTTTTTTGCTGTCAGTGAAGCATTGCCTTTAGCACAAACAAGCGATCGCATCTGTGCCGAAATTATCTGTCCCTATCCCCCAGGAATTCCTGTGTTAATGCCGGGAGAAATCATCACTAAACCCGTCCTTGATTACCTGCAACAAATCCAAGCAATGGGGGGATTTATCAGTGGTTGCAATGACTCTAGCCTCAAAACTTTGAAAGTTGTGAAATAACGTCCTAATGTTAATTCGCCACAAACCCAATCAAGCAACTTGTCTGAAATAATCAGAAGTTTTTGACAGCATAGCGCATGACGCGAACTTGTTTAGAGATTTTCGCTCATCTGTTATTTCCTTGCTCTCTAGCTTCTACAATAAGGATAGACTTTATTGAGATTTGTATAGTTGGGGAAAAGCTGTCATGGCTCCCGCCGTTTTAATTCAGAATCTGCAAAAACGTTACGGCACAGTGGTTGCCGTCCAGGATGTTTCATTTCAGGTAGAGCCGGGAGAAATCTTTGGTTTACTTGGCCCCAACGGTGCTGGGAAAACTACTACCTTGCGTGCCTTGTGTACGCTGACCACACCGGATGCTGGCAAAATCGAAGTATCTGGCATCTCTGTGTTAGATAATCCGAGGGTGGCAAGGCAACGACTAGGCTATGTTGCTCAGGAAGTAGCTATAGATAAGGTGCTAACTGGAAAAGAACTGCTGCAATTGCAAGCAGCACTTTATCACCTCCCACGTGCAGTAGCCAAACAGCGCATTGAGACAGTATTAGATTTACTCGGTTTGCAAGAATACGCCAATAAAAAGACAGGAACCTATTCTGGCGGTTTACGCAAGCGCCTAGACTTGGCTGCTGGGTTGCTCCATGCACCAGATGTTCTGGTATTGGATGAGCCAACTGTAGGACTTGATATAGAAACCCGTTTTGTTGTATGGGATTTCCTACGAAAATTACGCGCCTCTGGGACGACGGTAGTAATTACCAGCCATTACCTAGAAGAAATTGACGCTTTAGCCGATCGCGTGGCAATTATAGATCGGGGCGTGGTAATTGCCTCTGGGACACCTTCACAATTAAAAGATCAAGTCGGGGGCGATCGCATCACCTTGCGAATCCGCGAGTTTTCCCCCAGTGAGGAAGCAGAAATTGCCAAAAACCTCTTGCAATCTTTGCCCTTTGTGCAAGAAGTCATTATCAACAGCGCTCAAGGTAATTCCCTCAACTTAGTGGTGACACCTCAAAACGATGTTCTCATTAACATACAGCAAGCGCTGAATACTGCTGGCTTGCCCATATTTGGTATTGCCCAATCTCGCCCCAGCCTCGATGACGTTTATCTCGCCGCTACAGGACGCACCCTGATGGATGCAGAACTGGCAGCCGTTGCCACTCGCGATCCCAAAGCTGAGAAAAAGCAGCTTATGAGATAGGAGCATGGCGAATGGGGCATGAGGAATAGAAATAATTACAATTCCCAATCCCCAATTCCCAATCCCCAATTCCCAATTCCCAATCCCCAATCCCCAATTATGAGCGTTACTCCTAAATCTGATATCAATTGGCAGTCACTAGCATCGCCACCGGCAGATGTTAATGCTGCACCTAGCTTTTTCGGTGAATTAGTACAAGAGACGTTGGCTTTAACTCGTCGCTTGTTTATTCAGTTGCAACGCCGTCCCTCATCTTTAGTTGCCGGAATTATTCAGCCAGTCATGTGGCTGATACTGTTTGGTGCTTTGTTCCAAAATGCTCCCAAGGGTATATTTGGCAATACAACAACAAATTACGGACAATTTTTAGCTGCCGGCATAATTGTGTTTACAGCCTTTGCTGGGGCGCTGAATGCTGGTTTACCGGTGATGTTTGACCGCGAGTTCGGCTTTTTGAATCGTTTGCTGGTAGCACCGTTAGCATCGCGGTTTTCCATTGTCTTTGCTTCGGCAATCTTTATCATCAGCCAAAGTTTGCTGCAAGCAGCCGTGATTGTAGCGGCGGCGGCATTTTTGGGCGCTGGACTACCAGATGCAGTCGGTTTAAGTGCGATCGCTCTAATTGTCCTCTTATTAGCTTTAGGCGTAACAGCCATCTCCCTCGGTTTAGCTTTCGCCCTACCCGGACACATTGAACTGATTGCAGTGATTTTTGTCACTAATTTACCATTATTGTTCGCTAGCACTGCTTTGGCTCCTCTATCATTCATGCCTCAGTGGTTACAGGTTATCGCTACCCTAAATCCTCTTAGCTATGCGATCGAACCCATTCGCTATCTGTATCTCCACAGTAGTTGGGGACTAAGTAGTGTAGTTATGCAGGCTCCTTGGGGTGATGTTACCTTTGGGGGAGCGTTGCTGGTATTGTTTGGCTTTGCCGTTGTCGCCTTACTGAGCATTCAACCCCAACTACGGCGGACTCTTGCTTAAAGAGATAAAATAGAGCAGTTTTAGGGTCAAAATCCCATGAAAAAATCATTTTTACAAATTCCTAGACTCTTTGTAGCTACCGTGGCGGGAATTAGCTTTGCTTCCTTGCTCATAGCTCAACCAAGTTCGGCTCAACAAGTCAGCCCAGCCGATGCTTTTCCCAGTAATAGTACAACAGACCAAAATACCGATCCATTCTCTCGTTCAAACGCAGATAATTTCAATATGTTTGACCTGATTCATCGGGCAAATTTTGGGACTCTCAACTGGAATTCTGACCAACAGAACGAACAACTAGACTCAGCCGCAGCAGCCTTTAAAGCAAGGCAACAAAAACTAATTCGAGGTGAACAACAGCAAGCAAGCCCCAGTTTGCCATCGTTTACACTACCATCAGCTACGCCGCCATCGGTTACACCACAATCAGGTAACTGAATTCAAGCAAAGAACCCCAAGCCTCTAGAGGCTCGGGGCTGAGACTATTTAAAAAATCCTTAGTTATCAGGTAAAAACCTACAGCCCAAGCACAGCTAAAACATCGCTAGCATGGGTGGTGGTATTTACACTAGTGTCAACATGGGTAATTTTGCCGTTGGGGTCAATTACATAGGTGACGCGCTTGGCATAACCACCGCCATCCACATCGAAAGCTTTGATGAGGGATTTGTCGCTGTCAGCCAATAGAGGAAAATTCAAATTATATTTTTGGGTGAATGCCTGATGGGAGACTTCATCATCTGCACTGACTCCCAAGATTACAATATCTTTACCTTGATATTGAGCCTGGGCATCTCGAAAACTACAGGCTTGTTTGGTGCAGCCTGGCGTGTCATCTTTGGGGTAAAAATACAAAACAACTGTCTTTCCCCTCAAATTAGATAACGAGATTGTGTTGCCGTTTGTATCTTTGGCGGTAAATGCAGGTGCATCCGTACCAACTGCTAGAGGCATAATTAACCTTTCCTGTTTCAGATTGTTGATGCACTTGAAATTTTACATTAATTTATAATGATTAAATATAATTGCTAAAAAATAGCATAACTATACTTCAGGTAACTAATTTTGGTTAAATGAGGTATATAGTGCAAGAAAAAATATATTCTTGAATTAATCTTTTTAAGAAGAAAATTTCTCCCCCTACAAAATGGCTGCTGCTGATTCCCAAAACCCAAATATTTTTGTATATCCTCAAAGCACAGTAGAAAGAGCCGAGCGATCGCTAGTGTGTTCGCCCTTCAATTTATCTTTATTTGAAGTTATGGGACACCAGAGTGTTTCAGTAACTGCGATCGCTCTGGAAAATGGACTCAAACAGGGCTATACCAAGCGCCCTTTATCAGAATTAGCCTGTGATAACGCCTTGGGCTGGCTAATCCAAGTGGGTGTATTGCGGCGAGAAGTCGATGGACAGGGAATTACAGATAGTTTTCGGCTCACTCCCTTGGGTCGCCAGCTGGTGGAACAATACCACGGACAAAACTGGCGGACACCTTCATGGCGTGATCGTTTATTCGATGCTGTGATTCGTTGGTTACGGATACCCTTTTAGAATAAAAAACAAAACCAAAGAGTTAGCATTAGGCAATCAAAGGGAATAATATATACGGAAACATCACATTTATTCATGAAGTCTTTACCATAATCATCTAATTGAAATTTGTGATGCTAATGGTGGGTGTGGGGTATGGTGTATTATTTCTTCCCCTACTCCCTCATGTCTTCCTGCTCGCTTATTGTTCGCTCCTAAAAATTCACTCTGTATCTTGAAAAACTAACTAATAGCAACTATGAAATCAATTATGGTGGTGGGGACAACATCCCATGCAGGGAAATCACTTTTAACTACAGCTATTTGTCGCATTCTGTCGCGGCGTGGCTGGCGGGTGGCTCCCTTTAAAGGTCAAAATATGGCTTTAAATGCTTATGTTACTGCCAGTGGTGGAGAAATTGGCTATGCCCAAGCAGTGCAAGCTTGGGCTGCGGGAGTCGTACCTTGGGTAGAAATGAACCCAATTTTACTCAAACCTCAAGGGGATATGACTTCCCAAGTAATTATCAAAGGTAGGTCTGTAGGTAAAGTGAGTGCCTCAGATTACTACGAGCAATATTTTGAACTGGGGTGGCGGACAATTGAAGAATCGCTACAGCATTTAGGAACAGAATTTGACCTACTGGTTTGTGAAGGTGCTGGTAGTCCAGCAGAGATTAACCTCAAACACCGCGATTTAACTAATATGCGGGTAGCAAAGTATTTGAATGCACCAACGATGTTAGTAGTTGATATCGATCGGGGTGGTGCTTTTGCCCATGTGGTAGGAACCTTAGAGTTATTGGAACCAGATGAACGCGCTCTAATTAAGGGTGTAGTAATTAACAAATTTCGAGGACAGCGATCGCTCTTAGATCCGGGGATAAAATGGTTAGAGGAACGCACAGGTATCCCCGTTATCGGTGTTATACCCTACTTGCAAGAAATGTTTCCAGCAGAGGATTCTCTTGATCTGCTAGAACGTCAATCGTCCACGAATAAAGCCCAAACTGACCTCAACATTGCCGTCATCCGCTTACCAAGAATTGCCAATTTCACCGACTTTGACCCACTGGAATCAGAAAGTACAGTTTCAATCAAGTACTTAAGTCCTAAGCAGGATTTAGGACATCCTGATGCCGTGATTATCCCTGGTACAAAGACCACAATTGCTGACTTGCTGCTGCTGCAAAAAAGCGGTATGGCAGAAGCGATCCAAAACTATGCTGCTTCTGGGGGAACAGTTTTAGGTATCTGCGGTGGCTATCAAATGCTCGGTCAAATCATTGCCGATCCAGAAGGGATAGAAGGACAAGCTGGCAGATTTCAAGGGTTAAATCTTTTACCAATTAGAACCGTAATTACCGGACAAAAAATCGCCCGCCAGCGCCAAGTTAGTTCAAATTATCCACAGCAGGGCTTACCAGTCAATGGTTTTGAAATTCACCAAGGGCGATCGCGCATCGAGCAGCAAGGAATAGACCCTCAATCCTACCATGCCCTATTTGACGATATTAATTTAGGATTAGTGGATAGTTGTCAATCGGTGTGGGGAAGTTACCTCCACGGGCTTTTTGATAACGGCCCTTGGCGACGCGCTTGGTTAAATCGCCTCCGTCAACAGCGCGGTTTAAAATCTTTGCCCACCGGTGTTGCTAACTACCGAGAACAGCGAGAGCAGATTTTGGATTCCTTAGCGACTGAAGTAGAAAGCCATTTAGACTTAACTCCATTTTTGTCTTAAGCTGATACCATTTTTAATTTTAGATTTTGGATTGAGAATAGCTTTCTAAATCTAGGTGTAGTGAATTCATCTGTCACAATCATGTTTCAAATTGATATAAGTTGCATAAAAGAAATTGCACTTTTTTCGTTAAGATGGTTATTTGTCATTTGTAAAGACAAAAGGCAAATGACAAATAACAACTCTTACGAATCAATTTCAAATAAAAAGCGTAAGATTCATGATTGTTCGTGTCCACTTTTTACCAGATGATGTGACAGTAGATGCCGAAGTGGGAGAAGCCATTTTGGATGTAGCAGACCGGGCTGGAGTATTTATTCCCACTGGTTGTCTAATGGGGTCTTGTCACGCTTGCACCATTGAATTAGAGGATGGAGAGATCATCCGCGCTTGTATCACCGCAGTACCGCCACGCGAGGAATTGACGATTAATTTGTTTAGCGATCCCACTTGGTAATTTTTTAACCCTCTAAGTTTAGAATCCAGATAAAAAAGTAGAGAAGAGACTTACTAGATGGTAAATAATGTTGCACAATATGGGCGATCGCACATATTGTCCCCTACTGCCTGTTTTTACTATCTATATCAATTAGCTTTAACATTGAGCGCATATTCTTTAAATCTTTCCAAATCAGCTTGAATCGTCGATTCAACTATCCGTCCCAAAAACAAGTTATCCATAATTTTGCCAATAATGCCGGGGATAGCATAGGAAATACTCATTTTAACAATGCTACTATTGTGGCGATCGTAAAAGCGAATCGCTCCCTGATTAGGCAAACCATCAATCGATTCCCATTGGATAATTTGGTTGGGAATAACTTTGAGAATTCGGGATTGCCAATTAAATTCTAGACTGCCGGTTTTTAATTTCCAAAGAGATATATCTGGATTATCTGGCGGAATTTTTACCGAATCAATCCACTTCATCCACCGGGGCATTTGCTCCAAATCAGACCAGAGGCTCCATACTAAATCTATGGGAGCCTCTACTTCTACCTGCACAGTATGCTCTAACCAATCTGACATCTCTCTTCTTCTTCCTTTGCGTTCTTCTCTACGAGACGCTATGCGAATGCGTCCTTGGCGGTAGCCTGCGGCAAGCCACTGCGTGTCTACGTTATCTCTTCAAATTCTCCAAAATCACTTTTGCCGCCCGCCGTCCAGAAATAGTAGCACCTTCCATGCTGTCAATATAATCTTGCTGAGTATAGCTCCCTGCAAGGAAGAAATTATCTACTGGTGTTTTTTGGTTGGGACGATAGGCATCCATCCCTGGCGCTTCTCGGTAGAGAGACTGAGCAAGTTTTACTACACTATACCAAGTCATATTTAGCTCCCGCGACGAGGGAAACAGTTCATGGACTTGCTTGAGGACATGCTGTGCGATCGCTTCATTACTCTGTGCAATAAACGGATCTCCCGGTGTCAGCACTAGTTGTAACAAAGATCCCTGTCCTGGGCGATAATAATCAGCAGGGCTAGTTAACGCTAAATCAGCAAAACAAGAAAAGTCAGCATCGGCTGTGTACAGTAAATTATCAATTCCAGCCGCGTGATTTAGCTGTTTACGTTGCTCTTCATTGTTGAGTTCTGTTACCCAACCATCGAAGCGTAACTGCACTGTAGCCACTGGTACTGCATCCAGTTTGTAAATATTGTCAAATTCTGACCACTTACGCCATTCCTGGGGTAGGATACGTTGAATTCCTGGAACATCACAGGCAAAAACGTAAGCATCAGCAGTGATAGTTTCGACTGCATCACCTTGGGCAACTGCTATACCAGTGACGCGGGTTTGTTCGTTTGATTCTATAAACTGAATTTCGCGTACTTGCCGACGCGTATAAACTTTAGTGCCTCTGGCTTCTAAATATTCCAGAATGGGCTTGTGCAAATACTCAGATGGAGAACCTTCCAACATTCGTAGAACTGAAGCTTCAGTTCTAACTGCAAATAACTGGAATATGGTTAACATACAACGGGCAGACATATTTTCGCAATCAATAAATCCCAATGCGTAAGCAATGGGGTTCCATAACCGCTTAATGCTGCCATTACTCCCACCATGACTGCGAAACCAATCGGCAAAGCTAATTTTATCCAAGTTACGGATGGTTTTCATCGCCCCGTTAAAGTCTACCAATCCGCGAACTATGGGACTAGTACCTAAAGCGATCGCATTTTGCAATTTATCCTGCAACGATAGTTGGGAAGTCGTGAAAAATGCCTTTAAGCCATTGAAAGGCGCACCTGTAAAGAAGCGAAAATCCAAACCACCAGTGCGCCCCCCTTTATTAATAAAAGTGTGGGTATGTTCCTTGAGGCGTAAGTTCTCTAACACCCCCACTTTCTTCATCAAGTCAAATAGTTGGTAGTAGCACCCGAAAAATACATGCAACCCCATTTCTAGATGGTTGCCATCTCCATCAACCCAACTGCCGACTTTACCACCCACAAACGGACGAGACTCAAAAATCTCTATTTCACAACCAGCATCAGCTAGATCCACTGCGGTTGCTAGTCCAGCAAGTCCCGCACCTACGATTGCAACACGCATTCCGTCGTTCCTTTTCAGTTTCTTTACAGATTGTAACTGGGTTGGTGTCGGAATTTGCTACTTAATATCAACTCTACCAATATATTAAGGCAAGCAATGTCGATACTAAAACCTCTTTAATTACTTCTTTTAGTCCCCGTAATTGACCAGACGCGAGCAAAACGCGCCTGTATCAGCTAGACAAATTATTGTCCATTGTGGCACACCCAAAAAAGTATCAGAGCTATTTTGTTGGTGGCAAAGCAGTTATCTAGTAAGTAGTGAAAGTATGTTCTTACTTGTTTACATCTTTGCCATCGTCGGAGACAGGCAAACTTCTAATCAGTTCGCGAATCACATCGGTTGCGGGTCTACCTGTTTGTTGACAATATTTTTCTAGTTTTTCCGCTTCCTGCGTTGCGAGATTAACTGTTATGCGTTTAACGGCCCATTTTTTATTTGTCATTATCATGCTATCTGCTGTATATTTAGATTGTCGAAAGAGTCTAAATTAAAGAGGGAACCGATAAGATTATCAGAATTTGTCTCAGGAAACAAGTAATACCATTAATATTAAAAATTGTCGTTTTGTCAAAGGATTCATAATTTTCTAAAGAAATCAAAAAACTACACTTTATTTGTTACTATTTTGACAGCAAAAACAGCACATAGTTCCTTCTGAGTAGGATAAACCTACTAACAGCATCAGTAAAGCCTGGCAATGAACTTCTATAAATAAATTTGAGATACCGAATGTTGACTCAATCAAGATTTGCAAAATTATTCTCTATCGAAATAATTTGACCATATATCTTAATCAAGTTTGCCAAACCCACTTGGTGAGAACATCTGGTATAACAGATGAAAATAAAGCTTTAGAATCATTGTCAGGCTGAAATTGCGTCTTACAGGCGGCTTTAGGTGAGATATACAGCTCGGAAACAATCACTTAAAAGTAGGCAAATAAGTAATCGGTCTAGAGCAAACATCCATCTGTATCCATTGCTGTAATCAATAAGCTAAGAGCGACTTAAATAGTTAAGGCTTTTGGCTCACTGCAATTAAAATGATTACTTTACCGTGCTAATGTTGTAGTCATAAACAAGGGTATAAGATTAAGCTCACTGGGTATAAAAAACCAAAGCTTTTGGTAAAAATTAACAGTATTATCTGTAATTTCACTCATAAAAATTAACCAAGAATAGACGTGAATGTTACTTGACTGTCAACGATAATAATATTTTACTTTTGTTTCATGTTTTTACACTAAGTCCCCGGAAATATATGATGAAATCCTAGATATTTTTTCTCTTCCCCCTAGCGATATAATTTGTTTGAAAGTCAGTATTGTTTCAATTCCTTACATTCACCTATTTTGAGGTTACGACAATTATTTTTAGCCAATTAATAAGCTAAAAAACTTGCTTATTAATATCTAAGCTAAGAGAAAAAATACAGCCAAAAAAGTCTTGCATTAAAACCCCGATTGATTAGTAAATGTAAGCATAAAAGCAATTTTTTACTTCAATATTTTTGTTGAGTGTATTCATTATAGCCATGATTTATGGGCTTTAAATAAACTTTATTTAGGCAATAAAATAACTCATATTTACACTTTATAAAAAAATTACAAAGAAAAATAGATAAATATGAGCTTTTGCTTAATGATATTGATATATGACAACCTTTTAAGCTCAAAAAGTTGTAAAAAAAAGATTCTAAGATTGAAGTGCGTCGGCTAAATTTGATTAAACTCAACTTGGTAAATAATTAAATAGTAGTCTGTACTTATTTATACTGATAAATATCCAAATAAAATTACTGAAAAACTATGAGAATATAGATACTTCATGAAATTTAGGTAAAGTTAGCTGTCATCCTGGGATATTTACTAGTAAACCTTCGCAGAAATACAGCTAACACCTCAATTAACAAGACTTAGAGAAAAATTAATCCTCTTTTCAAAGTTAGATAAATTTCCGCCTTGCCGTAATAGGTGCATCAAACCTAAGTATTTTGTAGTTTACTTAGTACTCAGTAATTCCCCTAACTTCTCAGCGCTGAATCTGGTTAATACGCGAATCAAATATATCTCAACTTAATTTCTTATAGCCGTAATCCTGAATATCAGATTACAGCTATGAATGCAACTATTCCAATTTGAGTTGGGGCATGAGTTGGAGAGTGCCAATACCTAAATCTTTCGGTGAAAGCGATCGCGTTTCAAATAAAGCCATCATGTCTCGTAACTGAGGATTGCCACGGGAAGCTCCTGTTAATCCTTTAGCAATGATTAAGCCACAGTAGCCCTTAGTATTTTTACACCTCTGATTCCATTTTTTTCGAGCTTCTACATGAATAGGATCTTCATCTAAAAATTCACCAAATAAGAACAATTCACCATTTTGAGTTTGCAATAAACCCAGATCGTAGCGATCGCCATCAAAAGGATCGGCACCTGGATTAAAGCAAATTGCTCTCAGTCCTCCTGCTGCTTCAATTCTTTCAATTACAGTTTTAGCCTTGGGGCGAGAAGTTTGAATTAAAATCACCGGCAAACCGTCACCCACTTGTTTAATTTCACCAGCCTTATGGTAGATTACCCCCTTACGGAGGTGATCCAACATTTCCCAGGACACTACGCCTAAGCTGAGAAAGGAGTCTTCCGGTATCAAGTCATCTTGCAATGATTGGAAATTTGAGGAGTCAAGGTTGCCAATTTCGTGATCATCGTCACCAAAGCCTGCCATTTCCTCTAATTCTGCTGCTAACTGCGGCATTGTAGAGACTGTCACAGCCACAGATTTAGTTGATTCTTCCGACTGCGGCAGAGAGATGCGATAGCGACGGCTGAGGGTAGGGAAGATATCCTCATGCAAATGGCGGCGGTGATCGCGAATAAAGCGGATCAGACTTTCGATCGCAACGAAGATTACCAGTGCTTCTTCGTCATACAAAACAGACCGCAGTCCTTCTAAGGGGTGGATATTACCGAAAGTAGGGTCAATTTCTGATAATGGCAGATCCGCCAAATCACTTTCTTCGTCATCGTCTTCATCTTCGTCTTCATCAGCACTCTCAAACGTAAGAAACAGACAATCTTGCTTGAGAAACGCTTCTTCTAGATGCTCTGTTGAGTCTTCATCTTGTAAAACTGCGGTGCGAAACTGTTTTAAAGACTCTTCTGAGCGATAAAACAAAATTCCATACTCCATTCCCAGCATTCCCATGACTGAGGCGTAGAGTGTCCCAACATCCCACTTATTAATCTCGATTGACAAAATTTGCTGTTCTTCCAAAAATTCCCAAGGTGCTGCTTGCCAAATTGCAAATGCTTTCTCTCGCAAGATTTGTGCATACTGTGGGGGTAAGTCAGGAGTTTGACTATCGAGAATGTCAGCGAACCCGCGAAATAGTTCGTCAATTAAAGGCAGTTCTGGTGCGTAGTCAATAGCAATATCCAAATCTTGCAGCACTCCCCGCAGGTAAAATTGGATCTCACGGTCTTTGACTACAATTCTTTGGGGCCTAGCAGGTCTTGCCGGACTGTGGGGATGCTCCATTGCTCGCATTAAGGTACGAACGATTGCTTCTGGGCCAACATCTGAAGCTACCACGTCCATTCCTCGGACAACACCTTGGGAGTAATCTACCCAAAGAATGCATTCTCCCTTTTCCTCGGAGTCTGAATGCTGGTTTGGTGATGACAACGGACGGCGATCGCCCTCCCATACAGAAGGAATTTGAGTTAATTTCTTCAAGCGACGACTGGTAGAGCGATTAAAACTTGTCATAGAGTAAGTTAATCAAAAGAAGCAATTTGAAAGTAAACTTTGGGGGATAGCTAGCCTCGGATTAGGTTTTTATGGCTGCACCTGAAAGATAGTTGCTTCTCAGACAAGCCATGCTTGAACTCCAAAAATACCGAATCTCTAAACACACTGAGTCTCTCAATTCTAGAATAAAAACCTTTGGCTGCTTTTAACGGAGTGTTTACAATTTGGCATCTAACGACATCTAAGCCGCTAGAATGAATACAAAAACACCAAGGGAAACCCAGAGGCATTAACAAGCCGATATCGGGTAAAGCTTAGACTAATTAAGGAGTGAAAAAAGCAGATGACACAAGCAATTCAGTCTCAACAACGCGGAATTCTGTTGAGCGAAGCCGCATTGCACCAGGTAAAATCCCTCCGGGACAAGCAAGGCACAGACTTCTGCTTACGGGTAGGAGTCCGTCAGGGTGGCTGTTCTGGGATGTCTTACATGATGGACTTTGAAGACACTAGCAAGATCACCCCGCAGGATGAAGTTTTTGACTATGATGGCTTCAAAATTGTCAGCGATCGCAAGAGTCTCTTATATCTCTACGGTTTAATGCTCGATTACAGCGATGCCATGATTGGCGGTGGCTTTCAATTTACTAACCCTAATGCCAACCAAACTTGCGGTTGTGGCAAGTCATTTGGGGTTTAGCCAAGAGGAGCCGATCACGTGCGAGGTTTTCCAATATTGATTGAACTCGCTCTCAATAGTCAAGAGTCAAGGTTTTCTAACTCTTGACTATTGGCCTATGACTATTGAATCATGGCTAATGACTATTAACTAATGATTATTGACAAACTTACTATGACTCAAACAGTTGAATCCCTGTTTGATACAGGTTTAGAACGCTATAAAGCAGGAGAGGCAGTAGATTCTTTAATCCCTGTATTTAAAGAAGTGTGCGATCGCGCTCCTAAAACGAGTGCTGCTTGGATCTGTTTGGCGTGGTTGTATCTACTCGATAACAAGCCCAACTTGGCTTACAAAGCTGCACAGAAGGCTGTCAAGTTAAATCCACAAGACCCACAGGCTAGAGTCAATATCGCTTTAGCAATGCTGGAAACAGGTCAAAAAGGTTTACGGGAACATATTGACATTGCACAACAGCTAATTTTTGTCAACCCAGAATGGCGCGATGAAATAAAAAGCAGTATCGAAGACGGTTTAACTAGAAAACCAGATTGGCAGAGTTTGACAAAAGTCAAAAATTGGCTGTTGGAGGAGTGAGAAGTTAAGAATACAGATGCGAGCAATCGCGTCTGTAGAGGAGTGAGGAGTTAAATTTAAGTCGATAACTCTCACTTCTAACTTATCCGTAGCTTAGTTAGCAGTCACAAAATTTTGGGCAATTAGACAACAGGGTAGATGAAAGATAAATTGTTAAATTGGCTAAACACAGTTTTAGTCGCAGATGTTTTTTTGGTTTTGTTTGGTTTTGTCTGGTTAGCGATCGCTGCGATCGGTGATTCTGTGGGAGTAAATTTGGGTTTAGATTTGTGGCATCAACTTTGGCAACCCGTATTTAACCCAGCGATCGGCATCCTCATGGGCGGTGCAATTCTCAGTGGTATTATCAGTTGGGTTTCCAAAAAATTTCTCTCTAGTCAAGAATAAAATAGATTGGAGATTGAAAAGAGGCAAAGGGGCAGGGTGCTGCTCTTACTGAGGGGAAAACTATTCTCCCTTGCTCCCTACTCCTTTGCCTCTTTCCCATTCCCTTTGACTCTACGCAAGAATTTGTCTTAGTGCTGACTCTAAATTAGGATATTTGTACTCAAATCCTGTTTCCACAGTGCGCTTAGGAAGGACTTGCTGACCTTCTAAAACTACTATAGCCCCGTCTCCTAAAAGAGCTTCGATCGCAAAAGCCGGAACGGGCAACCAAGAAGGGCGATTCATCACTTGTCCCAAAGTTTGGCTTAAATCTGCCATTCGGACTGGGTTAGGGGCAGTAGCATTGTATATGCCTTCTATTTCCGGTTTAGTTAAAGCTTGCATAATCAAGTTAACTAAATCATCTATGTGAATCCATGAGAACCACTGCCGACCACTGCCAATGGGGCCACCAGCGAAGAGTTTGAAAGGTGGAATCATTTTACCTAAAGCCCCACCATTGCCCAGAACAATCCCAAAACGCAGGATTACCAGTCGTACACCAGCATCTTTTACCTTTGTTGCCTCTGCTTCCCAGGCTTGGCAGACCTGGGCGAGAAAATCGTTACCAGATTGGCTTGTTTCATCAAAGTTTGCCGTTTCACTGGTGCCGTAGTAGCCAATAGCCGAAGCATTAATTAACACAGTTGGCTTGGGGTTAGCATTAGCTATTGCTTCAACTATTTTTTGTGTGCCTAACTTTCGGCTATTGAGGATTTCTTGTTTACGTTCTGGTGTCCAGCGCCCTTCACCAATCGGTTCTCCTGCCAGATTAACTACGCCATCACAACTAGCTATGACACTTTGCCAAGAACCAGATGTATTTGGTGTATAGGCAACAATTTCTACATTGGGGAAAGCCTCAGATGGAAAAACCTTTTGAGCAAAAGCGGTGTTCCGAGTTAATACTACTATTTTATGACCTTTTCCGTGGAGCCGTTGTACCAAAAGACTACCGACAAATCCTGTTGCTCCAGTAATTGCTACTTTCATTCATTTTCTACCTCAGCCAAACTCTTATTGTAAAGTTTTTGATCAAACTTTCAGCCTACAGCACTTTCTTTGTGGATAGAACAAATGCAACTGTATCAGACGGAAATAATAGCTAAAACCCTGATTCTAAAGTAGCGGCAATTCATTAATTGCCCGTACAGCATGTAGTTTTGCGTAAGTCAGATGTATATCTGGTGATGCCTAATCTCAAAACTCAAAAACTTTGCTTTTTGAATGACTTTCCGTTTAGATGCTTCGGTATTATAGGATGGACGGAGTGTTGCAAGGCGTGGGGCTATTATGGCTCGCTATACCTGTTCGTTTATTGTTTCTGTTGCTAGTGACCATCTGTTGCCGTTACTTGTAGAACTTCTACAGGACTGTCAGTTGGATATTCAATACCACACGGGCGATTACATTATCGCTCGTCAGACTCCTGGTAATGTTCCTTTTCCTAAATTGATCACAGTAGAAGTACTGCTTGATAAATCAAAATCTACTGAAACAGAAACCCGGATGAGTATTGTGATTAAAAATGAAGAACTACCTCTCCAACTAGATAATTACTGCCGACAAATGTTTGAATTCATCAAGCAGGCTATTGAAAATAGCCGCCATTGGCATTTGATTGAAAGTATTGCAGGATAGCTTTGGTAATTAAATTGACAATCCCACGGCTTTAAGCCGTGAGAGTGTCAAATTGTGGTTGGTAGTTATAATTCAATCTCCCAGATCCTCTAAATCCTCGGCCATACCGGGGTTTATTAGTGTAATGTCGTACTCGCTCGAATCCGTTTGTCCCAAACGCTGAGTATTTTTCAAAAGGTAATAAATGGCACGGACTTGAGGGCCAAAAACGATCTCGTCTTCATTTCTGAGATCGTGGTTTGGTATTTTACGTCCATTAATCATCAAACCGTTGGAACTAGCCTTACCTTTGGCATCGCCATCTACAATCCGGTAATAGTAGCTATGACTATTATGCTCTCGTGGCAATCTGACTAATGTGGCATGGCGGCGGGAGACAAACTGAGACATCAAACGGATATTACACTCGCGGTCTCTACCGATAGAGTAGACGGGTTGCTCCAGAGAAAATTCTTTGCGACCTTGATCGTCTTCAATAATCAGTAGATGGTTTTCATTAGTTTCTGCTGCCATTGACAAATCGGTGGAACTGTGATTTAACAAGATTTGTTTCGTATCGTATTTTGCCATTTTCGGGCACCGTCAATCTGTGGTGCTAATCTAAATAAGCTTTAAAATTGCATAATACCTTGAAAGAGTAGAACTTGGTCGTTCTACTCCAGTAGCTATGATAGCTTTTGTAGGTGTCTTAACAGGCTTTGTGATCTGCGTAAAACCTGAACATCGACTCAGTGTAACAAATAATTACGAATTCGTAATGACGTTCTCTACAAGAAGCAAGCTACGCACAGCGTCTCGTAGAGAACGTCATTAGTAATTACGAATTAAAAATTGTTAAGTTGAGATGGGAATGACTAAGATTTGCTATGGGAAATTTTAGGTTCAACAAAGTATTCTACGAGTGACGAGCTAATCGCCTTAATAATATTGAGTTTGTGACGACGCTAACAGAGCTAAAAGCCATTAATGCAGCAGCACCAGATGGGTTAAGGACAAAACCCAGACTAGGGAACAAAACACCTGCTGCTAAAGGAATGCCAACTGTATTATATGCAAAAGCCCAGAATAAATTTTGGCGGATTTTGTTGAAGGTGGCGCGACTAAGCTGAATAGATTCAACTACATCATTTAAGCGATCGCGCATTAAGACAATTTCAGCAGTTTCCATTGCCACATCTGTCCCAGAGTGCAAAGCAATTCCTACATCTGCTTGGGATAAAGCTGGAGCATCATTGATTCCATCTCCTACCATTGCGACTACTGAGTGCTGAGTGAGGAGTGAGGAGTTAGGAGTTCCTTTTGTCCCTGCTTGTTGTAAATTCTTGATTGCAGCTGCTTTTTTCGCTGGGGGGACACCCGCGATCACATCAGCACTATCTAATCCTAATTGTTTGGCTATGGCGCTAGCTGCTTCCGGGCGATCGCCACTGAGTAACATTACCCGTAATCCCATCTGACGCAATTTGTCTACAGTGGATTGGGCATCTGGTCTGAGGGTATCAGAGACAGCAATTAGTCCGGCTAGAGTTCCCCCAACTGCTACGCAAACGACTGTTTTACCATCTGTTGCCAAATCCTGTGCTACCTGTTGTGCAGTTTCACTAATTGCAATACCGTGCCAACTCAACCAGTCCCAGTTACCCAAAAGTACAACTGTTTCCTCTACCACAGCAGACACTCCTAATCCTGGTTCCGTGTGAAAGTCCACAGCTTCTGGAATCGATAACTGTTGCCGCAGTGCTTCTTGCTGAATCGCTTTTGCTAGGGGGTGGTGAGTACCGCTTTCTACGGCTGTTGCTAGTTGGATTAGAGAGTAGGGATTCCCACTTCTCGTTTCTGAAATTAACAAGCAATCGGTCACGATGGGATGACCTGTAGTCAGAGTGCCAGTTTTATCAAATACCACGGTATCTAACTGGTGTACTTTTTCTAAAACGTCGCCGCCTTTGATTAACAAACCCCGTTCTGCGCCCATAGCAGTCCCAACAAGAATAGCTGTTGGGGTAGCAAGTCCTAAAGCACAGGGACAGGCGACTACCATAACTGCGATCGCTAGTTTTAAACTAATTAATAAAGGGGAGTAGGGAGCTTGATGTGTAGCGTGGCTCATCATCTCCATCTCACCAGACATGGTGATATTAGTCCAAAGATGAGTACCGAAAAAGTACCAAAAGACAAACGTTAATAAAGATGCTGTTAACACTCCGTATGTAAAGTAACCAGCTACTGTATCGGCTAATTTTTGTACTGGGGCTTTCCGAGTTTGGGCAGCTTCTACTAAAGCAACAATTTGAGCTAGAGTTGTATCACTTCCAGTCCGGGTTGTCTGAATAGCGATCGCTCCTGATTGGTTTAGTGTACCCCCTGTCACCGAATCTCCCGGTTGCTTAATTACTGGCACGGCTTCCCCAGTCAACATGGATTCATCGACCGTTGTTTGACCAAGCACCACTTCACCATCAACAGGAATTTTATCACCTGGCAGCACCTGTAACCATTCACCAACCCGCACCTGTTCGGCAGGAATCTCTACACTAGAAGATCCCACTCCTCCTTTTTCTGGGTTGGCAATCAATCGCGCTACCTGTGGCTGGAGTGCTAGCAATTTCCTAAATGCAGCAGCAGCGCGACCTCTAGCTTGTTGCTCTAATGTTCTTCCTAACAAAATAAAGCCCAACATCATGACTGGTTCGTCAAAGAAGCACTCCCAACCCATTTTGGGAAAGAGCAATGCTACTAAACTAGCAATGTAGGCTGTCAGCGTTCCTAATCCTATCAGGGTGTTCATGTTAGGCGCATTTCGCCGCCAGCCTAGCCAGCCATCTACTAAAATCGGGCGACCGGGAATTAATAGCGCCACTGTAGCCAATCCACAGTGAAACCAGATGTTATTTAACAGTGGCAGCACCGAGCTACCAAGATTACCAAAATGTCCACTTCCCGACAATAACAGCAACATTGCAGCGATCGCCAACTGCCTCACAGAAGACCGCATTTCTCGGCGTTGTCGTTCTGCTGGATCTGGTAAGGTAGATATTTCGCCTGCGACTGTGCCCCTAGCTTTTCGGGGTTGAGTTGGAAATCCAACGGCTGTTAATCTCTCTGCTAGTGCATCTGCATCTACCGCACCAGTTTCTGACTCTACAACTGCTACCTCTGTGGCCAGGTTCACACAGGCACTCTTGACTCCTGGATGTTGGGTTAGCTGTCGTTCTACCGCGTTCACACACCCAGCACACTTCATACCTCCAACATCAAGAATAATTTTCTCTAAAATTGGGTCAAGTTCTGGGGCTAGCTTAGTTTTTGGGACAAGTTGCATGGCAAGTGTTTAGATTCGCTACAGAAATTCAACGCCTGACTAAAAGCGTCTCTAATTTGAGCGTAGGCTAAATATGGAACTACGACTGTATGTCAACCCTATTAAATTTCTTAATTTATCGTACTTCGCTAAGGGTCACTGACGACTCCAGCGTAGATAAGTCACATAAATGATAGCTACAACCTGCATTGGCATAAGGACAATCAGGCTTTTCCAAAAATTGTGAATTTCCAAATTAGACATGGCGCTGAAATAGCCAAAGCCCAACAACAAGAACAGTATCCAGATCAGCTGTTTACGTTTGATGGTTAGCATAGCAGTAGGATTCATAAGGGAAAAGGTTAAAGGTTAAAGGTTTTTTCTTTTCCCTTTCCCCTTTCCCCCTTAACCGACAAGTATTGGGGGTGTACAGGAGAATCCTAGTAAACCCCACCGAACTAATTTCCCTTCGTATGACAAAGAATAAGGAAATAATTCAAACACCAATGTACATTCAATTAAAACGGCAAAAACAATTATTAAATGGAGGGAGTTAAAACCAGCCCTGCTTATTCACAAAGTAGGTATTGACAAATTCTTCTGGGGACTTATTCAAATAGATCATGCCTTCGATTAAACCTACAAGTTGCATAATTAACAAGGCAATACCGTAGGTAAAAGAACCCGCTACTACAGAAACCACCAACATGATAAAGCCTTCTGGAGCGTATCCTAGAATAAATTTATGAACCCCAAATCCTCCAAGGATAATACCACAGTAACCAGCTAGAAGTTGTTTGGTAGGGTGACTGGGGTTGAGATTTGACATATTACATGCTGCTCCTTGATAAGTAAGTGATATAAAAATAAAGTCTTTATTGTAATCAAAGCAAATAGATTTACTTGCTTAATAAATAGATTTTTAATTTTTTCAGTACAAGTAAGCCCCAAAATGACTAAAATCAGCGTGCTTCTAATCCAGAGGAGACGCTAAAATGTCTTGCGGCATAGCTTGAAAATCTGGCGCTCCTTAATAAATTTTGGTGGATTGAATAACTGCAAACTCTGTTGCAGAAGTTTTGCAGATTTTTAAGTAAGACATTTGGTCTTGAGAAGAATAAATCTCAATAATCATTGAAAACTGCTATACCACTTTTTACAAGTCCATCAGTATTATTTCCGGGTTTTTTTATGATCGCTTCCACTGGTAGTGAAACACCATTGCACCAATGACAAGATTCAGTTATTGGCTAAAATCACCCGGATAAGAATAAATGCTTAACTAGATATTTTGTTGTCTATCTTAACAGCATTATCTGAATTGGCTTTTCAGCTAGTATTTATGCTTGTAACCAATTATAACTAGTAAATTGTTCTTACATAAGCAGATAAAATCAGATATTTATATTTTTAGCAACAGTGTAATACAAGTATTAATTGCTACCTAAAACAAACAGGCTTAATAATGTACCACTATTCCAAAGGCTGTGTAGGAGCATAGGAGCAAGGAGGTTGCGCGATCGCGTGTAAACTACCCCTAAAACGATCCCCAATGCTGTCAGGGGAAGAATTTCCGACAAGCTGAGGTGAGCGATCGCAAACAACAGACTACTGATTATAATCGATCCCCATACGGGTAAGTAACGAGTTAGAGAAGGTAACAAAAAGCCACGAAACAGAATTTCTTCAAAAAATGGAGCTGCGATCGCTGCTGTAAAGAAAAATATACCAAGTGCTACCCCATCTTGGCTTTCTAAGGCCAGTTGCAGCAGGGGGTTACTACCACCCTGTCCTTGCCATAGCTGTTGATTGATTAAAGATACCATCACAACTATAGGTAAAGCCGTACAATAGCCGCCCAGTCCCCACAGAAACCAGTTATTTTGAAAACGGAAGCGGAACCAAAATTCCGGTAACGGAAAAAATGGCTTGAGAGAGAAATACAGCACTAACAACGCACCGAATGCTACCAATAGGTAACTAACCAAAACAGAAAAAGCCTGAAGTCGCACATCAACAATAGGGCGCGGGATGGGTAGCACCGATATCACCAAGGGCACAAAAATTTGCCCCATAAAGAAAAAGCCTACAATAAAAACCTGCAAAACCGTTTCACCATCCCAAGGCGTTGACCAAGGAATATCAGCATTTTGAGCTACTAACGAGGCTTTTCCTTTCAACAAGCGTTGAGCAAATAATAAAATCAGTAATATTAGACCAATTAAAGCCGCCAAGGTAGGAATAGTACCAATAACCGCTAATTTCAACACCGCTTGAGCAGCAGTTTCTTTTTGTGCAGCTTTTACTGCTAATAAAGCATCTTGTCGTTGTTGGAGTTGGTATAGCTGAACCAAAGCAGTAGAGCGAAACCAACCTTCTAAATTCTTTTGAATCCGTTCTTGAGCATTTTGGAGCAGACGGGGAGGATTGCTCCACAGTCCACTCAATACAGCTGCGGTTTCTCCAAACTCTGGATTGACATCTGAGCGTTTTTGTAATTCGCTCCAAGTTTTCAGGGCTGTATCCGTCTGTCCTTGCTGTGCTTGCAAAATTCCCAGGCGCAGGTCTAATTCAGCGAGTAATTTTTGTAATTGCTTTAGGGACTGCTGTAACTGTTGCTTTCCTTGTTTAGAGGTTTTAGTAGTCGGAGGAACTTCAGGTAGAGGTTTAGGAGGTGTGGGAGTTATTTCAGATTGAGAGCGTAATTGTGCAAGCTTATTGTTAACTTTGTCCAAATTCGCTTGAACTGACTGACGTGCCTCCTGATATTGCTTTGTGGCGCTTTCTAGGGGTTGCTCACCAAGTATCGCTTCCCGAATCCCTTGAAGATTATCATCACCGCTATCTTCTGATTGCCAAGCTTGGGCCTGCAAAGCAATATTGGTTTGGTACAGTTCCAGGCGACTTTGGAACTGGGGTTCTTGCCAACTACCGAATAAAGCCGAAACTGCCAACAGAACTGCTATCGGCGTTAGCACAAAAATTAAAACCAACCGCTTGAATGTCATCTATCCCCCTTTGACTAACCAGTGGAGAGCGCGTCCCCCTTGGGAATTATCGCAAGAAAAAGTCAGAGGTGGATAAATATCATCAATATAAAGGTTTTAAGTTTGGCATCGCTAAAGAAACTCCAGTCCTAACTCAAGACTTTGAAATTCGATACTGCTGGGCAATGTAATAAAACAAACGATAGTAATCTTGAAATTCTTGGCTTTTGCTTCGTCCCTGCCAAAAGTATTTCACTTGATCCTGAGTTAGTGTCAGTGTCATAGAACCTACTCCTTGATCAACTTCTACAACTAGCATCCCAGATACTCCTTGGGCGGTTTGAAAGTTGGGTTTAATCTTTTTCACTGGCTCTTGCTCTGTAACAATCGAATTCAGTAACTGCTGACTTGCCCACCCTCGAATTTCCACCGTTTTGTTTTGGGGCGAAATAAACGCAATTCCATCACCATTTGCTGGGCCTGCTGAAGAAGTCCAGTTACTCGGATATGGAAATTCAAAGCCATAACGGGAGTTGCTATAAGTTTTCCATGCGATCGCTCCAGCGTTAAAATCATTGGCAGTACAACCCCACAAAATTATTAACAGGGCAATAACCGCGCTAACGCTAGCAGCAAATCGATAAATTCTTCGCCCCAAACTACAGATTTTATTCGTAGTAGCCATTTATATTACACATTTTGCCAAAGTCACTGATTTTATAGAAATACCAGAAACTCAGATCAATACCTTGCACTGAAAGAGCGCTCGTTAAAAATTAAATATTCTTTCAGGATATTTACCATTCTCTTTTGACTCCTCAGTAGAGAAGCTTATAAAGAGTGCTATATCACACATTTTATGTACAGTGCATCTCAGACACCCGAGCTAACTTTGGAGCTTTTTCACTTCCAAACCAACACATCTTTACAATTTCCACCAAATCTTTCTGTAATTTCCATTGGTAAGCCAAACGACCAAAAACCGCCTGATATTGATATTTCTGGCTTACCAGATTCGGATGTGGCATCTCGCATCCACGCACAAATTTGGATGAATGGGGACGAATACCATATTACCGATTTGGGCAGTTCTAATGGTACATACATTAATGGTGCGAAACTTCAACCTCAAGTTTTTTGTCCACTGCATCCAGGAGACAGAGTTTCCCTTGGGCAAGGAGACAAAATAACTTTTATGTTTAGGGTGCAGCAAAACTCTGCGTCTACCGCAAAAAATCCTACACCAAATTCCGCGCCAACGAAAATTACAGCGCCTACCACCAGTAAAGAAGAGGAACAAGTAATCTTTGCTAGTAAGCTTCTTGGTTTGGGGCTAATCCTAGCAGGCATTACATTTTTAAGTACAAGTATTTATGTGAGCGTCTACTTACGCAGCACACCTGGAATTTTGCTGTGTATGGGAGGTGTAGTAGCTCTAAATTGGGGTGGGCGCGATAATCGGAAGCTAGGATGGGTTTTGATTGGGATCGGAATTGCTCTATTCATCGCCAGTGGTGTTGTAATCGGCTCTGTGTCTCTTTTTTCTCTGCTAGTGTCATTCGCTGGCATCTCCTGTGGATATCAGTTGTTTACAACCGGAAAGGTGTTCAACTTTAATCCGCTTACACTCCAAATAGTTAAAAAATAGGCCAAGTTAGGGAATCATTAATTAGCGATCGCTAATTGCCATTGAGGTTTCAGGATTTGAATCCTAAGCCCTGATTAACTTCGAAGAGGTTTGTCGTGAGGGATTTATCACTCAATAAACAGCATTTTAGCTCCTAATGTGAATAAATATAACAAAAGTAGCGTCAAAACGTTTTGCTGTCTTGACAACCAATAGAAGAACCGATAAGTTGATATACATACCCGGGTAAGACCGTTAAAGAGTTATATGCAAACGCAAACTAAGCAAAAGGTTACTTTGTATTTATCGCCAGAGTTGCACAGAAAACTAAAGATTCGTTCAGCAGTTGATTCCGAACCAATGTCAGAACTTGCCGAACGTGCCCTTGGTTTTTACCTATCTAATCAAGAATTGGTTGACGAGTTAGAAGATTCTTCTTATGGGCGGACTCATAGAGTTTATTCATGCCCAACTTGTGATAGCTCACTAGTCTTACGTGATGGGGAACTGGTTACTTTGGGCAATCAACCAGGAGTAGTCGGTCAAGAACATCTTTCCATTGATGAAATGGATGGAGATGAAACCAACCCCAAGGGTGAGGAAGAGTTAGTTCCTTGCTAGATAGATAGGAATTATGGATTATTCATTCATGATTCGGTTGTCTTTACCAGAAGCAATGTCTCTACTGTCTCTATAAGGTCTCAAGTAGGTCGAAGTATGAAAGAAGAGCTCAATATCCTAATTCAAGCTCAATACCCTTTAATCTACCTTGTGACCTCCGAGGAAGAGCGGGCCGAGCAAGCAGTTTCCACAATCGCCCAGTTGTTGAAGCCCCAGCGCCGAGTATTTGTTTGGACAGTGACACACGGGATTGTGGAATATGGTCAACCCCGGAATGTCACCCAACATAATACCGTGTCTCCAGAGGCGGCGATTGAGTGGATAATCCGGCAGAAAGAACCGAGTATATTTATTCTTAAAGATTTACACCCCTTTATTGATGCGCCTGCAACAAATAGATCGTTACGTGATGCGATCGCTAGCTTTAAAGGTACGCAAAAGAACATCATTTTGATGTCTCCAATGCAACAAGTGCCTATAGAGTTGGAAAAAGAAGTTGTTGTTATCGATTTTACACTGCCAGACATGGCGGAGTTAAATAAAGTACTGACTCAGCACGTAGACCAAAATCGTGGTCGGCGGTTGACAACAGAGGCTAGAGAAAAGCTTCTCAGAGCAGCTTTAGGACTAACTAAAGATGAAGCTGAGAAAGTCTACCGAAAGGCGCAGGTAACTACAGGGCGTTTGACGGAAGATGAAGTAGATATCGTTTTATCTGAGAAAAAGCAACTAATTCGGCGCAATGGAATCTTAGAATACATTGAAGAAGATGAAACCATTGATGCAGTAGGTGGCTTAGAAGAGTTAAAAAGATGGCTCAAGCAACGCTCTAACGCTTTTACAGAAAGAGCGAGAGAGTATGGTTTGCCTCAACCAAAAGGGATGCTAATTCTCGGAGTTCCCGGTTGCGGTAAGTCATTGATTGCTAAAACTACCTCCCGGCTGTGGGGTTTACCACTGCTGCGGTTAGATATGGGCCGAGTCTACGACGGCTCAATGGTGGGACGAAGTGAAGCAAACTTGCGGAACGCCCTAAAAACAGCAGAATCTATTTCCCCAGCGATTTTGTTTATCGACGAATTAGATAAATCCTTTGCTGGTAGTGGAGGTTCTTCTGATTCCGATGGGGGAACATCAAGCAGAATATTCGGCTCTTTCCTCACATGGATGCAAGATAAGAAATCACCAGTGTTCGTGATGGCAACTGCCAACAGAGTAGAACGCTTACCTGGCGAATTCTTGAGGAAAGGACGCTTTGATGAAATTTTCTTTGTCGATCTGCCAACACCGGAAGAACGGCAACACATTTTTAATATTCATCTGACCAAGCGCCGTGAAGACATCTCTAGATTCGATCTTGAGCAACTAGCCAAGATGTCTGATGGCTTTTCTGGGGCAGAAGTTGAGCAAGCGATCGTTGCGGCAATGTATGAAGCTTTTGCCCAAGATCGGGAGTTCACCCAATTAGATATTATTGCTGCACTGAAGGCAACATTGCCGCTGTCTCGAACGATGCAAGAACAAGTAACGGCTCTGAGAGATTGGGCCAGACAGCGCGCACGCCCCGCAGCATCCTCCGTAGCTGAATATCAGCGAATGGAGTTTTAAAAGCTTTCCTCTGCCATCCCAGGGGGAAAGGCTAGCTCTGAATGCTAGCAGTTATAAGAAAAAGCCGCATCCTGCTAAGAGCGGCTTCGCCCGAAACAAACCGTTGTCGTTTTTCTCAATCTTCTCATTGGAGGAAACCCAAATGTCTCACTTTAGCACCCTGCGTACCAAGATCACCGATGCCGAAATCCTCAAAGCTTCTTTGCGCGACCTCGGTATCAGCGTAAAGACTGAAGCTGATGTCCGTGGTTATAACGGTCAGCGCGTCCGTTCTGACATCGTTGCTATGTTAGATGGCGAATATGACCTCGGCTGGTCTCGCAACAGCGATGGTTCTTTTGACCTAATCGCTGACCTGTGGGGCGTTGCTAAGAAGCACAACCAAACCGAGTTGATCAACTCTATCAACCAAAAGTATGCCGTTAACAAAACTTTGGCTGAAGTAAAACAGCGCGGTCTGCAAAACGCCAATGTGAAGTTGGTATTGCAATAACAATTTCTCTGCGCGTTCCCAAAGCTGCACGGGTTAACCATATAAATAGCGGTTAGCCCGCTTTTTTATCGGGACTGAGATTTATTTCTCAGTCCCGATTTTTTCGGCTTCATTTTTTTGTAAGCATTGGCGAAGTTTATCAGGTAAAGCATTCACAAATACTAGAGCATCTTTGTAAAGTAGATAGATTTCATCAGATGTTTTTTCTAGAGAGAATGTACCAAAATCTTGATGAACTAATCTATTTCTTTCGCGTCCTATTTCAAGAAATGCCTTAATAGATGAACTCAGCTGTTCGCTATTTCTAACTTCTTGTTTGATAAAATTTGAAAATATATCACCAAATAAACCAAAAAAACTATTTGCATTTGTATCTTTCCAACTGAAATACGTATGATATTGTCTACTTATAGCCTTATTATTCACAAAGGAAACTAAAAGCTCGTTTTTGTTAGATATTTCACCCATGTATTCGAGAATGTCATTGGTTATACGGTGTTCAAAATAACTTGCTGCGGATAAAAGTAAAGCTTTTCTAAAATTTTCATCTACTGTATTTCGGAGTGATATTTCATTTCCTTGTTCAATATATTCTATTAAAGTTTTAAACTCTTTATAGAGCCTATCAACACCTGTTTCTTCTAGCACTTTTCTACCCTTGAATACCTAAAATATCTTTAGCCCGTTTTAAACGAATTTCAACATTTGTCTTTTTTGTTGTGCCTTCTGAGGAAGCCTTTATAAACTGTCCATCGATTTCTATTTGCTCAATTTTACTAATGTCTACAGGAGAATTTAAGAACTCATGCTGTAAAAATATTGGTTTACATACACTTGTAAATACAGCTTCAAAAAGTGCTATATGAAAGCGTTTGTTACGTTTTCCAATAAATGGATCTTCAGGTAAAGATTCAAACTGCCTTAGAAATGATTTAAACAAGTTCTCAAGATAATCATTTTGCTCTTGAGTGTTTTTTCTACTCCTTCTTGAAAAATTATTTAAAAATTTTGGTAGTGAAGGAGCATAGTCTTCTCCATCAATAAGCATGGCAAAACCTCGAAGTAAAAGCTCAACGTCTTTCATATGAATATCTGGCTCATTCATTTGTAATAATTTTCGCCATCCTTCTTCCATATTTAGACGATTAAGCATTTCGTAAAAAGGAGAATGATATAAGCTGGCTCTAATCTCTTGCGGATACAAATTAACACCACCCGAATTTAAACGATTAAATATTTCATATATTGAAGAACTATCATCTTTAGGGAAATTTTGTTTAACTATTACATTCCGAATAGGTCTAAGCTCAAACTGTGTTTTGTAGTCACCTAAAGTGTGGTAATTAAGTCCTTTAAATTTATTAGGCTGTTCGGGAAGCTTTTGTGTAAGACTTAGATCAAACTTACTAAAATAATTTTCGTCGCTCAAGATTTTATCAGGGATATAACCATTTTTTTCAAATATTCTTCTTAGTTCAACACGTTTCTCCTTAAGAGGAAATTTACCTTTAATGAAATAGTATATAGACATTAATCGTTGCTGTCCGTCAATAATTAAAAACTTATTTCTTGCTTCTTCATATAGAAAAATTTGTGGAATTGGTAAACCTAAAATTATTGATTCAATCAGCTTAGATGCTCTGTTTATATCCCAAACATAATTTCTTTGAAACCCTGGTATTTTAACAGCACCAGATTCCATAAAATTGTAAATCGTTATTACATTAAAATCATTTGGTGTAGAGGTTAAATCATATTCATCAATTTGAAAATCATCCTCTTCGTCAGCATAATCATTAAACCAAATTTGTTCTTCATCAAAAGGGTAGTTATTATCCATAAAAATAATTGTTGCTTTTACTATGCACTGATGGGTTACTAAGACATGATACTCTTATACCCTACACTTGTAGCATCTTGCTTCATTCAGTGTATTGGTTATCTAATACCTTAACTGCAATATTAGGACGATAAATAAAAACTCGGCGTTGTTTTCTATCAATTAACCAACCAAGTTGCGTCCCATTATCAATATACTCTTGCATCTTATCTTGCAAATTCGCAAGTTATCAGTTTCAGAACGCAATTCAATCACAAACTCAGGACAAATCGGTGCAAATTTTTTTCGCAGTTCTGCTGGTATGGCTTCCCAGCGATCGCGTTTTATCCACGCCGCATCTGGCGATGTCTACGACGCGCTACGCCTACGCACCGCCATTAGGCATTGATCGTTGGTCATGGCGATCGCAGGTTGCAATTGCAAGACCATTGGTATAATCTCTGTGGCTACAGGTAAGTTGGTGGTCACAATTGCTTTGTGGCTACTTCACCTGCTTTAACTATAATCTTTTCACAATCTACGGTTAAACGAGGGTTAACTCATGAAGATTAGAATTATTGCCAGTGGAAAAAGAACAACGCTTAGGTGGACGGCAAGCTTCGAGTTTGAATTAAACGTCAGTAATCTCATTGATTAAACATATCATTGCAATCAACTTGCTTAATTCACCGCATCTCAGTACAGTAAAATCACAAGCAGTTTCAAGGTCATAAAAATGACGACTGAAAAAAAGATTGCTGTGGTAACAGGCAGCAATCGAGGGCTAGGATATGCTATTTCCCGTCAATTATCCCAAATTGGCAACCGCGTAATTCTGACGAGTCGTAATGAAACAGATGGTCTTGCTGCTAAACAGCAGCTTACCAGTGAAGGGCTTGATGTTGACTATCACACGCTGGATGTCACGAATGATGGAAGTGTGCAACAGTTTACAGAATGGCTGCGTGAAACTTACGGCAAGGCAGATATTCTGGTCAATAATGCAGGCGTGAATCCCACAACTAAGCCGGAAGAGTCCAGCTTACTAACTGTGCAACTGGAAACGATGCGATCGACCTTTGAAACCAATGTTCTAGCGGTACTCAGAATTTCTCAAGCATTAATTCCGTTGATGAAGGTGCAAAACTACGGTCGCATTGTCAATATCTCAACGGAAATGGCATCTCTAACATCAGTTCCCACTGACTACTACCCTTTAGCGCCTTCTTATCGACTCTCAAAGGTGGGAGTAAATGGACTAACTGTGCTTCTCGCCAAGGAACTCCAAGGTACTAATATTCTCGTAAATGCTTATTCTCCAGGTTGGATGAAGACAGATATGGGGGGAGATGATGCGCCGTTCACGGCAGAAGAAGGAGCCGAAACTGCTGTCTATTTAGCAACACTTCCCGATGGAGGAGCGCAAGGACTGTTTTTTGCAGAGATGCGAAAGTTTGGTGGCCCCATTCAATTACAATGGTAGGTTAATATGGGAAATTCCGCAGGTTTACCGCCTATTTACGCGGATAAGCCGATTAAATTAGCACCTGCTAAAATTATTACCTCGTTCCCAGTTAATACTTTTTTGGAAAATCTAGCGATACCTGCGGCGGGCTACGCCTACGCACTAGATGGCACAATTTTTGTAAGCAATCATGAGGTCGGCAAGATTGTTCGCATTACCCCAAATGGCAATCAGCAAATTCATGCTACTGTTGAAGGCAAAGTAAGTGGTCTTGCTTTCACTACCAACGGCGATCTAGTAGCAACAGGCTGGAATGCTGATTCTATACCTGTGGTTTCTCTAGTTAATAGTGATGGCACGGTGGAAACGTTGCTGACACTGCCAGACGCAATGTTTCTCAATGGTATCACACCACTTTCCGACACTCAGTATTTGACAGCAGATTCCTATCGTGGTGCAATCTGGCTGATTGATGTTGCTCAATCCAGTGGATCAATTTGGCTAGAACATCCAATGCTTGCTCGTAGCAATTCGGAGAGCGTGTTTCCTGCTGCAAATGGCTTGAAGCGTTTTGGTGATTTCCTCTACGTTTCAAATACAGAAAGAATGTTGCTGTTGCGGATTCCCGTTGATAGCACAGATAAACCAGGTGAGCCGGAAATTTTTGTTGAGCAGACCAATATTGATGACTTTGCCTTTGATGTAGAAGGCAACCTTTATGGAGCAACGCACATTTACAACAGTGTGGTACGAATTGCACCCGATCGCAGTACTACTATCATTGCTCAAGCCGAGTCAGGTGTAATTGGTAGCACAGCCGTAGCTTTTGGTCAAACTGAGAGCGATCGCACTGCGATTTATGTTGTAACGAATGGTGGAATGTTTTTACCTCCATCCACAGGTGTTGTTCCTGCTAATGTTGTTCGGCTTGAAGTTGGAAAACCTGGATATCCCTTGGGTTGAGAATGACCAAATTGGGGATTTTCAATTGAAAATCCCCAATTGAAAGAAAAATGTTTCAGAACAAGCAAATTTATACTTGCTCTGCAAAAATCAAGCTACGTAAAAAATCTAAAATCCAAAATTGATTGGCATAACGAATGGAGATGGAACAGGACGATCAATTTGTAACCGTGGTCATTACGCAAGTTGTAAAGCCAGGATGCGAAAGTGCTTACGAGGCTTGGTTGAAAGAAATTACCAGGGTTTCCAGAACCTATATAGGTCATCTGGGAACAAATGTGATTCGTCCCCAACTTGGCGTGCGAAATGAATATGCGATCATCTTCCGGTTTGACGGTTATGAAAATTTAAAGGTGTGGATGACATCGCGCGATCGCGAATATTGGCTGAATCAAGGTAAACATTTGGTGGAATCCGATCCTGATGTTCAACAAATCTGTGGATTAGAAGCTTGGTTTTCTCTTCCCGGTCAACCACTGAAAACCCCACCACGCTACAAAACAGCATTGCTAACTTGGGGAGCTGTATTTGTGTTGATTAATTTGTTGAATACATTTATAACGCCCCTGCTTCGCGGCTTACCTCCCTTAATTATTTCGTTGATCATTACCATTACTATGGTTTTGCTATTAACTTATGTTGTCATGCCTAGAGTTAGCCGTTTGTTTAGTTTTTGGCTATATCCTAAATTACGAAAAGTTTAGCACCTGATCGCCCCTCTAGAATGCCAAAATTTTAGGGGTAGTTATCTAACCACCCCTTTATTGCCCTAATAATTTAGAATTTACTTGCAGACCCCTTAATGGGAAGTTAATTTACTCAGAAATGTTAATCGAACTTTCAACTTGAGAAGTAGCCAATGTTGGTGCTGTAAAAATCCGCGAGTACAGACTTGATGGTTGTTGATGAGCAACAACTGGTAGAACTTGACGAGCATGAGCGGCTAATTCTATTGCTTTCACATCATAAGTCTGCGTTGCCAATTTGGGATAAAAACCAATACCGATGATTGGCAGCAGTAAACAAGCGGTAATAAATATTTCGCGGGGTTTGACATCAGATATTACAGCATCCAAGTGCAACTCTTGACTTTGTTCACCGTAGAACACTTGACGCAGCATCGACAGTAAATAGATTGGTGTCAAAATCACGCCAACTGCTGACAGCAGCACGACTACAATTTTGAAGCTGGAACTGTAAACATCACTGGTGGCGATACCCAGAAATACCATCAACTCACCCACAAAGCCACTCATTCCGGGTAAGGCGAGAGAAGCCATTGAACCAATGGTAAACAGAGCAAAGGTTTTGGGCATTACCTTGGCCATACCGCCCATTTTATCCATCATCAAGGTGTGAGTGCGATCGTAAGTCACGCCAGACAGGAAGAACAAGCTAGCAGCAATCAAGCCGTGGGAAACCATCTGTAATACTGCACCGCTTATACCCAGTTCTGTATAAGAGGCAATCCCAATTAGCACAAATCCCATGTGGGCAATTGAAGAGTAAGCCAAGCGGCGTTTGAGATTGGTTTGAGCGAAGGCACAGCAAGCACCGTAGACAATGTTAACCACACCCAAAATTGCCAGTACTGGGGCAAAAGTCACATGGGCATTGGGCAACATTTCCACATTGAAGCGGATCAGAGCATAACCACCCATTTTCAACAACACACCAGCCAAAATCATCGAACCGGGTGCTGATGCTTCACCGTGGGCATCAGGTAGCCAAGTGTGTAAAGGGAAAATTGGTAACTTCACACCGAAGGCAATCAAGAAACCTGCATAAACCAACAATTCCAAGGTTTTAGGGTATTCTTTCATTCCCAGAGTCGCCATATCGAAGGTGACGTTATCTCCAGAGAATGCCATTGCAAAACCGGCAATCAAGATGAATATTGATGCGGCGGCTGTGTAAAGAATGAATTTAGTAGCCGCATAACGGCGATTTTGTCCTCCCCAGATGGAAATCAGTAGGTAAACCGGCACTAACTCGATTTCCCACATTAGGAAGAACAATAGCAAATCCTGAGCGACGAATACACCAAGTTGGGCGCTGTACATCGCTAGCATCAAACCATAAAATAATCGCGGCTTGGTGGTAACTTTCCAAGCCGCGAAGATTGCGAGAGTATTTATTAAGCCTGTTAGAAGCAATAAGGGCATCGATAAACCATCAACCCCCACAGCCCAATGCAAACCTAACTGCGGTATCCAAGGATAGTTTTCAACAAGTTGGAGTGTTGAACTCTGAAAGTCATACTTATACCAAAAGGCATAAATCATCAGTGCAAAGTCAGCGATCGCAACTCCCAGACCATACCAACGCACAGTTCTACCTTCTTTGTCTGGGATCAGGGGTATGGCTAAGGCAGCCACCAAGGGTAAGAGGATTATGGCTGTTAGCCAGGGAAATTCAATAGCATTCATCACTTCTGACAATCAATTTGCCTTCTCAATTTTGATTTCATTATATTAAGGAATCTATACTTTTGTAAACTATCTTGAACTCTAGAAGATTTAGTTTTAACTATTTACAGGAATATATACTCATCAAATCTCAAATCATCAGGATAAATAAGAATAAATGCTTATCGTATTTTGCCGCCTTCCATTCTAAATGTAAACTTTTGCAACGTCAACTAAAGCCACCGTTACAATACGGTTACATTTTCTAGTTAAGCTTAATTGTCGGTTGACATAAAATATCGACGCAGCTACAGTGCCAAGTTTCAAAACCTGGGATTATAACTGCGTCAGTATGTTGATGAACAGGGTTGTGTAAACTATGTTGCGTGGAAAAAAGAGCAGCCCTAATACTAATTTAATGTGAAGTTGCACATATCTTGATCCCCCTCTAAATCCCCCTTTTTTAGGGGGACTTTGATAGATGTTTTTCTGGTTCCCCCCTTATTAAGGGGAGCCAGCGCGGTCTTCTCCCAAAGGGAGAGGCTAGCGCCTTTCCTTCGGAACGCTACGCGAACGCGGAGCGTCTCGTAGAGAAGGGGGTTTCCCCCATGAGCGACTGGCGTAGGCTAGGGGGGATCGAATTCTATGCAGCTTCATAAAAAATTGGTATAAGCAGTTGCAGATTGGTTTTCGAGGGGAAAAATCTGGCTTTTAAATATAATTGCAACAATTTAGAACAATTATCATTCTGGATAAACCTTTAAAATGCGTTCACCATTTCATATATATAAACTAGAGCGACAGTCTATAAAAATGTATAAATAATTTTACCTAATCATCGGACTTACGCACACTCTATAAATACTTTTCTTCTCTGCGAGAAATTAAGCTTTTTGGCAATTTTTGCGTAAGTCCTAAATCCTAAATTGCTGAGTCCGTTATAAATACTGAATTTTTAATGCAATAATCCCAATCAAGACAGCAAGACCTAACGCTCTACGAAAATAATTGACCCCTTGAAATAATTCCAGCCACGCCCAAGTAAACAAAGATCCATTTGCTAGTACCTCTAAAACTGTATTGATTTTACCATTTGTAAAAATTAGAGCTAGTAAACTGGTTACTATCCAAACAATCAGTGGTAGGTTTGGCATCTGAGCTAAAACAATTTTGCCATCGCTGTCACGAAAGGTTTTATCAATTAATGTATTTTCCATTATTTAAAATTACTACCTAGTTACAAATGATTAACTTACAGAAACTATTGGAAGGTCTATCAGAATAGGATTACATTGAGTTGTAAATTCCTTAATGATATTAAACCATGTAGGAAAATATTTTCCCAAGCATCTAATTGCTGAGATTATAACTATGCTAATAGACATAATGACACTAACAATATATCTGTCGTAAGGGACTTCCAAAGAATAAATTATTCCAAGAAAAACAAGAGACAGGTTTTCTCGAGAATAATAATCATTTTAAGGGGGGGGGGAGAAAAGGGGTTGCTGAGGGCAACCCCTTTTCTCCCCTCATCTATGCATGAAGAATCTATACACTTGTCGTCTGCTTTGAAGTTAAACAGTGTAAAATTATTATGTTTTGTAGCTAAATAAATGCTGTTATTAAAATCAAATAACTTTTGTTTTACTACAACAAATATCAATAAACCAATTACCTAAATTTGGGAAAACTTCATGAGTAGAATCGGTTAGCTGCTCAATCTGTTTTTCAATTTGAGCCATCGTTTTTTTTGTAAGCTTTACCCCCATCCTCATAATTTTTGTGTACTAGTTTAACTACTGGATGAGAACCTTTCCATTTCATAGTACTAGCAAACTTTAAAGCCGTCTCCACTTCATCTAAAATGCTGCCATTCCAATGATTCTCTAGTATTGCCCATGTCCTTTCTATCGGATTATATTTACTATGATAGGGCGGATATTAAGCTAAACGTATATTTACTTGATGTTTTTGGGCAAATTCTACTATACGTTTCATAAATTGGTTACGCCGTAAACTGTTCTGTGGCACATTATCTTGATTGAGAAGTAGGGTTTGAATATCGGAAAAACGATGCTTTTGTTCTAACCAAAAATCCTCTAAAATATCAACAATAAAATTGCTTGTAACTTTCGATTCTGTAAAGTATAAAAATAGCTCATCAAGCTTTGGAAGAAAGATACCATAAGGAGTTACAGTTTTTTTTGGATTATAATCATGGTCATCAGCTTTCACTCCATCCCGGCTTTTACCCCCTCGATCAAATGAGCCAATCTTAACGCGGGCTTTTCCGTCCATACTTAGGCGTAAAACACTCTTATCTTCCGAAGCCTCAATATTAACTATGTCTAGTGGCTCAAAGATTGCATCAGTTTGTGGGATTTTTTTGAAGCTGAACTTTCTTTACCCTTCTGAGCTTGTAACCTAAATTATTCAATTTGACTCGAATTGTTTCTGATGTATGTAAATTTTCATCACTATAACCATATTTTTCGATTAATTGCTTTCTGACTTCAGATGCACTGAGTCTGGTATATAGTCTTTGACTTTGAAAACTCGGATCAGTTTGACTATAGAAGTCAACTAAATTTTTTATATCTTCTAAAAGATTTGGTAGGTGTTCTTCTGCTTTATAACGTCCTTTAGCACTCATGTTATCAACACAAGTAATACCACTTTTTAAGTCTCTTACTCCTTTGCGAATTGTGTCTCTATTCCATCCTAATTCTGATTGTGCAAGCCTTTGCCCTCCTAAACCTAAGCCCTGAACTGCCTGTGCCATAAAGAAAGCGCTTTGCTGCACCCTTTAATTGAGACGCAGTTTCAATTAACAACTTTTTGAGAGAATCAGTTAATACTATAGCTACCAGTTACCACACTCAAAAACTCAATCATTATTCAAATTACTACAAAAGAGGGATGAAGGGGCAGCCATAGGCTGCCCCTTCATCCCTCTTTAAAATGATGATCATTATTGTTAATGGAATAGTTTATTTTCTGGAAGTCCCTTGATTTAGCTATGCCTAACATGGATGGCTTTGAGCTAATGGTTCATTTACAAGAAAATCCACAAACTCGTTTGATTCCAATCTTACCCGTACCCTCGAACCAAGAGTGCAAGAACGCACCGCAGAATTAACCCAATCTCTCCAACAGTTACAAAACACCCAACTACAACTAATCCAGAGTGAGAAAATGTCCACCCTTGGACAACTTATTGCAGGGATAGGTCATGAGATTAATAACCCGATTGGTTTTATTAGTGGAAATTGCTCTCATATTGAGGAATATGTCAAGGATCTTCTGCGTTTGGTGAATCTCCAACACCAAAAGCTACCACATCCAGACCCAGAAATTGAAGAACTTGTTGAAGAAATTGACTTAGAGTATCTAGTTGAAGATTTACCAAAAATTTTGGGATCAATGGAGCAGGGAATTGGTCGTCTGAAGGATATCAGCCTTTCTCTAAGAACCTTTGCTCGATCTGATATCTCATCTATGGTGGAGTTTCAAATTCACGAGGGAATTGATAGTACCTTAATGCTATTAAAACATCAACTCAAAGACCAAGGAGAACGCTCTGTAATCGAGGTTGTTAAACAATATGGTGAGTTACCTCCAATCACTTGCTATCCCGGACAACTGAATCAGGTATTTATGAATATTATCGCCAATGCCATTGATGCATTTGATGACCTCTATCAAAACCGCTCAGTTGAGGAGATAGCTGCTGCTAGCCCTCACACCATCATGATCGCTACATCAATCCAGCATGAGCAACAAACCGTGACAATTTGCATCGAAGATAACGCTCTTGGTATGCCTCCTGAAGTGCAAGCGAGAGTTTTTGAGCCATCTTTTACAACTAAGCCTGTGGGAAAAGGAACTGGGCTAGGATTAGCTATTAGCTACCAAATTATTATCGATAAACATAATGGACAAATCAACTGCTCGTCAACCTCTGGTCAGGGAACGAAGTTTATTATTACTCTAGCAACTTCAGTAGATCGAAAGAAAATTTCTGCGATCGCTTTAGGCTAGTGTTCCGAGTATCATCTTGACTTTAAGACTCAAGAACATTGGCAAAAAGGCAAAGACTAAAGACTTTTTAATATGACAGATGTGTAAATGCTTAATAGCTGATAATAAGAACTTTAGTTCTTGGCTTTCAAGTACTAAAGCCCTTACTAGAAAACACAAATCAAATTTTTAAATCGCGTAGTGCTAGACGAATTTGCTCCAAGCGCCTACGGTTTACACCAAAATCTGAGTCTCCAAGACGTGATGCGGAACGTAGATGAATTACTGACTCATTAGCAGGGAAATAAAACTCAACATCATCCACAAATTGGAATATCCTACTCTTAGAAAGAGCATGGATGTAATTATCTGTCTGTTGAATAACCTCTGTACGTGGAACCACACTAAGAACTTTGAGTAAAGTTGCTCGTGCTGTCTTGAGGTCTACATGATAGACGATCGGGTCAATGCTATGTTTGGAATCAGCATCTTGACTGACAGCACAGTTCGGAGAAGGCGGACAGGGAGCAAGATGAATATTGTCAACTCCCAAGCCAAAAGTGGCAGCCCAAGTAGCAGCAGGAAGCATGAAGGTGCTAGTCAGGCTGAAGAATATTACAAAGATAATACTCCACATCATTCGCTGCACGTACCTCATTTCCCCGTTCACGGAGCGTTCCGTAGGAAAGGGGTATGTTTTTAGCAGAGGGAACATGATCAATTTACTCCTTGTTAAGAAACATAAATATACCTGAAACACTCACCAATGACAAACAATAAATGACCAATGGACTTCACAAGTTCCTCAAACTCTTTATATGTAACTGAAAGTACAGCGCATTCCAGAAGCTAAAAACTAATTCTGATACCAATTCTGTATGGAGATGCGCTAAACCATATTTAAGTACAGGACAGAAGAAAGAGAAACGAACCGCAAAGGACGCAAAGGACACAAAGAAAGAAGTTAAAAGGGTTTGGCGCAGTTTCACAAAGAAATGGTATGAGGACTTACGCAAGTATCATTTTTTTCGCCAAAATCGCCCAAAGTCAAAAATCCAAAAAGCTTGACTTTTGACCATTAATGCGAAGATATGCAGCATAGCGAAGCGATCGCCTGGAAAAATACCGCCGCACAATTATAGAAATGCTGTTTGCTCGGTCTGCGTCACTAATGCTAACTGCGAATTGTAGCCTTGAACCACAATAAGGACGCGAATTTATCAAGTTTGCTTAACTTCACAAGTTACTCAAATTCTTTATATAAATTGAAAGTCAGACAATAACACAATAATTTTAGAATCAATTATGGTTATGGCAATTAATTATCGGGAAAGAATCATTGCTCTTTGGACAGTATTTCTACTAGGGACATTGTTTCATACAGAACTGGGTTTAATGCCGCTTTTTCACGGTTTATCTGTTATTGAATCTCAAAAAGCTACAAATATCAACGATATTTCTGGAATTATGTGGTTGATGTTAGGTTTTTTTGTGCTACCAATGCTGGCAATTATTCTGACTATTTTTACCGATTCAAAGCGTTATCGAATCATTCATTTTGGCTTAACTGTCTTTTACAGCATCATGAACTTACTACACGTGATTTTAGATTTATTTGTCCAGCCAGTTCTCTGGTATCAGATAGCCTTGATGGTGTTATTATTTTTTGTGGGTTTATTATTAAATATCACTACTTTTAAATGGATGCAAATGCATAATAGGTCTAACAAATCACAAATAGAATTAGAAAATTCACGTTTGTAGATTTTATTAAACCTGCATTCTAAGCTTTATCATAAATTTGATTTTGAAGAATTTTTGAATAAACATTCAATTTCCATATTTGTTTAACTTGATTGAATCAGTTTTAAAACAACACATCGACAAAAGTTATCTTGTAACATTCAACATTCATTCTTCTGTGATTTCCATTTCAAAATACAAATCTACCGAGCGCGATAATGCCTAATGGTAGGATAACAGAAGTATGAAATTGTGAATACAAAAGCCCTCATTTCTCCTCAAGAACTCACGTCCATATTAGCAGAAAAGTCATCACTTCCTGTCATTATTGATACACGAACTCCCGAAGATTATGCTATTTCTCATATTCCTCACTCCATAAATATTAGAGATTTTTTCACCTATCTTTTAGAGAGTTCCTATCCAGCCGGATTAAAGGAATTACAAGAGTATTTTGCAGAAATTATGAGCAAGCTGGGAATATCGGGTGCGGAACGGTTAATTGTCTATGAGGATACTTTAAATAAAGGTTATGGTCAATCTTGTCGAGCAGCTTTTTTACTGAAGTATTTGGGTTGCGCTGAGGTATCTATCTTACACGGAGGATATAGAGCATGGCTGACAGAGGGATTACCTACTACCGATGAAGTACCATTATGTGAAAGCAGCATATTTAGATTGCATCCCAACACTGACATAATGGTGACTACCGCCGAGATGTTGCAAGCAATTGATAATCCAGCAATTATTAAATTAGATGTGCGCGATCGCAACGAATGGCTTGGGCTGAGTTCTTCTCCCTATAATCCTGACTTTTGCCCTCGCAAAGGTCGAATCCCTAATGCTGTATGGTTAGAATGGCATCATCTGATGAATTCCGAATCGGAAATCCCCACATTCCGATCGCCAAATGAAATCCGAGAGATTTGTCAATCAGTAGGTATTACTCCAGAGTCCATTGTGTATATTTACTGCTTTAAAGGTTCAAGGGCTGCTAATACATTAATAGCTCTTGAACAAGTAGGAATTTCTGCTAGAAATTATTTTGGCTCTTGGAATGAATGGTCTCGTGATTTTTCCTTACCCATTGATAGCAGAGTCATCAACGTGTAGGCATCGCAGGCTCGGTTTCTTGCTGTAACATAATTGACGTTGGGTTTTCGAGACGCGATAAATCGCCGTCTCTACAAGTGTTTTGGTCTTATCTGAACTGTATTGCTTTATAACTCGGAATCTGTTTTGGGAAAAAAGTTACTAGATTTGAGTTAAAGGTTTTGTCTTTACCATTATCCCCAAAACCCAAGAAGTATTGCCTAGTTGGAAAAAAGCATGAACTGCGATCGCTAGTAGAGCAATTATACTTAACCCAATTGTAGGAAGTATTTTGGTGGGCAATTGTGCCAATCTAGCAAATAACTTTTCTTTGGATAGACTTATGGCTAAAAAATCTCAACCAAATGTAGAACAATACCAAGATGTCAGATTATCTGCCACCACAAGAATTTGGGTAATTACAGTCGCCATTCTCGGAGTTTGCGTCCCACTCTCAGCCGTTACTAGAAGTGGTGCTATTCTTCCTTTAGTTGCTATTGGTGGTGCAGCAGTTGGTACAGTTGCTGTTTGGCGTTCTGATGAGCAAAAATCAAAAACTAACTATTTGCAGCAGCAGCAAATAGAGCTGTTAGAGCGGAGATTAGCGAATTTAGAAACAATTGTTAGCAGTGATGACTTGAACTTGCAAATGAAAATTAAACAGATTGAGGCAAGAGATACTTTTAGTGACTCGTCTGATGTAAGTACTATACCCAGACAACCAAAACGCAAAGGTTAAAATTGGCTAATCTTCAGCATTTATGCCAATTTCAGATGATATACCCGAAAATAATCGTTACTAAGTCATTTTAGTGGGGGTATTTGTTGACTTAACGTTGCCGCAACCTTTAAAATGCTTTTCACATTAAACTTTCCTTTGCAGCTAGAAGTGTTTCCTTAGAAACAGTATCTTGTTGTCCATCTTCGTTAGAATTGACTGACATCATTTAATTCTATATACTTCAACTGCATCAGTTCATGAAATGTCTAAGTGCTATCCATCTCTATTTTTCCCGGAAACATCTGCCAATGGCTGTGTTTTATTAGACTGTTAACATTACTGAATTTTTAATTAACTAAGGTTATAAACTTGAGTAATTGCATTGGTATAGCTTACCGTAGGTATGCAATAGTTTGCCGCAGGAATGCAGATGGATTGGATTAGCTTACTTAAATTTCAACAAGCTGACTTCCTTCAACGTGTGAAGAAACCTAGAACTTATGACTTATCTTTATTGGAAAGTCAAGTAAAGGGTTGTCACACTGAAATGATGGCTTTTTGGGGCGAACCATTGGCCAGACTCCAAGAATTTTCTCGCCAACAAGCAGAAGTTCTTGCCAAAAATCCACCGCCTACGCCACCTGAATATCCTGAGCCTCCAGACTGGACGATACCTTTTCCCAAATACTTCCAGCGCCAAGCGGAAGATTATCTTTTGCGGGAAAAAATCGTTGACCTGGTGATAGCTGAACGTTTGGGGAAGTTGGTAAAAAAGGTATCACAAGATACTTTGCAAAATATGATTTTAGATGATGAGGGAAATTTGTGTGGCGAAAGCAAATTTTCTTATGTACTAAAAGATAATCCTCAGCTAAGTGTTCAAGTTTATGTTGCTGATGGAGAAAGTTTTAATGGTATTAAGAAAGACAAAATTAAATGGTCGGTTACTCAAGAAGATTTAAAAAATCACCAAGTATTAATTTTTCTCTGTTTGTTTTATCCATCAACAGGTCAGTTAGGATACGAAAGACAGAGTATAATTACAGGATTTTTACCTGCAAATCAAATTGAACTTACTGAACCAAAACTGTATATAAGTCCGAGTAACTTGTTGTATGCCGGTGGTCTGAGTTGGTATTTAGAATCACTTATTGGCAAAAAAGACACGTCGCCAGTAATTAATGAAAAAGCGATCGCAGATACAATACAAACTCTACCATCAGAGCATTGCCTTAAGGGTATAGTTGGTGACTGGGAATGCTGGCAAACTTTACAAGGGCACAATAGAGGTATTAATTGCCTAGCTTTTAGTTTTGCGTGTAAGAATGGTAAAGCCTTACCTATATTGGCAAGTGGTAGTCGTGGAGAAACGAAACTCTGGGATTTGAGCAAGGGTGAATTAATAGATACTTTATCAGAGTATCCTTGGGTGATACCTGGGCTAGTGGATGAAGTGAATTCCCTAGCTTTTAGTTCAGATGGACAGACTTTAGTGAGTTGCGGTGCTGATTCCACAATTAAACTTTGGCACGTGGGTGCTTTAGACTTGATAGATATTTTGCATAAACATAATGGGGTAGTGCGGTGTGCTGCCTTTACTCCAGATGGCAGAATGTTAGCTACAGGCGGAGATGACAGAAAAATTTTGTTTTGGGATTTGATGCATCGTCAGGTTACGATCGCACTTTCTTTAGATGATACAGCTGCTCATTCTCTGGTTTTGAGCCGAGATGGGGAAACTATAGTTACAGGTAGCTATCGTAAAATCAAAGTCTGGCGAACTTCACCCCAGACGGGGATCAAAAGTTTAAAGGATGCACAACCTCTGCATACTTTAATGGGTCATTCTCATATCGTTCGTTCGTTAGCAATCAGTGCAGATGCTAAACTGCTCGTGAGTGGTAGCTGGGATCAAACAATAAAAATTTGGCAATTGGAAACTGGAGAATTACTTCATACTCTTAAAGGACATAGAGATAGAGTATATGCGATCGCCTTAAGTCCCGATGGACAAATTATCGCTAGCGGTAGTGCTGATAAAACCATCAAATTATGGCATCTACAAACTGGGGAGTTACTGGGTACGTTTACAGGTCATGGAAATATAGTCACAGCATTAGCCTTCACAGCTTCTGGCGAGATGTTGGTTAGCGGAAGTTTAGATAAGACAATTAAAATTTGGCAACGGAGTTAAGAATTTATAATTAGGGGCTGATTGCGATCACGAAGGTGTCATAAGCATCTTCTTTGGATGCAACTTATGAAAATTTTGTTGGTAGAGGATGATATATTACTTAGTGCAGCATTGGCAGAGTTGTTGAGTGCAAATCGTTATACTATCGACGTAGCAAGCAATGGACAAACTGGGCTAGACCTAGCAATATCGGTTGAATATGACTTGATTTTGCTGGACTGGTTAATTCCTAAGCTGGATGGCATTAACTTGTGTCGGCAACTACGAAAGCAAGGCTACCGTAAATCTATTCTGTTATTAACAGGCAAAAATTCTAATGCAGATATTGTAGCGGGTTTAGACGCGGGAGCAGATGATTACGTCATTAAGCCCTTTGACCAGGAAGCATTACTAGCAAGAATTCGGTCTTTGTTGCGGCGGAGTGGAGTGAGTGATTCATCTACGTTAACCTGGGGAAATCTCTGTTTAGATCCAAGTGCCGGCAGAGTGACTTGTAATGAGCAAGAAATTTCGCTGACGGCGACAGAATACAAACTGCTGGAGTTATTTTTGCAAAACCCAGATCGCATCTTTAGTCGTGCAGTGATTCTAGATCGGCTTTGGGGATTTGATGATGCACCGACTGAAAATGCAGTTACGACTCATATTAAAGATTTACGAAAGAAACTGAAAACAGGAGGTCTAACAGAGGAATTTCTAGAAACAGTATATGGCATGGGCTATCGCATCAAGCCTGTACCTAATCCTTCCATCACTGTTGGGGAAACAAATCAAGATGGGAAAAAACCCGGCCCCAAAGATATAACTTCTGTTAATCGAGTGCTAGAGCGATTTCGTAATTCTTTTGGCGCACAGGTTGTAGTACTGGAGCAGGCAAAAATTGCACTCTTAGCAAGGAATCTAAATAAAGAATTACATCAGCAAGCATTGCACGAAGCGCATAAGCTAGCAGGTTCGATGGGAACGTTCGGTTATCCAGAAGGTTCCCGGCTAGCACGGAAAATAGAACATTTGCTGCTTGCAGATTTCCCCCTCTTAGCAGATAAAATCTCTGATTTTTCGCAATTGGTAACAACATTACAGCAAGAATTAACTCACCCTGCTGTCATTTCCACCGCTCAAAGCGTCCCGATGAAGCCAACTTATCGGTTGTTAGTAATCGATGATGATGTGACGTTGACAAAGCAGTTGCAAGCAGAAGCCGACTCATGGGGGATCAGGATGAAGATTGCACCCAACTTAGCAGCGGCCCGATCGCGTCTAGCTTTAAAAACTCCTGACGCAGTTTTACTCGATTTGAGTTTTCCGGGAACAGAGGAAGACGGATTAATATTATTGAGCGAGATTGCACAGCGATCGCCAAATATCCCAGTGATTGTCTTTACAGGACGAGATACCTTGGCAGATCGATTGGCAGTATCGCGTTTAAGAGCTAGACAATTTTTGCATAAGCCTGCGACAACCGAAGAGATTTTTCAGGCGATCGCTCGTGTCCTACCTCAACCGAAAATTTCTGAAGCTAAAGTCTTAATCGTAGACGATGACCCTGTAATCCTGGCTGGACTATCGGCGTTGCTAACCCCTTGGGGAGTGGAAGTAACAACCCTCTCCCAATCACAGCAATTTTGGAAGGTTTTGATGGCAACATCTCCAGATTTGGTAGTACTAGATTTAGAAATGCCAATAGTTAATGGATTAGAGTTGTGCCAAGTCGTGCGACAGGATGCCCAGTGGGGAGATTTACCTGTTTTGGTAGTAACAGCCCATACTGAAGCAGAATCCCTTCAGCAAGCCTTCGCTGCCGGAGCCGATGATTTTATTAGCAAGCCAGTGCTAGGGCCTGAACTTGTGACAAGGGTACTGAGCCGCATTCAAAGAACGCGCTGGCGCTCTCAGGTAGGGAGAAGTAAAGAATTATGAGAAATTATCAGCGATTATTAGTCTATGGTGTCGCTATTGGCTCAACTGCGATCGCCCTAATGCTATCGCTCTGGCTAGAACCGTTTATATCTCCAACTATTGGTGCTTTTTTTTATATAGCTATCATCGCCAGTACTTGGTCTGGTGGCTTTCGACCAGGGATCGTTACAGTTGTGCTTTCGACACTGGCGATTGATTATTTTTTTATCCTTCCGCGATATCAATTGGGGATTAATCAATCAGAAGATATATTGCGGCTAGGTCTTTTCCTAGTGGTTGCCTTGATAATTAACCTCATAACAGGCAATCTTAAGTACAGCACAAAGAAGATTCAACAACTCAATCAACAATTGTCTCAGGAAAATGCCGAGCAATTGCGGATGACTCTTGACGATCGCAAGCTTGCACAAGAAAAGCTGCAACAGCAATTTGAGCAACAACGTTTAGTGATGGAGATGAGCCAACGCATCCGGCGATCGCTCAAGTTACAAGATATCTTGCAAACCACCGTCGATGAAGTGCGGCAGTTTCTTGAGTGCGATCGCGTCATTATCTTCCAATTTTATCCAGGTTGGGGTGGAACAGTCGTGGTTGAGTCTGTTGTACCGGAATGGATGGCGATTTTACCACTCCAGATTTACGACCCTTGCATTGGTGAAGAAAACGTCGAACCTTTTAAACAAGGCTTAGTTACTGCGAAAGCTGATATTTATACTGCCGGAATTAGTCCCTGTCACGTTGAATTTTTGGCAAGTCTCCAGGTAAGGGCAAATCTGGTCGTTCCTGTTTCATTAGGAGATGAATTGTGGGGATTACTAGCAGCTCATCACTGTGCAGCTCCTCGTGAGTGGCAATCTTCAGAAATTGTCCTGTTGCGGCAGTTAGGAGCGCAGGTAAGCATTGCTATCCAGCAAGCAGCTTTATTTGAACAGTTACAAACAGAACTGATGGAGCGTAAACAGGCACAAGTTGCCCTGCAACAACTGAATACCGAACTTGAGCAACGGGTGCTAGAACGCACTGCACAACTAACAGATACAAATGATCGCCTGCAAGAAACAGTTAGAGAGCAGCAACAAACCCAGCTCATACTTTTAGAACAGGCGCATAAGCTAGAACTTCAGGCTGTAATCACCCGAAATATGGCAGAAGGGATTTGCTTAGTCAGAATCGATAATGGAGTCATTGTCTATGCCAATCCGAAATTTGAGCAGATGTTTGGCTATGACTCTGGTGAACTCAACGGTCAGGATGTTTCAATTGTGAACTATGCCAGTGAATCTTTAACTGGTGAAAATGTAAATCAAGCCATTGTATCTGCCATCTTACAAAATAGTGAAGCCACTTATGAAGTCCATAATCTTAAAAAAGATGGCACACCATTTTGGTGTAGTGTGACGACTTCTATATTCAATCATCCTGACTACGGCGATGTTCTAGTTGCAGTTCATCAAGATATCACTATTCGCAAACAAACTGAAGAAGCTTTACGCCAAAGCGAAGAAAAGTTTCGTCAGTTGGCAGAAAATATCCAAGCAGTATTTTGGATGACCGATATTCAAAATCAGCAAGTCCTCTATGTGAGCAGTGCTTATGAAAACATTTGGCAAAGCAGTTGTGAAAGTCTTTACCAAAATTATTCAGATTGGTTCGATGCAATTCACCCAGAAGATCGCCAGAGCGTCGAATTTGAAATCGTTGAACAGATGAGAACAGGGCAATACGATAAAAAATATCGAATTATCCGTCCTGATGGTTCAATCCGTTGGATTCGCGATCGCGCATTTCCGATCAAAAATGAACTAGGAGAGTTAGTTCGGATTGCTGGGATTGCCGAAGACATCAGTGAAATACAGCAAATTGATCTGATCAAGAGTGAGTTTATTGGCATCGTTAGTCACGAACTCCGCACTCCCTTAACTGCAATTCGCGCAGCACTGGGTTTACTACAAAGTGGGATCTACGACAAAAAACCAGACAAGTTTAAGCGGATGATTGAGATTGCAGCCATAGACAGCGATCGCTTAGTGCGTCTTGTCAACGATATTCTCGATTTGGAACGGTTAGAGTCGGATCGAACTTTGTTAGAAAAAACAACCTGCAATGCGGCTGATTTAATTCAACAAGCAGTAGCGGGAGTGCAAGCGATCGCCAATCAGCAAAATATTACCTTTAAGATCCACCCCACCAATGCTCAAGTTTGGGCGGCGGCTGATGCCATTGTTCAAACACTCACCAATCTCTTAGGTAATGCGATTAAATTCTCGCCTGCCGATTCTACTATTACTCTGAGTGTCCAACAGCAAACAGATCGCGTCCTGTTCCAAATAGCCGATCAAGGACGAGGCATCCCAGCAGAAAAGTTAGAAACAATCTTTGGACGATTTCAGCAAGTAGATGCTTCTGATTCTCGCACCAAAGGCGGCACAGGCTTGGGATTGGCAATCTGTCGTAGTATTATTGATCAGCACGGTGGGCAAATCTGGGTTGAAAGTACTGTTAGTGTCGGTAGCACGTTTTTCTTCACTCTGCCATTACCGGGAAATTAGGCAGGGGAGCAGAGGGGCAGGGGAGCAGGGAGCAGGGGAAGCAGGGGAAGTAGGGGGAGAATGACAAATGACAAATGACCAATGACAAATGACAAATGACAAATGACAAATGACAAATGACCAATGACAAATGACCAATGACAAATGACAAAAAAATTGTTAATTGTGGATGATGAAGAACGAATCCGCGAATTAGTACAAGCTTGTTTAGAAGACTTGGGAGGATGGGACACACTGACAGCTGCATCAGGGGAAGAAGGATTAAAAATCGCCCAGACAGAACCCATTGATGCGATTCTGCTTGATGTGTCTATGCCTGATATGGATGGCTTTGCAGTATATGAAAAACTTCAGGCAAATTCCGCGACTCAAGCAATACCAGTGATTTTTTTAACTGCGAAAGTCCAAGCAAGCGATCGCGCCCGTTTCGCTCAGATTGGAATTGCTGGGGTGATTACTAAACCTTTTGAACCCACCTCTATTTGCGAAGAAGTTACTGAGATTCTTGGATGGGACGATTAATTTTGAAGTTTTAATTTTTTATTTTTGTAATTTATTTTTCTAAATATTATCCGTCAGCTTTTGATCTCTCCAACCCGTCTTAAAAATACTACCGTGTCGTCGTCTACATAGAAATCTTTGAGAGTTGTTGTGTAATATAGCGTGGGCTAATTTGTGCAGGTCGATGCATTAGCATTGCAAGTCCATGCATTAACATTGCAGGTCGATGCATTAACATTGCAAGTTCATGCATTCGCATTGCAAGTCGATACATTCGCATTGCAGGTCGATGCATTAACATTGCAAGTCGATACATTCGCATTGCAGGTCGATGTACTGGCATTCCTCCCCAACAGTGGGGACAAATTGCAGACAATTATTTAAATCAGAGGCGAATATGCATTCTGAAAATGAATGATATTTCTCAAAAACTATATCTGGCAGTAAAAACTGTTAAAACCCATAAAGATATCGCTTCAATATCACATTTTTAACTTCAAACCCTTTGATCTAGTTAGCCTCTTTTATCAGGTTGCTACACTGTTGGGTTTGCATCTTAACTTCACGAATAGATTAACGAATGCGGTCTTCCCTAATTATTTTTTTTGTAAAAAACTAGAATCCTCACCAAATCTTTAGATTTAGAGATTATTTTTTGAAAGTCTCAATTTAATTGTGACTAGCGCTTAGAGAATCTCGCAGGTGTAAGAAGATGAACAACAGAAGTTTTGCAACTATAGACGGCAATGAGGCTGTTGCCCAAGTTGTCTATCGACTAAATGAAGTCATTGCTTACTCGATTACTTCTTCTTCACCAATGGCTGAGTGGGTGGATGCTTGGGCTAATGAAGGTAAACGCAATATTTGGGGTACTGTTCCCTCAGTGGTACAGATGCAGAGTGAAGCAGGTGTTGCTGGTAATGTACATGATGCTTTGCAAACTGGTTCACTGACAACCACATTTACAGCATCGCAGAGTTTATTGTTGATGCTCCCCAATATGTACAAAATTGCCAGAGAATTCACACCTACAGTTTTTCATATAGCAGCGCGATCGCTAGCCGCGCAAGCTCTATCTATTTTCGGCGACCACAGCGATGTGATGGCAGCACGTGATACTGGTTTTGCCATGTTGTGTGCCGCATCAGTGCAAGAAGCACAAGACTTTGCTCTAATCGCAACACGGGCAACTTTAGAATCACGAATACCCTTTCTGCATTTTTTTGATGGCTTTCGTACTTCCCATGAAATTAACCAAGTAGAGACTTTAACAGATGATGACCTGCGAGAATTCACTCCCAATGAATTGATATTCGCCCATCGGTCACGCGCCCTTACCTCCAATAAAACTGTTTTGCGCAGTAGAACACAAAACCCTGAAGTTTACTTCCAAGCCAGGAAAACTGTTAATCCTTACTATTTAGCTTGTCCAGACATTACCCAGAAAGTCATGGATGAATTTGCTGCGATGACAGGGCGACAGTACCAACTATTTGAATACCACGGCGACCCAGAAGCCGAACGAGTTATTGTGCTGATGGGTTCCGGTTGCGAAGCTGTACATGAAATAGTAAATTACCTTAACACCCTTGATCAGAAAGTGGGCGTTTTAAAAGTTAAACTATATCGCCCTTATGATGCCAAATGCTTTGTCGCTGCTTTGCCAGAAACTACCCGTAGCATCGCAGTTTTAGATTGCATCAAAGAACCAGGTGCATCTGGTGAACCATTGTATTTGGATGTAGTCGCTGCTATCCGTGAGTCATGGGGAGAAAAAGCAAGGGAGCAGGGAGCAGGGAGCAGAGGGGAGGATCTTTTCCCCTTCCCCCACTCTGTGGGGGCCCCGAGTCCCTCTGCACCTTTGCCTAAAATTATTGGTGGTCGGTATGGTTTATCTTCCAAAGAATTCACGCCAGCCATGATTAAAGCTATCTTTGAAAACCTTGCTGCTACTGAACGAAAAAAGAGAGTAACGCAAGGCAAACGCATCTAAATATTGACGAGATCCTGTGTTTAGTAATTTAACAACCACAAAATTTCTAGATGGAGGAAGGCTCTTGAGCAGAGAAGCAGAGGAGTAGAGGAGAGGCAAATACCAAGTCTTTTTTCCTCTGCCCTCTGCTGAGAACCAAACAAAGTTTCCTTAGCAGACTACTAGAGCGCGTTGATGATGTAGTCTATGTAGGAATTGATCTCAAGTCCAGGATCGCCTGTTAAACCATGATTAGCCTTGATATACTTGAGCGCTTCAGCATACCAACTGGGAACCAATTCAAAGCTACTGTGCATTTCAGCCAGACCTGCCAACATATAATCATCAGCAGGGCCCGTACCGCCTGCAATCAGGCAGTATTGAATTATTCGCACATAATAGCCGATATCACGTAAGCACTTAGCTTTGCCGCGACCATCAGAAGCATAGTTGTTGCCTTGCATGGTGGTGGTATAGGGGAACTTTTGGTAGACTGCATTCGCAGCACCTTCAGCCAACTGTTGAGCTTTCAAACCCAACTGCTTTGCTGCTTCCAGGTCTGCGGTAGCCAAGCGCAAGCGACCAAATGCAATTTGAAGTTCGACGTTGCCTAAGTAACGACCTTGAGAATCAGCAGATCCAACCGCTTCTGTCAATTGTGTTTTCATTTAAATGATATTTTCCTAATGTTTCAAAAAGTTTTATCTGGACAAAGTTTTAGTGCCAAAGAGCGTTAGCTTACTGCTGCTGCCGCCCGATCAAAGTAGCTAGATAATTCAGCCATCAAAGAGCTACAGTCACCTGGTTGGATATTGTTGCGATCGTTGGCGATCGCAATGGCAGCTTCTTTCATCTTGATGATGCTGATTCCCGTGGAAGGCCCAGGAACACCCAAAGCCAAATAAGTTTCACGCAGACCATTCAAACAGCGATCGTCCAGAACGCTGGAATCTCCCAGGAACATCGCATAGGTGACATAGCGCAAAATGATGTCCATATCGCGCATACAGGCAGAAACCCGACGGTTGGTGTAAGCATTTCCACCAGGAGCAATCAACTGGGGCTGCTCTGCAAACAATGCACGAGCTGCATTGGTGATGATCGCTGAAGAGTTACTTGTAATCCGGTTCACAACATCGGTGCGCTTCGCACCATCTTTAACCACAGCCAACAAAGCATCAATTTGCTCGTTACTGACTAACTGACCACGAGTATCGGCCTGGGAAACAACCTTGGTAAAGGCATCTAACATTAATCCAGTCTCCTAAATTTGTTCAATTGAGTAAAGTTATGTCTCAAAACTAAGAGGTTCAGTCTTTGTAATCTGTTTGTACAATGCAGTGAGAAACATTTTTATGAAAAATCATTGATACCTTTCGCATCAATGAGAGTTGAAGGTAATTGCACTAATGTCTGCGAGGGTGCAGAAAAAGGAGACAAATCCAGCTGGGAAACTGCGTTTCGGACAGAGAACTCAGCAGTTCATCTCTTACCCTTAGCTGCAATTTTTGTTTCATTGATACTATTCTTTACACTCGAATTATTTCAAAAATGTTACATTCGCCATTATTTTATGGCTGAATCTCGCGATCGCACCCGTTTCCCTCAGATCGGAATTTCTGGGGTGATTACCAAACTTTTTAAACCCAACTCTATTTACAAAAAAGTTATAGAAATTCTGGGTTGCGACAATTAATTTTGAGGTTTTGTAACAAATTCTATATCTTCATTAGTTTTTTATGTTTTGGATTTATCTTTCTTAGTTACAGATAAAATTATTTTGAATGATAGGAAAGTCTAATTAAATGAAATGAATATAGTAAAGGAGGTAAATACAATTAGCAAAACGATATTGCTAATTGATGATGAATTGAATGTACGTGAGATAGTAAAACTTTGCCTCCAAGATTTAGCTGGTTGGAATGTGGTGACAGCAGATTCTCCATTAGAAGGATTACAGAGTGCAGTACGCGATAGTCCCGATGCAATTGTATTAGATATCTCAATCCATGACACTGCTAGTTTTGAACTTATAAATAAAATCAGAAATAATCCAGAAACTCAAGCTATTCCTGTAGTCTTGCTTAGTGCTAAAGTACGATGGCTGAATTCGCAAATTCTGCGACAGTATGAAGTTGCAGGTTTAATCCTCAAACCTTTTGATCCAGTTACCCTGCCTGCTCAGATTGCTACACTGCTGGGTTGGGATTTTACTTCACTAATAAATTAAAAAAGTGTCGCTTTTCCACCCCTGTCTAAAGCCGACGGGCTACCAAGCTCCCGGTTGTTTTACGTGTAAAAGGAATACGGTTTAGTTAGTGCCAAAACCCTTAAACTGCATAGTGGTCTGTCCCAAAAGTTTTGATAGGTGAATCACTTTTAAATTTCTCTTCTTTACCTCTTCTACTTTGCGCTCTACCCTTCGGGAAGCCACTTCTCTACGAGACGCTGCGCGAACGTGTCTATGCGCCCTTTGCGGTTCGTTCTTTTATCCCTCGGAATTAATAGGACAGACCAATAGTGGTTCATGTCATTAATTTTGACGAGTAGATAAATTCTTCTATTTCTCTTCTTCCTTCTCTGCGAGCCGCTGCGTGTAGCTTGCTTCTTTGCAGGAGTACGCGGTTCATTCTCTTATCCCTCAAAATTAATGCCATAGATCCAGTAATATGCCCCATGCTGTATGGGCTGTGAAACCGCGCGTTACCCTGAATGACCAAAATAGCTTTATGATTCTCTACAAAACCATATTTGAAAATATTGTGGTAGTAGACCTAAATATTTTCAAGCTCAGTCTGAAACATAGTAAATTACTTAAAAGTGATTCGTGCAATCTGGGTATTGAACGTTCTTCCAGGGTCAAATAAAGTGCAGGGAGATGAAAAGTATGGCTGAACACCCATTTCATGACCAACTGAGTTTAGAGGAGCAAGCTGAGAAACTTGGAAAGCAAGCAATAAGTTTGGGTCTGATTCCCAGCTTTGTGGTGCATTACTTTCCAGATACTTGGGTATTTTATATACCTAATGAAAGTCAATCAGAAGCGCTGACACCAGAAGAGGCATACTTTCGTTTAAAGCAACTGGTTAAACAGTAGATATTTTAACGACAATTTTTTGAAGATAACAGCTGAGTACTGTAATTGTTAAGTAACAGTAGTTATGGCGAAACCTGCAATTTTAACCGTCGATGACGATCCAGAAGTGTTGCAAGCAGTGTCACGAGACTTGCGGCATCAGTATGGCGATCGCTTCCGCATTGTCCGGGCAGATTCCGGGATTACCGCTCTGGATGCGGTGCAGCAACTCAAATTACGGAATGAAGCAGTTGCTTTATTCTTGGTGGATCAAAGAATGCCCCAAATGGGAGGTGTCGAGTTCCTTGAACAGGCAAAAGTTATATTTCCTGATGCGAAACGTGCTTTGCTGACGGCCTATGCAGATACAGATGCAGCGATTAAATCAATTAATAGTGCCAGACTTGATTACTACTTACTTAAGCCCTGGAATCCACCAGAAGAGCGATTATATCCAGTTTTGGATGATTTACTCGATGACTGGCTAGCGGGATTCCGTCCACCCTTTGAAGGGATTCGAGTCATTGGTAATCGCTGGTCGCCTTTTTCCCATCAGGTAAAAGACTTCCTGGCGCGTAACCAGATTCCCTACAAGTGGTTGGATATTGAACTGGAGCCGGATGCAGCCAAATTATTAGAATACGCAGAAGCTGATGGTAGACAGCAATTGCCCTTGGTGCTGTTTCCCGATGGTTCCAGATTAATCCAACCATCTAATTTAGAGATTGCCGCTAAAATTGGACTGCAAACCCAGGCAGAGCGACCATTTTATGACTTGGCGATCGTTGGTGGTGGCCCTGCTGGACTGGCAGCCGCAGTCTATGGCGCTTCTGAAGGATTGAGTACGGTGTTAATTGAGCGTGAAGCTCCGGGTGGTCAAGCAGGCACGAGTTCGCGCATTGAAAACTATCTGGGGTTTCCTGTTGGCTTGAGCGGTAGTGATTTGGCCAGGCGGGGAGTCACCCAAGCGCGGCGATTTGGGGTAGAAATTCTCACTCCTCAAGTAGTAACTGGAGTTAAGCTGCAAGATCCTTATCGGGTTCTGCAATTGGCGGATGGCAGTGAGATTAGTTGCCATGCACTTTTAGTTGCAACCGGCGTTTCCTACCGTTGGCTAAATGTTCCAGGAGCCGAGAAATTGACAGGAGCCGGAATTTATTACGGTGCTGCGATGACTGAGGCGATCGCCTGTAGCAATGAAGAGGTTTACCTTATCGGTGGGGCAAATTCTGCTGGACAAGCAGCCATGCACTTTTCTAAATATGCCAGCAAAGTGATTATGCTGGTGCGGGGCGAGTCGCTTTCATCGAGTATGTCCCAATACTTGATTGACCAAATTGCGGCGACTGCAAATATCAAAGTTTGTACAGGTTGCAGTGTTGTGGAAGTGAAGGGAGATGAACATCTAGAAGAAATTGTGATTGCCCATGCCAAGACTGGACAAACCCAAACCATGCCAGCGCGATCGCTTTTCATCTTCATCGGTGCTATCCCCAAAACTGATTGGCTCGATGGTGTTATTCGACGCGATACTCAGGGGTTTATCATCACAGGCCCCGACTTAACGCAAAATGGCAAATCTCCTCCAGGTTGGCCTTTGGAACGCTCACCTTTCTTGCTAGAATCCAGCGTTCCTGGCATCTTTGCAGCCGGAGATGTGCGATCTGGGTCAATTAAGCGGGTGGCATCCGGTGTGGGTGAAGGTTCGATCGCGATTCAATTTGTTCACCGCTACTTGAGCAATGTTTAGCTGAAGCGGGATAGACTCAGTTACCGTACTTAGCAAATTGCATTACTATCTATCATTTTAAGTAAAATCTGCAAACCCCCTCCTCTGCTCCCTGCTCCCTGCTCCCTGCCCCCTGCCCCCTGCCCCCTGCCCCCTGCCCTCTCAAGGAGGTTGATTCATGTTGTGTATTGAAGAATTGATCAACTTAGACCCGTTTCAACAGCTTTCTCAAGAGCAATTGGAGTGGGTTTGCGATCGCGCTCAAACAGTTGAACTTTCTGGTGGAGAAGTGTTGTCCCATGAGGGAGACCCTGCATGTCGCTTATTTATCTTAGTCAAAGGTAAAATCAACATCACCCGCCGCAGTGAAGGAGTTGAAATTCCCATCGGGCAACACGAAGCCCCATCCTTTTTTGGTGAAATTCCAGTACTCACGGATGAACCTGCACCTGTCACAATGCGGGCATTCACAAATTGCCACCTCTATCAACTCAAAGGAGAAGATTTCCGTAAGCTGCTGCATGAATGTCGTAATTTTGAGCGGATGGTCTTCCGCATTATGGAACGTCGGATGCGGGGACTAGAGTCCTTTATTCGGGGACGGGAAAAGATGGCCGCTTTAGGGACACTTTCCGCCGGTCTAGCTCATGAACTCAACAACCCAGCCTCAGCCCTCGTTCGGACTTTAGGGGAAATGCCGGCCGCCATCCTGGAACTACAACGAATGAACTTAGTTTATGGGCAACGCAATGTTGAAGAAGCCCATACTCAAGACTGGTTGAGAATCCGGGATCAGGGCTATGATGCAATTTTGAATAATCGCCTAGATCCAGTGACATTAAGCGATCGCGAAAATGTCTTGCTGGAATGGTTAGAAGATTATGGTGTGAAGCAGGCATGGAAATTAGCCGAACCTTTAGCAGAAGGTGGTGTTGAGGTCGAAACCCTAGATAAGATGATGGAACGTTGGCGCAACGACGAGACTGAATTGCGAGAAATGGGATTGCACTGGCTATCGCTCTCATTTGAAGTCATGTCAATGATTAAACATGGTTTACGAGGAGCTGAGAGGATTTCTGAACTTGTGCAAGCGATGAAGTCATACTCTTACCTCGATCAAGGCGTTCAGCAAGAAGTCGATGTGCATCAAGGTTTAGAAGATACATTGCGACTGTTTGTTCATAAACTCAAGTGCGGCATCCAAGTACAACGCAATTACGAGCAACATCTTCCCAAAATTCTTGCTTATGGGAGTGAACTAAATCAGGTGTGGACGAACTTGATTGATAATGCCATAGATGCAATGGATGGTAAGGGACTGCTGGAAATTACAACACACCATTGCGATCGCTTTGCCCATATTGACATTATCGATTCTGGTAGTGGAATTCCACCTGAAATCAAAACCCGCATTTTTGAACCTTTTTTCACTACCAAATCAGTAGGGCGTGGTTCTGGACTCGGTTTGGAAACCGTTCGCCGGATTGTAGAAAATCGTCATCACGGTACGCTCTCATTTAAATCACAGCCAGGTAGAACTTGTTTTACTATTTGCTTGCCCAAGTCAGCCCCTTTGGGGAATTAAAAATTAAAAATTAAAGATTAAAAATTAAAGACAATAAGTGAGAACCTGTCTGACTTTTCACGGCATCTGTAAAACCTCTCTTTTTTTAGGAGAGACTTTGAATTTTCCCCCTTCCCGCGTCAGGAAGGGGGTTAGGAGGTTAGGTTTTTGGTGGACTTTTCCACATAACCTGAAAAGTCAGGGGAGCCTGTAACTCGAAATTAATTAATTCAAAATTTTCTTTATTCTTCCTAACAGAATTTTGAATTTTGCATTTTGATAGGACTTACGCACGAGTTACGGAATAACGAACCACAGAGGCACAGAAGGCACGGAGAAATCAGAGTTTGAGAGATAATTTGCGTAAGTCCTATTTGAATTAAACAAAGGTCAAATCAATGAATCATTGATTCTGGCGGCGCTTTTATTGATTGCTGGAATTGTTCTATTAATTGTGTCAGGGTATCATCATCAGCTAAAGTGCCCAAAATTTGCAGAATTTACTTTGAAGTAATTTGAAGTAATTTAAGCACGCCAGCGAAGTACTTGATCCTTAACGGGGTTCACAAATTCTCGTCCTTCAGCGACAGACCGAGCATACTCCCGCTTTAACTGGTAATACCACTGCGCCTGCATATCTGAATCCTTAATCAGTCGCAGAACAGGATTATATTTAAGGCTAATCTGTTGCTTTTCCACAACCGTTCGGTCTTGACCCAGGAAGGTTTGTGCCAATACATGCAGCAGTGGCTTGAAAAATCCCACCCAGGGAAGTGTCGAGTAAAGAACAAAAGTTACCTCAGTTTCTGTGTCTGAAATGGGGGTAACTGCCGTTAAATTAACAACTCTATGCTTGCCAATTGTGGTTTCTTCTATTCTGACGCTAGGTAAACGAAAAGAAATCTCTGTTTCCGGCACACCACCGCCAATCAGCAAGTATAATCGACCCCCATTTGCAGGCAATCGGTGTCGTCGCATAGTAAAGCCGTAAGGCGAAGCATCGAATTGCTTGACTTCCTCATGCAGTTGCCCACTTCGCCACCACCAAGCACGATGAACATAAGGTGAATGAGCAGGATCCATCAGACCTACTACTGCATGATCCACAAAACAGGGAAATCTCATCACCTCTATAAATTGGGGCGATTGCTCTTCAAACCCTGGAATCACCGGAATCTCCATCTCAGAAGCAGCAGGCTGAGATTTATCGGGATCAGCCATATATATCCAAATATTCCCTTGGGCTTCCCGAACTTCGTAGGATTGTACGTCAAAGCGGCTTAAATCCATCTGCTGCTCCTCAACAAGAGATGGAATTGCAGTACAGCGTCCAGCCGGGTTAAAGCGCCAACCGTGATAGCAGCATTCCACTTCTTGCCCATCGAATCTACCACAACTCAAAGGCACAGCACGATGAGGACAAATATCTCTCATAGCCGAGACTTTACCATTTTGATCTCGGACTAACAGCACAGGTTCACCCAAGAAAATGCGGCTGATCATCATACCTGGCTTGATATGATTACTAGGCAGAGCATAGTACCAAGTATTACGTAATACAAAGTTATCGTTATTTTTCATCACTAATTGCCTCTGCCTTTGACACAACGAAAGTTTTGGTTTGTGGAAAGGAAGGTTATGCTTAGAAACATTCTTTCAGATTTTTAATTGCTGTAAGTAAATTCAACTGATGCACTTGTTAGTCGTGTTCGTAATTCTCTCAGATTTGGGTTGTTCTGAGAGGATTGTAGATGTGAGGTTGCATTATTCGCCAGAAATTTGGACGAATACCGTTCTTTTGCGCGGCCCATCCAACTCAAAAAACAACACAGATTGCCAGGTTCCCAAAGCTAATTTCCCATCCACAATGGGAATTATCTCACTAGTGGTCAGCATCATTGCCATTAAGTGAGAGTGAGCATTAATCGGCTCATCTTCTGGAACATCTCTTAAATGCAAGTCATTATGTAAGTAACTGTCTGAGTCTGGCGCTAGTTTTTGTAAGAATACTTTTATATCTTCTAACAGTCTGACTTCATTCTCATTAATAGCTAAAGCTGTTGTTGTATGTCGAGAAAATACTAACACTTGTCCATTTTTAATTGATGTTGAAGCAAGAAAATCTTGAATTTGTGGTGTGATATTATGAATATTAATTTTTGGCTCAGTCTCAATTTCAATTAGCTTATTAATAATCGGCATCTGTTCAATTTTATATTTAAGATTGTAGGGGAGGCAGGAGGCAGAACGAATGACTTTTAACTCCTAACTATAGTTTTTAAACCTTGTACTAATCTTTCTATACCTTCTTTGGCAGTCTCTTTTTGCAGCGCACCGTAAGCAACGCGCAGGTAACATCCGTCATCCATGCCAAAAGTTGTACCTGGAATGACTGCTACTTTATGTTCCTGGATTAGTCTTTTAACTAACTCAAAAGCATCCATTTGAGTATTAACTTTGAGGAAAAAATAGAAAGCGCCATTAGCAGGCGTGATACTACATAAACCTTGTAAGCGGTTAAGGGAGTCGAGTACTAATTGCCGCACTTGAGAAATTGCACCTATATTATTCTGCAAATACTCCTCTTTTGCCTGCAATGCCCCTAAAGCTGCATATTGAGAAATGACTGGCGGACAAATCAAAATTGTATCCTGGACTTTTTTGATAGCGACAAATAAGTGTTTGGGAATCACCATATAGCCAATACGCCAACTAGCAAAACCGTATGCTTTGGAAAGGCTAAATAGAGAAATAGTGTACTTGCTACTCCCAAATGCACCAGGAGAAACGTGTTTTACACCGTTATAGGTAAAGTGTTGATATGCTTCATCGCTGATGTGGTAAATGCCATTAGTGTCACAAATTTGATTTACTTGACACAACGCTGCTTCTGAATAGACGACTCCAGTGGGATTATTTGGTGAAATTGTTACCACAGCCCGTGTTTTGGGAGTAATTGCTTGAGCGATCGCATTTGGGCGTAGTTGGTAATTTTTATCTGTCGCCACTAACACCGGATGACAACCAGCAATTGCGATCGCCATTTCATGGTTGAAATAGTAAGGCGTATTCAAAATAATTTCATCGCCGGGGTTAGTAATAGCAAGAATGGCATTCATAAATCCCATATTGCTCCCTGCTGTCACGACGATGCAGTTTTCCTCATTGATTTCAATACCATTGAAGGCTTGCAATTTTCCAGCAAGTGCTGTCAGCAATGGGGGAATTCCCTCAACTGATTTGTATAAATTGTTAGCGGGTTCGGCGAAAAAATTGGGTAAAAATTCGATAGTTTCCGGTGGAGGGTTATAATGAACAACACCCTGTCCTAGAGAGATTGTTCCTGGAGAGTTTTTAATCAGTTCCCCAACCACAGGAATAATCGGCGACTGTACACCCTGCATACGAGAGGTTAGGGATTCCATATTTACTGGGAATTGGGAATTGGGTATTGGGAATTGGGAATTGGGAAACCCACGGGTTTCAAGCGTGGGATTGTAACAAGGACACCGATTTAAGAGCGCTGCGCGTCTCGAAAAACATCTTTTTTCAAATGGGATTTTGACCCATAATTAAAGTTTCTATCACTATTCCCTGTTCCCAATTCCCAATTCCCAATAATAATTAACCGGATTTGCGATTACTCAAAAATTTAGTCAATGGAAATCTGTTGAGGCCCACTTGCTTTGCCATTATGTGCTTCTGTTGTGCTGCTAGTATAACTATTTGAGCCACCCTGTTGAGCCAGCCAGCTTTTAACAGGATCGTCTGCAAGATTGAGCCGAAGCACACCAGAGAATAACCCACCCACAAATGAGGCTGGATGCTGGATAAATTCTCTGAATATAGGTGACAATTCACTAATGAACATAAAAAGACTCCTGGCGGTGCCATCAAAAATTATTACTTCTTAATTGATCGTAACCTGTTGATTAGTATATGGTCGGCGGTAACGAAGTTGCGAACTTTTTGAGCTTCAATTCGAACAAAAAATTCCCAAATTCTTTAAGAATTCGGGAATTTGAGCTTGCGGCATTAATAAGGAGGGAGCAGGGAGTAGGTAGCAGAAGGGAAGGGGTATGAAGAAGAGACAAGGAAGAGGTGGGAGACGGAAAGACTTGTTTAATAATTCCCCCTTGTCCCCTTGTCCCCTTGTCCCCTTGTCCCCCTTGCCCCTCTGCTCCCTTCCCCTTTGCCTCCGGCCCCATGAATATCAAGCTACAGAGAATCTATAAACTGCTGTACTTTTTCCAAGAGTGGCTGGTGTTCGATTTGCTCTGCTAAATCTTGAGCGTTTTGGTAGCACGATCGCGCCATTTTTTTACGTTTCGTTGTGGCGTAAAGGGTTCCCATATTCAGCAAAGTTGAAATTTCTCCGAGATTGTCGCCCAGTTGTTGATAAATCACAATGGCTTGCTTGTAGAACTTCATTGCTTGGCGATGCTGTGCCAGGGTGCTGTAAGTAAAACCAATGTTGTGAAGAGTTGTTGCTTCACCAGAGCGATCGCTGATTGCCCGACGTGTCAAAAGAACTTGATAGTAGAGTAATAGCGCTTGTTTCGGTTTTCCTAAATCACTATAGATTGAAGCGATATTATTCAAAGTGGTTGCTTCACCAACCACATTCTTGACGGCTCGTTGAATTGGAAGTGCTGCTTCAAAAAATTCTAGCGCTTGCTCAAACTTGCCTAAGACATTGTAAGCAAACCCAATGCCATTGAGCGTTGTTGCCTCACCAGAAAAGTCACCTAACAATCGCCGCATCCTCAAAATTTGGTGTTGTAGCAACAGTGCCCGTTTCGGTTCTCCTAAGCGGGTATAAATTAGCGCTACATCATTAAGAGTAGAAACTTCACTTTGAGTATCTTGCGATCGCCTAAAGATTGGCAGTGCTTTGTCAAAATATTCTAAAGCTTGCGAAAAGCGTCCAAGACGGCTGTAGGTAGAACCCAGATTGCTAAGTGCAGTTGCTTCTGCTGGCGGGTTGCCAATTTCAATAGCAACCGAAAGCGCCTGATTAAAGCGCTCTAATGCTCTTTGAGGTTGCCAGCAACTGAGGTGAGCTAAACCGAGATCGTTTAATGTATGGCCTTCTCTGGCTCGATCTCGAATTGCTCTAGCCAAATGTAAATTTTTGGTTGCAAGATCGAGAGATTCTTGAAATTTACCGCGCTGGTAGTAGCGGTTTGCTTCATCACGACGTTGTTCCCACTCTTTGACTTGATTTAAAGGTTGCTTCATCTGACCTCAGTTGCTTTCTGCGATAAGTAGGCAGGAAATCTCTTGGGAGTAATCCCTCTTAGGTTTCCCAAATTTTAACCTTAATCTTCTATCTTTAGATATAAGACGTAAATAGAGAAGTATGATATTGTGCCATATTTATAGGAATATTTATGAAGCAATTAATACAAATACTCCAATAAGGGCGTAAATTTGTGCATCCCTAGTAAAAACCTATATTCCAAGTAATTGAAAGGCTGAGATTGCCGAATTTTGACAGAATTCAGCAATTTTGTTGTCAGATAAGCTAACGCGCCTACATATTGCAATATTTTCCGTGTAGACCGTCATTAGTCATTAGTCATTAGTCATTAGTCATTAGTCATTAGTGTTTACCAAGGACAATTGACAAAGGACAACCTCACCAGTTGATGTGCAATCTGATTTGCGTAACAGCTTATTAGCAGGCAATTCTAGAGTACAGGCAGTCTTACCAAGATGCCGCGACCAGAACAGGAGATCAGATTGAACTAGCAGTCTCCCTAGCAGCTTCTCGCAGCCGCTCTACATCGCGCATCGGTGGCGCACCGAAGAGCCGCTTGTACTCCCGGTTAAAATGCGAGGCATCGTCATAACCCACGCGGTAGGCAGCACTGGTAGCATCAAGCTTTTCCCCCAGCATCAGACGGCGAGCCTCTTGGAGCCGCAGTTGCTTTTGGTACTGCAAGGGACTCATGGCAGTGACAGACTTGAAGTGATGGTGGAAGCCCGATACACTCATTCCCAGCTCTCGTGCGATGCTTTCAATCTTGATCGGCTCGTTAAAGTCTTTACGAAGTCGCTCGACGGCTCTGGCGATGTGGTAGGTGTAGCCACCCAGAACTGCAATATGACGGAGCCGATTACCTTGTTCTCCCATCAGGAGTCGGTAAATGATTTCCCGCTTAATCAGTGGTGCGAGAACATGAGCTTCAGCAGGGGAATCTAGAAGCCTGACGAGTCGCACCACAGCGTCCAACAGATTTGCATTCAACGGACTTACATCAATAGCTTTCACATCAGCATGGTTGCGCGATGAGGGATACCCTGCCTCGACCATCACTGAGCCAACAAGGGTAGGGTCAAGATCAAGGCGAAGACTCAGGTACGGTTGCGCCTTTGAGGCTTCCAGAATTTGGCTGATAATTGGCAGTTCGACCGTAGCAAGCAGATAATGCATCGGATCGTACAGATAGCGATCGCTGCCCAGAAGAACTTCTTTGCTGCCCTGAGCGATCGCACAAAACGCAGGGATAGAGACACTATGAACGCATTCCGAAGGCGAGGAGGAGCGGTTGAAGTGCAATCCTTTCAGAGGCTCAATCGTCCCATCATGAGGAATCGCGTGTGCAATCCGCTCTTTCAGTTCGTCTCTGTTGGCTTGCGCTCTGTCTACCTCGCGCTTTTCTGCCTGCGGATCGTTCATTAAATAGCGATCGGTCTTTTCACTCGTTTTGGCAGCGTTCATTTCTAAGTTTGCAGAATTGTACAACGATCTTAGACGATCGTCCTATTGCTTATTCTTCAGGATTCTTAGAATGAAGCTAAAGCAATGGAAAATTATTTCGGCTTCTTATAAGTATTCTGGATTTTTATTTAATAGAAAACTCAGTTTTGATTGGGTAGGAGACTTGCCTCCTAGCCACCAAAATTGCATCAAGTGAAGGAATTAAGAAAATGGACATTAAAAGAAGTGGCTCACAGCCTTCTGCCAAAGGATCGGCTGATTATTTTACCGGCACTGTTTGCGTTGACCCCCTGTTCGAGGCACACGATCCAGCACGCACGTCTGGAGCCAGTGTCACGTTTGAGCCTGGCGCTCGGACAGCATGGCACACCCACCCATTGGGACAAACCCTGATCGTGACAGCTGGCTGTGGACTCGTACAATGCTGGGGCGGCGCGATCAAGGAAATTCGACCGGGGGACGCGATCTGGATCTCGCCGGGTGAGAAGCATTGGCACGGTGCTACAGCAACCACAGCGATGACGCACATCGCCATTCAGGAATGGCTCAATGGTAAGCCTGTGGACTGGCTGGAAAAGGTAAAGAATTAAAGGAAAAAAATCATGACAACGAACGAGAATGGAAACTACACAGGAAAAGTTGCGTTTGTAACCGGAGCAGCGAACGGCATCGGTCGAGCTACGGCGCTGGCATTTGCTCGTGAGGGCGCTAATGTAGTGGTCGCCGACGTGTCAGAACAGGGCAACCAAGAAACGGTTCGCACGATCGAAGAACTCGGCGGACGAGCGAGCGCCGTCAAGTGCGATGTGACGCGAACCGAGGACGTGAAGGCGGCTCTTTCCAAGACCATCGAGACCTTCGGGCGACTGGACTTTGCCTTCAACAACGCCGGTGTGGAGCAGAAAAATACAGCAACAGCGGAAATCGAAGAGGAAGAGTGGGATCGGATCGTAGACATCGACCTGCGCGGCGTTTTTCTGTGCATGAAGTATGAAATTCCACTGCTACTCAAGCAAGGCGGCGGCGCGATCGTAAACACATCATCGGGTGCCGGGGTCATAGGCATCAAGGGCGGAGCCGCATACACCGCCGCAAAACACGGCGTGATCGGACTCACCAAGTCGGCTGCTCTTGACTATGCCTCGCAGAACATCCGCGTCAACGCCGTTGCCCCCGGTTACATTGACACACCGATGATGGAGCGCTTCACTGGCGGCACTGCTGAAGGACGCAAGCAGGTAATTTCGGAGGAGCCGGTCGGACGGATGGGTCAGCCCGAAGAGATTGCCAATGCCGTTGTCTGGCTGTGTTCAGACGCGGCTGCCTTCATCGTCGGACACGCCTTGGTTGTCGATGGCGGTCAAACGGTGCAGTGATTGTTCGTCGCCGAAACTGACAACGCACCCGACGTTTACCAGCAACATCAAATTCATGAACTTCTACCCGTTCAACGACATTGAGACGATTTCACCTCGTCCCATACTGTTCATCACGGGTGACAATGCACATTCGAGAGAGTTCAGCGAAGATGCTTACAAACGCGCAGCCGAGCCAAAGGATCTCTACATCGTTCCCAATGCGGGACACGTCGATTTGTATGACCGAGTGAACTTGATCCGTAGGAAAAACTTACATCCTTTTTCAATCAGCATCTCAGTCGTTGACGCACTCCCCCGTTTAGAAAACCAATAAAAAGAGGAAGAAGATGATTAAAGACAAAGTTGTAATTATTACCGGCGCATCATCAGGAATTGGTGAAGCAAGTGCGAAATTGCTTGCCAGCAAAGGAGCTAAAGTCGTATTAGGTGCGCGACGCGAGCAGCAATTGAGACAACTGGTTGATGAAATTCAAAAAGCTGGCGGACAAGCAGTCTATCAAGTGATGGATGTGGTCAGCCCATCTGATAACGCCCAGATAGTCAAACTTGCCAAGGAAACATTTGGAAGCGTCGATGTTATTTTCTTGAACGCTGGTATCATGCCAACTTCTCCACTTTCTGCATTGAAAACTGATGAATGGAATCAAACGGTTGATATCAATATTAAGGGTGTGCTAAATGGTATCGCTGCTGTGTTGCCAACGTTTATTAGCCAAAAATCTGGGCATATTATCGCAACTTCATCGGTGGCTGGATTAAAAGCTTATCCAGGTGGTGCGGTGTATGGTGGGACGAAATGGTTTGTACGCAATTTCATGGAAGTTCTACGCATAGAATCTGCTCAAGAAGGGACTAACATTCGGACTGCAACCATTTATCCTGCTGCTATTAACACGGAGTTGTTAAGTCAGATTACTGACCCAGATGCGGCTGAAGCAATGACAAAGTTGTATGAACGATATGGCATCTCACCTGATCGAGTAGCCAATGTTGTGGCGTTTGCGATTGACCAGCCAGAAGACACAAACGTGAACGAATTTACGATTGGCCCAACCACGCAGCCTTGGTAAGGATAGTGCTGGCGGTTAAGACTGAGTGCGATCTCTGTCCGGTGGGACTACAACCTTTAACGCAAAAACAGGAATTCAAATAATGCAAAAACGAAAACTGGGAAACAGTAATCTGGAAGTTTCGACGATCGGGCTGGGCTGTATGGGAATGAGCTTTTCTTATGGCCCACCCAAAGACACGCAGGAGATGACCGCTCTTCTTCGGGCCGCCATCGATCGCGGCATTACATTTTTTGACACTGCCGAGGTCTACGGCCCGTTCACCAACGAAGAGCTTGTGGGTGAAGCTCTCGCTCCCTTCCGTGACCAAGTGGTCATCGCCACCAAATTCGGGTTCGACATCAGTCCGAATTCTGATCCCCGTGGCATGAAGGGTTCACCCGGACTGAATAGCCGACCCGAGCATATTAAGGAAGTCGTGGAGGGTTCGCTCAAGCGACTCAAGGTCGAAACAATCGACTTGCTCTATCAGCACCGGGTTGACCCGAACGTGCCGATCGAAGACGTTGCAGGGGCAGTGAAGGAACTGATTCAGGAGGGTAAAGTGAAACACTTTGGACTCTCTGAAGCAGGAGTGCAAACTATCCGTCGCGCGCACGCAGTTCAGCCGATCACTGCTCTCCAGAGCGAATACTCGCTGTGGACGAGGACTTCTGAGAAGGAAGTGATACCGACCCTTGAGGAACTCGGAATTGGCTTTGTCCCGTACAGCCCACTGGGCAAGGGCTTTCTCACGGGCAAGATCGACGAAAATGCCACATTCGACAGTTCCGACTTCCGCAGCACCCTGCCTCGCTTCACGCCGGAAGCGCTCAAGGCAAATCAGGCTCTGATTAATCTCCTTGGCAGCATTGCAAAACAGAAACAGGCGACACCTGCTCAAATTGCGATCGCCTGGCTGCTGGCGCAGAAGCCGTGGATTGTTCCGATCCCAGGCACCACGAAGCTGCATCGCTTGGACGAAAACATTGGGGCAGTCTCAGTTGAACTCATGCCCGACGATCTGCGTGACATCGATGATGCCGCCTCGAAGATCGCGGTGCAAGGCGCTCGGTACCCCGAAAAGCTGGAGCAAATGACCGATCGTTGAGCGGCAAAAAAATAGTAATACAAATGGTCAAGAGAATCATCTAGTAGTTCGCTTTCGTGATGAAAGCGGGGTAAAGGGTAAGGGTTAAGGGGGAAAGGTTTTAAATCCCTTACCCTTTCCCCTTTCCCCTTTCCCCAGACCTCACAAGCGGATTTTTGGGTTGGCAGACTACTAGCTGCCATTTTGAACAAGCTAGAGCATAATACGCTACATCTATGTCTGAGTAGGAATCTTGCGGTTTCTATCTCAGGCATGGTATCAGAGTCGCAGCACAAAGGCCACTTTAAATATGCGTATTTTTTTAGAAACATTAATATAATGCTCTTACTATGAGCATTTATCAATCTCTCAAAAAATCTTATACGCAACCTCGTCGGCGTGAAAATGACTGGCGGTTGTTTTTGCGTTTAGTGCCTTATGCCCGTCGTAACGGACAACTATTGGCGCTGTCGATGTGCCTACTCATACCCATCGCCCTAGCTAATGCTGTCCAACCTCTGTTGATTGGCCAAGTTATCTCCCTAATTCGCAATGAACCAAGCGCTTACGAATTTCTCAAGAATCGCCCCTTGTCCGAAGGGTTAAATATCCTGGAGGGATTGTTGTTTGTGGCGATCGCAATCCGATTGATTTTTACAGGCTACCAAGGTTATTTAGTACAGAAGCTAGGGCAACAAATCACCGCCGCAATTCGCCAAGATTTATTTCAGCACGTAACATCCCTAGCAGTACGCTTTTTTGACCGCACACCCGTAGGTAAATTAATCACCAGAATCACCAGCGATGTGGAAGTCTTAGGCGATGTCTTTTCCACTGGGGCAATTGGCATCGTGTCCAATTTGTTTTCCATGCTGGTGATTTTGGGTTTAATGTTTTCCATCGAATGGCAACTGACTTGCTTGCTGGTATTGATGCTGTTACCAGTTACTTGGTTAATTGTTTACATTCAGCAACAGTACCGCAAAGCCAACTACAAAGGGCGAGAAGAACTTTCTATATTGAACTCACAGCTACAAGAGAATGTCCTTGGCATTAACGTAGTGCAGTTATTCCGCAGGGAAAAATTTAATGCCGAACTGTTTCGTGCCACCAACAGCCGTTACACTCAGCAAATGGATCAAACCATCTTTTATGATTCATTTATTTCAGCAACCTTAGAATGGATTGGGCTGATTGCGATCGCAGCTGTTTTGTGTATGGGTGGTCGGTTACTGTTAGGAAAAAGTATAGCTTTTGGGACTTTATCGGCATTTGTCTTGTATGCCCAGCGATTATTTGATCCTTTAAGAGATTTTGCCGAAAAATTTACAGTAATTCAAGCTGGTTTTACTGCCATTGAACGCGTAGGCGATATATTAGATGAACCGATAGAAATCCGCGATCGCGCCAATGTGCGCTTCTCAATATTTGATGCTAAATTCGGCTACATAGACGAAATCGTTGCAAATCTAGAATCCCCAGATACGACTTCCCCACCTGAACTGGGAGAGATTTGCTTTGATCATGTCTGGTTTGCTTATAAAAATGATGATTACGTAATTAAAGACTTAGATTTTACCATTCGTCCTGGCGAAAAAGTGGCATTAGTTGGCCCCACCGGTGCGGGTAAAACTTCGATCATCCGGCTTTTATGCCGCCTCTATGAACCCACCAAAGGACGCATTCTCATCGATGGCGTGGATATTCGAGAAGTCCCACAGGCAGAACTGCGGCGCTACATGGCAGTAATTTTACAAGAAGGCTTTTTGTTTGCTGGCGATGTTAAAAGTAACATTTCTTTAGGAGATGGCTATACCATTGAACAGATTCAACAAGCAGCAGAGCAAACCAACATTGCCCAATTTATAGAAGAACTACCCCAGGGTTATGATACTCAACTTCGAGAACGGGGCACAAATATTTCTAGTGGTCAAAAGCAACTTTTAGCCTTTGCGCGGGCTGCTATTCGCGATCCTCAAATTTTGGTGTTAGATGAAGCTACCGCTAGTTTAGATGTTGGGACAGAAGCTTTAGTGCAAGAAGCATTAAACCAGCTATTGCTCAGACGTACCGCCATTATTATCGCTCACCGCCTGTCTACGATTCGCAATGTAGACCGGATTTTTGTTCTCAAGCGTGGCGAATTAATCGAACAGGGAAGTCACGATGAACTACTGGAACAGGGAGGGCTTTATGCAACTTTGCATAACTTGCAGATGTTGGGAAGCTAAAACAGGGGTATGAAAAAATTAAGATGAACTACAGAAATAAATTAAAAATTTTGCGGAATATGTAACAGCATTTGTGTTGACAATAAAGAAAAGCCTTCTTGTGACGTAGTTAATGAAACTGGATTTACAGAAGTTTTACCAAGCGTGCAACTTTAGCAAGACCTTGGCAGTAGAGAATACCGAGGATAGAAAGTACTATATTGATTTTTCCTCAGTGCGCGGTGGCAGGCTGATTGAGGAGTTGAAATATTATTTATTTTTACTCATAACTCCTAAAAAAAATTCCCACCCAGGTTAATACCTGGATGGGTAATATGAGTCGGGACAAAATAATTATCCCGAAAGAACTAGGGGAATTATTTACTCTCTGTAAAATCAGCGTCAATCACATCGTCGCCGCTACCAGAGCTAGAGGTGGAACCACCATCTTGAGGTTCAGCACCAGGTGCTGCACCAGCACCAGCTTGTTGATAGATGTTGCTACCAACAGCGAATAGGGCTTGTTGCAATTCTGGGGTGAGCTTCTTGATTTGCTCATCGTCTTCTTTGGCAACTGCTTCCCGCAGTTCTTTTACCAAACCTTCAACTTTAGTCTTGTCAGCAGCCGGAACTTTATCGCCCAATTCTTGTAACTGCTTTTCAGCTTGGTATGACAAGGAGTCGGCTTGGTTCTTGCGTTCAATCTTCTCACGCCGTTCTTTGTCAGATGAAGCGTTTTGTTCAGCTTCTCTTACCATCCGGTCAACGTCAGTTTTATCCAGGGTGGAAGCACCAGTTATGCTGATGGACTGTTCTTTGCCAGTACCTTTGTCCTTAGCGGTGACGTTAAGGATACCGTTAGCGTCAATATCGAACACCACTTCAATTTGAGGAACGCCACGTGGTGCAGGAGGAATACCATCAAGGCGGAAGGTTCCCAAACTCTTGTTATCGTTAGAAAATTCGCGTTCACCTTGAAGGACGTGAATTTCTACGTTGGTTTGACCATCCACTGCGGTGGAGAAGACTTCCGATTTCTTGGTGGGGATTGTTGTGTTGCGGGGGATAATTTTGGTCATCACGCCGCCCAATGTTTCCACACCCAAAGAAAGTGGTGATACATCTAACAGTAAGATGCCAGTGACTTCATTATTCAGTACACCTGCTTGAATCGCTGCACCAATTGCCACGACTTCATCAGGGTTAACGCTTTGGTTAGGGTCTTTACCCAATACCTGCTTCACAATCTGGTGGACTGCGGGAATACGGGTAGAACCACCAACTAACACCACTTCATCAATATCGCCTTTGCTTAACTTGGCATCGCGCAAAGCGTTTTCCACAGGAACACGGCAACGGTCGATTAAGTCAGAACAAAGTTCTTCAAAGGTGGCACGAGTCAGGGTTGTATCCAGGTGCTTAGGCCCATCCTGGGTAGCAGTGATAAATGGTAAATTGATTTCTGCTTGGGTAACGCTAGAAAGCTCAATTTTGGCTTTTTCTGCGGCTTCTGTCAGACGTTGTAAAGCTTGTTTGTCTTTGCGTAGTTCAATGCCTTCGGCTTTCTTGAACTTTTCAGCTAAGAAGTCAACTATTTTTTTATCAAAGTCGTCACCACCAAGGTGTGTATCCCCAGATGTGGCTAGTACTTCAAAAACTCCATCTCCTACTTCCAGCACGGATACGTCGAAGGTACCACCACCAAGGTCAAATACGAGAATGGTTTCGTTACTCTTCTTGTCAAACCCATAAGCTAGAGAGGCAGCAGTTGGCTCGTTGATAATCCGCAGAACTTCAATACCTGCAATTTTACCAGCGTCTTTTGTCGCTTGCCGTTGAGAGTCGTTAAAGTATGCGGGAACGGTGATTACAGCTTGGGTAACAGTTTCACCAAGGTATTTGCTGGCATCTTCAACTAGTTTGCGAAGAACTTTTGCAGAAATTTCTTCAGGAGCAAACGGTTTACCAGCTATCGGACAATCTAATTTGACATTGCCGTTGCTGCTGAGAACTTTGTAAGAAACTTCAGTTGCTTCGTTACTCACTTCGTCGTAGCGGCGACCGATAAAGCGTTTGACTGAGTAAAACGTATTTTCGGGGTTCATCACCGCTTGGCGTTTGGCGATTTGGCCAACCAAGTTGTCGCCATTTTTCGCAAATGCCACTACTGATGGGGTTGTCCGAAAACCTTCAGCATTAGCAATTACAGTAGGTTTACCACCTTCCATCACTGCCACGCAGGAGTTCGTTGTTCCTAAGTCAATTCCAACTACTTTTGCCATTTTAGGTGCTGGCTCCGTATAACTACAAATGAATGAATGAGAATATAAAGGACTAAATTTTGAACCAACAGGGTCAATAAATCAGCCAATTCAGCATGAATACCTTTGATTTGGCTTTCCTGGGGTTAAAACTCCAGACTATGCTGATATATATACTGAAGCTTAGTGGTAGCCAGTCCATGAAGGGTGGTTTCCCGAACCTTGCTTAGGACGGTTAAACTAACTAAATAGTTTTTTTAGTTGGTTCATGGATTGATTTGCCTTCACTCTGTCTAATGTATGAGAATTAATACTTTCAGTAATTAGGGTGAACCGTAACGTCCGAGTGGTGTTTGCCGTCTTTAGAGGTAATAAACTACAGAAGCACTGAGAATTGGGCATTGGGCATTGGGCATTGGGCATTGAATTAAATATTACTCAGCACTTACTCAAGTCTAGAGAAAAGAGTTTCCCAATCAATTACAGGTGGTCTTTGTCCCTGGTTGACTATTTCAAAAATTTTCTTGGAACTACTTGGCTGAAAAAGGCATTCTACGCAAGCGTTTGCTACATCAATCCGACTGGTATCACCCGAAAGTGTATCCCCAGTACCTATAACCACACCATATTTACCATCTGTTTTGGCCTTTAGCAGTGTGTTGAGGTCGTATGAAGTATAGGGCCCGTCAATCAAGCGTCCTGGGCGGATAATCGTGTAGGGCAATCCTGAATTAATAATGGACTCCTCACCTTTTTGTTTGGCATCCAACACGCCAAAAGCATTAAGAATACTAAAAGGAAACTGATCTTTACGGAGAATTCCACAAGAAGAGACGAAAACGAATCGCTGCAAATTCTGGGGTGCTGCTGTAACTAGGTTGCTGACACCTTGGGCGTCAACCTTGGCTGGACTATTCTTTGCTTTTGCTTCGCTAGATTTGGGGTTAAGGAAAGTTATTCCCCATTCAAGCAAGTTCGGGGGTTGGTCAAATTCCCATCGCGCAGAAGGAAAGGCAGTGGTTCCAGTACAACTGATGATGTGGGTGACATCTTGTGTTGCAGCTGGGAGTGTAGCTGGCTGGCGGATGTCACCAACGGCAATTTGCACTCTTTGGTTAAACATTTCTTCGGCTTTTGGGGCATTGCGTGTCAGAACGCGAACTTTCAAACCCTTTTCTAGGAGTTTGCCTACCACTAGTTGCCCGACTCCACCAGTAGCACCAGCAACTAGTACCAAATCTTGAGCGGAAGTTTCAAAAGAAGTCATAAATTGCCTTTGAGATAGTCTCTTTTTAATCTACTCAAATAAATGGGTTAGCGTACCCTGCGGGAAAGAAAGCTACGCGTAGCATCTCGCACAGAAGGTAGCGCCAAAATAGGCTCAGATTAAAAATTTGGCTAATAGCTGTTGATTCTGTAGGTTTCAGGCTGACAAATGGGAATTTTAAAATCAGGGCAAACTCCCCAAAAGTGAATTAGCGCAGTAGTCAGTACTTGAGGTTCCGAGCAAGGGATGAAAATTAGTCAGAAATTAATTTCGGGAATTCTAGGAATAGCTACTCTCTCAGTAATTACTGGTGCTATTAATGCTCATCAGCAATTGAAAATAGCTAAGTATATTGCTCAACAAGAGGCTGAGGAAGTTGCTGGACTAGTGGGATATTTCGTCAGTCATGAAGTTTATGAATACCACGAAATTGGATCGCGAGATCAGATGTTAGCCGAATTGCAAGAGCATGTTATCTCGCTACACAAGCAACGCCAGCGCGATCTAGAAATTGTAGACCGCAATAAAATCATTCTGGCAGATGTAGTTCCAGAAGACATTGGTACGCGATTAGATCACGATCGCAATAATGAAGTTGGTAAAACTATTCAAGATGGTATACCAAGAACATATATTGAGTTCAGTCCTGAGTACCCAAATGGGATTCGATTGATTGCTGTTCCTTTTAAGACTGGCAAGGGTGAAACCATTGGTGCAGTCATTCTCGAATATACACCGCTTTATAAAGCAGCACTAGTAACAGCCAAAAAAAATATTGTTGCCACGTCGGTCATCAGTTTGGTATGTGGCATCCTGGCACTATTAGTAGGCTATTTGATCTCTAGAAGCATTTCAAAACCAATTAAACAACTCCAGCAAGCTGTGATGAATCTGGCTGAAGGTAAGCTGGATACCAGAGTTAGTATTCGCTCTCAGGATGAGATTGGCGAGTTAGCCACCTCATTCAACAAAATGGCGGACGATCTGCAATATTCTAGAAATGAATTGGTCAACGCCAATGAACAATTACGAGACGAAATTACCGAACGCCAAGAAGCAGAAGCGGAACTTCAGCAAGCTCTGAAAGACCTGCAAAAAACCCAAATCCAATTAATTCAATCTGAAAAAATGTCAAGTCTGGGTCAACTAGTAGCGGGAGTTGCCCATGAAATCAACAATCCAGTTAACTTTATCTACGGCAACCTCGAATACACTGATGACTACACTCAACAGATGTTGCTGTTAATTAGGCTTTATCAAAAACACTACCCCTATCCAGAGCCAGAAATTCAAAATGCTAACCAACTGAACGAAATTGAGTACCTAATAGAAGACTTGCCTAAGATGTTAACCTCAATGAAAATGGGGGCTAAACGCATCCGGGAAATTGTTCTTAGTCTACGAATTTTCTCTCGCTTGGATGAAGCTGAGTTTAAAACGGCTGATTTGCATGAAGGAATCGACAGTACCCTGTTAATTTTGCAACATCGGCTCAAGGCACAAAATAATCGCCCTCAAATTGAGGTGGTCAAAGAGTATGGGGAAATGCCTAAAATTCAGTGTTTTGCAGGGCAAATGAATCAAGTATTTATGAACCTCTTGGCAAATGCAATCGATGCTTTAGAAGAGGCTTCCCAAAAAGAACTTTGTCCAAATCCCTTGATTCGTATTGCTTCGGAACAGGTAAATGAAAATGCTGTGATTCGGATTACTGATAATGGATGGGGAATCCCAAAAGAAATTCAGTCGCGTTTATTTGACCCTTTTTTCACCACAAAAGCAGTTGGTAAGGGGACTGGTATGGGATTATCGATCAGCTACCAGATAATTACTGAAAAGCATGGTGGATCTTTGGAATGTATTTCATCACCAGGACAGGGTGCAGAGTTTGTGATTGCAATCCCGATTAGAGCAGGGAAATTAGCACAATCATCAATCAGCGATCGCATAATAGGTTAAGTATGAGTGTTTCTCAGCCCATAACTGCGTAGGCATAGCCCGTCGTAGACATCGCCATGTAGGGGAAATTGCGCCCGAATTGTTCGGTTCTACCACTTTCAACAGTACACAAATGGTTATAACCTCGTAGGTAGTAGTGAAATGTCTACCTTAGACGCTGTTAGTCGCTCTTGAATTAAGGGGTGAAAGCCTGTGTACGAATGGATATTGCCAAGTCTGAGCGAAATCTTGGCCCAAAATCAATCAAGTGTGGCTGAATGTTCACCTGGTAAAGCAGAGCGGCAGTGGCGTGTCAGCCTCGCAGCAACTGAACATTTGCTATTAAATACTTTAGCAGCTAATTCAGTTGACACAACCCAAGGATTAGTTTTAGCTGCGCCTGCACCCTTATTTAGTCAGCCAAAACTGACTCAAAACTTACAAACAGTAACTTTCACAGCAAAACCATTTAATCCCTTGGCACTGATGCCATTTCAGATGCCAGATGCGATGCCTGGGTTGGGCAACGCCAACGCAACTATAAATGAAGAAATCGCTCCTCATGAATCGGTACTTCCTTTATTACCTGCCGATCCTCTGGGGACAGAGCAGTTTTGCTTAGTTTTTACAGATAAATTTAGATTAGTACTGGTTTTAGCAACCCACAAAAACGGTAAAAAAACCTTTTCATTTTCTTTTGAGCCAGAAGTAGTAGAACAAGCTTGGCGATCGCTAGGTGCGAGAGTAATGCTGGCTAATCCAGAATTTTTTGCCCGCCTGGATGTATTAGTACAACAATATTCTCCAGTAGCACCAGATTGCCGCATCATGATTCAGTTTAGTCAGTTGTTGCTTCAGGAATTAACGGAAGCAGAAGAGACTGGGGAAGAAGCAGGGGAGCCGGTGGTTACTGAGCGTAGCCGAAGTGGAGCAGGGAGCAGGGGGAAAAATACCAATTGCCAATTCCCAATTGCCAATTCCCAATCCCTAATCCCCAATCCCCAATCCCCAAATCCTGATGTCGAACTGCTCCAAGCCTTCGCTCACGAAGTCCGCACACCTTTAACAACTATTCGCACCATGACTCGTCTACTGCTGAAGCGGCGAGATTTAGATGCTAGTGTGATCAATCGCTTAAAAATTATCGATCATGAGTGTACTGAGCAAATTGATCGCATGGAGTTGCTGTTTAAGGCAGCTGAATTAGAAACTACTGCTTCTACAAAATCGGCAAAAACTCAACTCACACCCATGTCTTTAGATCAAGTGTTGCAGCAGAGTATTCCTCGATGGGAACAAGCAGCGCATCGCCGGAACTTAACTTTAAATGTTGTTTTACCCCAGCAACTACCAACTGTGGTAAGTAATCCCATGATGCTCGATCAGGTACTCACCGGTTTGATAGAGAATTTCACTCGCAGCTTACCTTCTGGTAGCCATATTCAAGTGCAAGTTATTCCGGCTGGAGATCAACTGAAGTTACAATTATCGCCCCAATTTGGGTGCAAAGATTCCAGTAAAGCCGCAACACCTGCAACGCCACCAATTCGCAAAGCTCTTGGTCAATTGCTGATGTTCCAACCAGAAACGGGTACGATTAGTTTGAATATCGCCGCAACCAAGCATTTATTTCAGGCGATCGGTGGGAAATTGATTGTGCGTCAGCGTCCACATTATGGGGAAGTTTTGACGATTTTCCTTCCCTTAGAAGTTAGCAATAAGCATAAATCTGGAGCTAAAACTTGGGAGTGAATATTCATCAACTATATTTTTTAAATTATAAATATTCGCTCTAAATTAACGTCAGTTAAAGAAATTTCTCCCTGCCTTGAACTTTCGTTCAAGTCTGTCCCTATCCGAGTTGGAGAGGGACAGATTTTACTTGGTAAAAACCAGGGAGAGGTCTTTCTGTTAGACTAATTTATCTCACATTAAATTAAACAATAATTAAATTTATCTGATACCAATTCTGTATGAAGATACGCTAAACCATATTAGGAGTGAAGTATAAGAAAAAAACGAACCGCAAAGGGCGCAAAGTACACAAAGAAAGAAAATTTAGCGCAGCCTCACAAAGAAATGGTATGACTTGCCATTTGTAAAAATAGATGCCAAAAATGGATATAAATTCTGTCTAAGAGGTTGTTTGAAAAGTATTTTGCTGTGACTTTAGGCACTTTGAGATACACCCTGCTTAAAAAGCTACGGTGTACACACAAGTCTTTTAAAGTTGTACTACAGCACTTGTATCCCCCCTAGTCTTAAAAAGGGGGGAATAGGAGTCAAAGTCCCCCTTAAAAAGGGGGACTTAGGAGGATCTAGAACTTTTAATACTGACAAGAGGACTTTTCAAACATTCTCTAACAGCCAAGTACACATTTGTGCAAAAACCAACAGGAGAATTATGGCACATTTTGAAATAATCGAAAAAGAAAGCTTACGTTTAGTCAAGGTCACTTTGCAAAACGAAACAGTACGAACTGAATCTGGTGCTATGTACTATATTCGTGGCAACGTTCAGATGCAATCTAAAGCCCCTTCAGCAGGTGGGTTTTTAAAATCCTTAGCCACGGGAGAAAACATTTTCCGTCCTACATATACAGGTACGGGTGAATTATATTTAGAGCCGTCTTTAGCGGGATATCACATTCTAGAATTAGATGGTAGTGAATGGATTTTAGATACTGGCGCTTATTGGGCTAGCGATGGCAGTATAGAAGTAGGAATTGAACGAAATAAATTTTTATCAGGCTTAGTTGGTGGCGAGGGTTTGTTTCAAACAAAAGTCAAAGGTAGGGGCAAAGTGGTAATGGTAGCACAAGGCCCTGTAGAAGTAATAAATTTACAAAATGACCGATTAGTTGTCGATGGAAATTTTGCGATCGCTCGCACAAATACCTTAAATTATCGCGTTGAAAAAGCTACCAAATCTCTTTTAGGTTCGATGACTTCTGGTGAATTTCTCGTCAATACTTTTGAGGGAACTGGGACTGTATTGCTTGCTCCTATACCTTACTGGAAAGTCATGATGATTCGACAAATTACCGCCGCGCTACCAAAAACTTCTAGCTAAGAATCAAAGGATTTTAGCTATTAGCCTCAGAATAGAATTCCAAAGCTAATAGCAACGAACTGGGGATTGTTTAGATGTGGGTTAAGCCAATGCGGACTTTAAATCACTTTCTGCTTGTCCCAACGCATCTGGTAATTTACTCGCATCGCGTCCGCCAGCTTGGGCTAAGTTCGGTCTTCCGCCGCCGCCGCCACCGCAGATTTTAGCGATCGCACCGACAAATTTACCAGCTTGTAAACCTTTTTTGTTGACTTCTGGACTAAAAGCTGCAACTATGCTGACTTTATCGGCTTCGGGAACAGAACCTAGCACCACTGCACCGTTACCGATTTTTTGTAACAGGCGTTCGGCTGCGGTTTTCAATGATTCTGGATCGATATCTTCTAATTGGGCGACGATAATTTTATGATCGCCTACAGTTTCTACTGTTTGCAGCAAGCTGTCAGATTTAGCGATCGCTAATTGTACCTTCAAGGTTTCCAATTCCTTCTGACTATTTCTGAGTTCGCTTTGCAGACTTGTAATTCTGTCTGGTAATTCTTCGGGTTTCACTTTAAAGCGATCGCTCAAATCTTTAACTACTTTATCCCGCAGATTCAGATAATCTAGGATTGCTGGCCCCGAAACAGCTTCAATGCGCCGCACCCCAGAAGCCACGCCAGCTTCCGAGATAATCTTAAACACGCCAATTTCAGCAGTATTGCTGACATGAGTGCCACCGCAGAGTTCCATTGATACGCTAGGGAAGTCAATCACTCGCACTTCATCACCGTATTTTTCGCCGAACATCGCAACAGCACCCTTAGCTTTCGCCTCGGCTAAAGGTAATACTTCCACCTTTGCGGCGTGGGCTTCTGCAATCCAACTGTTCACCTGTTCTTCAATTTGTTGCACTTCCTCTACTGTCAAAGCGCGGGGACAGTTGAAGTCAAAGCGTAATCTATCAAAGGAAACTAGAGAACCTGCTTGAGATATGCCATCATCAACAATTTTCTTCAACGCCGCTTGCAACAAGTGCGTTGCGGTATGGTTAGCTTGGGCGCGACGGCGACAAGCTGGATCAATTTGGGCGGTGACAGGATCGCCTACGCGCAGTGTACCGCGTTCGATGCGTCCGAAGTGAACAAAGAAATCAGATTCTTTTTTAACGTCTTCCACGCGAACAACAATACCATCACCAGAGATATAACCGCGATCGCCAATTTGTCCGCCAGATTCAGCATAAAATGGCGTTTTATCAAGGACTATTTGTACCTGTGTTCCCGCTTCTGCTTCTTGTTGAGAAACACCTTCTAGCAAAATCGCTTCGATTATTGCCGTCGTCGCCGATTGGGTGTAGCCTAAAAACTCGGTGACTTGGATGTGTTCTGCTAGCTTGTCGAGGGAACCTTGGACAGTTAAATCGATGGTTTCATGTGCATCTCTACCACGTCCTTTTTGAATTTCCATTTGTGCCTCAAATCCCTCAGCATCAACTGTGAGATTATTTTCTTCGGCAACTTCTTGAGTAAGTTCGAGGGGAAATCCGTAGGTGTCATAAAGGGTAAATGCACTTTCACCACTAATTTGAGTGTTTCCTTGCTGTTTTACCTCTTGGATAATTTCCTCTAAGAGTTTTTCGCCTCTATCGAGAGTTCTGAGGAAATTGGATTCTTCTCGTTGCAACTCAGCTTTTATTGCTGCTTCCCGTTGGCGCACATTGGGGTAAGCTGATTCGGAAAGAGCGATCGCAGTTTCAGCCACTTGGGTAGTAAATTCACCAGAAATCCCAATTAATCGGCCATGACGCACCACCCGCCGAATCAATCGCCGCAGCACATAACCCCTTCCCACATTGGAAGCGCGAATTTCATCAGCAATCATGTGGATAACAGCGCGAATATGATCGCCAATGACTTTTAGGGAAGTTTTAGTTTTTTCATCACTGCTGTGGTAATCAACACCAGCAATTTGCCCTGCTGTTTGGATAATTGGAAAAATCAGGTCAGTTTCGTAGTTATTGGGCACTTTTTGGAGAATTTGCGCCATTCTATCCAAACCCATACCGGTGTCGATGTTCTTGTTTTGTAGCGGCGTTAAATTCCCGGAAGCATCCCGGTTATATTGCATGAAGACGAGGTTGTAAAACTCGATGAACCGGGAATCGTCTTCTAAATCGATATTTTCGTCACCGCGTTCTGGGTGGAAGTCATAATAAATTTCTGAACAAGGGCCACAAGGGCCAGTCGGGCCAGATACCCAAAAGTTATCATCCTCACCTAAGCGTTTAATTCTCGCTATCGGTACACCGATTTGATCGCGCCAGATAGCAAAGGCTTCATCATCATCTTCAAAAACGCTGACAACCAAATTTTGGGGAGAAAAGCCAAAGACTTGCGTAGAGATTTCCCAGCCCCAAGCGATCGCTTGTTCTTTAAAATAATCACCAAAGCTGAAATTACCCAGCATCTCAAAAAAGGTGTGATGCCGTTTAGTGCGTCCGACATTTTCGATGTCGTTGGTACGGATACACTTTTGTGAAGTTGTAGCCCGCTTAAATTCTGGTGTCCTCTGCCCCAAGAATATCGGCTTAAATGGTAGCATCCCCGCGATCGTCAGCAGTACGGTTGGATCTTCTGGCACGAGAGACGCACTTGGGAGGATTTGGTGACTCCGTTGGGCAAAGAAGTTGAGGAATGTGTTGCGAATTTCGTTACCGCTTAGGTACTGGGGATTTGAAGACATAGGTGTTTTTAACTTGAGACTTTAGACTCTAGACTTGGGCGTAGCGGCACTGGGTAAGTGTATTTTCATAAATAGCTTTATATATTCTTGCATTTTGTTTCATATTACCGCCAGCAAATTGTACAAGTCTGTGAGCTATACACAGTGATGAGGATGCTTTTAAAGCCACATTATCTGACTCTGGTAGGATGTGCTGCATCTGCGCCCGTCCTAGACATCAGAATTTTGGTCTTTAAGATTAATCCTTAAGAAATAGTTTAAAATTCCCATACTAGGGTAGCAAATGGCACTAAAACTGAAAGTATCAAATATTGCTTACTTTTCTAAGAGCGGAATTTCACTGATTTACCCACATTAGGGGCAGGTTTTGACATCAAACTTTTTATTTAGCTTCTTTTTTCGAAATTTATGATGTTGCAATCAATTAAACAAAAGATGTGAGTTAAGTCAAGAAACACAAATAAAGTACGTAGGCAGAGATATTTTGTTTATCCTGCTAACACATTGTGAACCCAAGTTTCACGTCTCATTTAATTTGGGGATTTTTCACCCGACAAATTCGCTCTGTAATTATAGAGTTTGTTAGTGCCAGAAAGCTCCTGTCCATAGCAGGAGGGAGCTTTGCTGTCTATGTAGTTCGCATTGCTTTTGCAATTCCACTCCTACTTTAATACTTGATTAAAGCCTAGGTTATAAACCAAAAGGCTGAAGTATCCCATGAAAAATAAAATTTTTAATTCAACGATCAAATTTACATTTTGATCGTTGAATTGAAAATTTTATAATTTCTTTATTTTTTTCTGTGAAAAGAAATTCATTTATCTAATGTGGAGGTTATTCCAAACTATTTATTTTCGCAATTTAATTAGTCAAAAAACACTTAAGAAAGCACATGAATAGTTTTTATATGTCTCAATATTATTCAGTATTTTTACTGTTTGAAAAACATAGCGTAAATAAGACATTAGTTGTCATAAGTGAATATTTCAGAAACGCTAGTAGTGAATATAAACCCTTGAAAGGAGATAAGAATTGGGAAAATATTGTAGATTCGGCGTAAAAAAAAGTATATAACCAGAAATCTAACTCAGCCTAAAAGATAATATTTAATATTAGGCAAGGATAGTAGTAAATTACTCAACTTAATCTCTTTAAAATTTAAATAGGATAAATAATAAAACAATGAATATTTCTATTCTGGTCTTTGGAAAAAATAATTTTATCGCCACACTTCCAGATCAGATCCGTTATGCGACTGCTTTTAATGTAGAAGTTATAGACAATCTGAATCAAGCAGTGTCGCGGATTAAAATAGCGCCTCCCGATATAATGCTTGTGCAGGCTAGCTTGGATGGCAGTATGGAACTGTGCAATTGGTTGAAAGAGCAGACCAAACTATCCTGGATATATTGTATTTTATTTGAGGATCGTTTCCAGCAGTTTACTGATAGAAATAAGGGTTGGCACAGAGAATTAGAGATGAGTGCTGCGGCCCTAAAGCAAGGAGCCGATGCTTATATTTGGCATCTTATTGATGAAAAAACAGACCATAATTTAGCAGAGTTGACTGCCAATCATGGATTAATACTTGCTCAATTGACTGTTGGTTTGCGAAAAGCACAAAAATATCGAGATTTGATTCGGACAAATGATATGTTATCAGCGATCGCCTTAGCCGATTCGTTGACAGAATTAAATAATCGTCGTGCTTTAGAATGGGACTTACCCAGACAAATCCAAAAAGCTAGAACTCAAAAAACTTCCCTGAGTTTGATTATTCTGGATGTAGATCATTTCAAGAAAGTTAACGATACTCACGGGCATTTAGTAGGCGATCGCATTTTGCAAATCTTATGTCAGCGTTTGCGACACAATCTGCGCTGTCAAGACACAGGATTCCGCTATGGTGGCGAAGAATTTGTGATTCTTCTAGCTAACACTACCGATGAGGAAGCACTATTAGTAGCCCGTCGTCTTAATCGCGTAGTTAGCGATGAACCATTTGCACTCAGTAATAAGCTGACTATTAATATCACCATTAGTCTGGGCACAGCCAGTCTGCAAGCTGATGATGATGAACAAGGAGAGAGTCTGCTGAATCGTGCCGATCAATGTCTCTTACAGGCTAAAAATGCTGGGCGTAATCGGGTTATTCACTCAAACTACCTCTCTCATGTTTCACATTTGAAAGTTGTTTCTTCATAATTTGTCATTTGTCATTTGTCATTAATTCTTCCCCTACTCCCGCATTCTTAACTCAGCATGACAATCTTCTACTGAAGCGCGTTGTCGCATAGCATTAACTAAAGCTTCGTAACTAGACCAATTTTCTTGTAGTAGGGTTTTTGCTTGGAGAGCATGAAACCGCAGTTTCTGTTGATAAACTGATTCAGAAAAGCCCAAAACTGTCAAGACTCCAATCAGTTTGCTTTTATCATCAGATCCACCCTCAGCATTATTAAAAACTAGGGTTTCAGCAGCGATACCAGCCATCCAAACAGTACAGTAGCGGTCTAGCATTTGGGCACTAATTTTACCCACTTCTAATTGAGAAGCTAATTCGCCATCATCAAAGCTAACACCACCTTGCCCAGGTTGCCCCTGTTTCCAGGCTTCCCAAGCGCTGAGTGTGTAGCCGGTAACAGGAATCCCCAGCAAGTAAGCAACCAAAAAATGCCCTGCTTCGTGGTGGACGATGCGATCGCGGTGTTCACTTGAAAAACCAGCAATCCAATCCAAAAAAATAGTACCACCCTTGCCTTGCAAGCTAAAACTATCTAACGTAGCTATGCCTAAGATAGCGAAGGTTGCAAGTGCCGGTACTGCTGGCGACAAATTCAAGAATGGCCCCAGCAGTACCGATAGGGTCATGAGAAAGATAGATATTGCAACTAAATTTAAGGTAGTCTGGCTCATTGAGAGTTTTCTGAGTGCAGCTTAATATTTCTTTATTATGATGCGATCGCACACCTTCTGTATCAAGTGTCTCTACAAATCCCTTGACGACGTAATTTCCCCATGAGAATTTGACTATCAGTGAAGAAATCTTACAAATATGGATATTCTGCATAACAGCAATAAGTCAGCCTGATTCATAGTAAACGGTTTAAAACCTATAGATGCCGTTTGCAGATAGACCAAAATAAATGCTGTTAAATATTTTATGTGAAAATTTAAAATGCAGATTTTAGAGGTAAAATTACCTGTTATTGTTCTTACCTTAAATTGGCATAAAAAGTTATGAAACCATACCTTCCTCAGAATGATCCTGACCCTACAAAACGCAAAATATTGCTAGAGAGAAATCAAGGGGAGTATGAATTTGATTACGACTTTTTAGCACCTATGGCAATGCTAAAAAATGTACCTTCAATAGAAAGTTTTTCAACTAAGTATATTGCTGAACGGACATTAGAGACAGCAGAACTACCTATAAATATGTTAGCCGTTAAAACCCGTTCTTTATGGGACCCTTTAGATGAATTGCAAGACTATGAAGACTATTTTCCAGTTTTGCCTAAACCTAATGTTATCAAAACATACCAAACTGATGACTCTTTTTGTGAACAACGGCTTTGTGGGGCAAATCCTTTTGTTTTACGTCGAATTGAGCAGATGCCAGATGGCTTCGCCTTTACCATTTTAGAACTGCAAGAAAAGTTTGGTGACTCTATCGACTTAGTAGAAAAACTTGCGAATGGAAATTTATATGTAGCTGATTACAGAGCGCTTGCGTTTGTTAAAGGAGGTACTTATGAAAGAGGTAAGAAATATTTACCAACCCCTATAGCTTTCTTTTGTTGGCGCAGTTCTGGTTTTAGCGATCGCGGTCAACTAGTACCGATTGCTATCCAAATCAACCCCGCAAATGGTAAACAGAGCCAGCTAATTACACCTTTTGATGACCCTTTAACCTGGTTTCATGCCAAGCTTTGTGTTCAAATTGCTGATGCTAACCATCATGAAATGAGTAGCCATCTGTGTCGAACTCACTTTGTTATGGAACCCTTTGCTATTGTCACAGCCCGTCAACTAGCCGAGAACCATCCCCTCAACTTATTACTAAAACCTCACTTCCGTTTCATGTTGGCTAATAATGACTTGGCTCGTAAGCGCCTAGTTAATAGAGGTGGCCCTGTTGACGAATTGCTAGCCGGAACTCTGCAAGAGTCATTACAAATTGTCGTTAACGCATATACAGAATGGAGCTTAGATCAGTTTTCCTTACCTACTGAACTAAAAAATCGGGGTATGGATGATCCAAATAACTTACCTCACTATCCCTATCGAGACGATGGCTTATTATTGTGGAATGCCATTAAAAAGTTTGTGTCTGAATACTTGCAGATATACTACAAAACTCCTCAAGACTTAGCAGCAGACTTGGAATTACAAAGTTGGGCGCAGGAATTAGTTTCCCAATCAGGCGGGCGAGTTAAGGGTATTAGCGATCGCATCGACACATTAGACCAATTAGTTGATATTGCTACTGCGGTTATCTTCACCTGTGGGCCGCAACACGCTGCTGTTAACTACTCACAATATGAATATATGACTTTCATGCCAAATATGCCTCTTGCTGCTTATAAACAAATGACAGCAGAAGGCACTATTCCTGACCGTAAAAGTCTATTATCATTTCTGCCACCGTCGAAGCAAACGGCTGACCAATTATCGATTTTATTTATCCTGTCGGCTTACCGTTATGACAGATTAGGGTACTATGATGATAAATTTTTAGACCCAGAGGCTCAGGATGTTTTAGCTAAATTCCAGCAGGAGTTGAATGAAGCAGAGCGGGAAATTGAGTTGAATAACAAGAGTCGTTTAATAAATTACAACTATCTGAAACCAAGGCTTGTGACTAATAGCATCAGCGTGTAACTTAATATCATTGCAGTTGATTAGACATCTCCAAAAGCTGTCACACTTTTTGGAGATGTTTTTGTTTAGTAATATGCGATCGCAGTGTTCTTTTGAAAAACCAGCAATTCAATCCAAAAAGATGGCGTTACTGATTAGATATATGAATCTTGGTGTAGAGACACGGATGTTTTCTCTATCACCAGAATGATGGCTAATTTTCAAGTCGCAGACATAATGTGACTTTAGTAGGTATAAAACATCAAATAGGGGATGAATGTGGCTGAACAATTAAAAAAAGGCGATCGGGTTGAATGGAACACTTCACAAGGTAAGACAACTGGCAAAGTTGTAAAGAAGCTCACTTCACCTACAGAAATTAAAGAACACCATATTGCTGCAAGTGAAGATAACCCTGAATACTTAGTTGAAAGTGAGAAGACAGGAAAACAAGCTGCTCACAAGCCTGATGCTCTGAAGAAAGTATAGGTGGGCAAATTCCTGCGATCGCTCTAAATGTTTACGCCGAAGAAGCGACACAAAAACAGGTTTTGATAAGCCGGATTTCAACTCCATATCGGTAAACCAGCCGATCCTGGCAAACTGATAGCTGCGATCGCAGAATTGAAGCCTGTAAGAAAGGCAATTAAACAATAGTGCGTTTCTAACCTAGTTCCAAACTTGTCACAGCAAAGACGCGATCAATAGGTAAATTAGGAATTTCTTTAGTGTACATCCGAGCAGTTTGAAAGACTGGCTCCAATTGGTAACGTTGAACTAGGTTAATTGCTTGTACATTTGCATCGGGTACATCAAAAAACACTGGAGCATGAGGATTTTCTGCAAGCAAGGCTTGAAATAATGCTTCAGCAATCTGTTCATCATTAGCAAACAGTGGCCCAATCCGAAAACCTGTATGGGCAGGCCGGATAACTCCGTAACCAACAAGATATCCATTTTTGAGAAACCCGAAAGCAGTACTTTCTGGCTGTTCAATCCAATGTCGCAGAAACACTGGACGCTTAGAAGGAAAAAGTTGGCAATCATAAGCCACCAACTCTTCAAAAGGCACTGTTTTCAGGTCGATGATACCAGCAGGCATAACACCGCCACCCACCCCTTGATAACGAATATTCTTATAAGCGATTTGGAAACCAGACTTTTTGTAGTTATCTTGTTGAGCTACTACACCATCCAAGCCGATGTTACGATCGGTACCAAGATAGTCGATTGCTGTCTTCCAAATTTTCATACCCAACCCCTGCCCACGAAACTGGGGTTTCACAATGTAAAAACCTAGAAAGCCAAAGTGTTGATCGTAAGCGACAGCAGAAATACACCCCACTGGCTCACCATTCAACTCGCCCAATAAAAAACCGTTCTTGTCAGTTTGATAAAAAGATTCAGCATCATACCTTCCTGGATTCCAACCTTCGCTTGCTGCCCAAGTAATTGCCAAATCAATTTCCGACCTTTTCATTGTGCGGACGATGAAGTTGTCAGGGATCATAATATCTTATGACTATGAGGTTGTTAACTATTTAACTTCGCTTTTGCAGACCCAGCGATAACTCTTAATATTTTTATACTCATCTCTTGTAAAATTACATTCGTTCTGATATAAAATCAATCATTCGAATACTACTGTCCTATTACCATAGACTAATACACGATTTTGTAAGTGCGATCGCACCGCTCTTGCTAATACAACTCTCTCCAAATCTTTGCCTTTTCTCACCAAATCATCCACTTCATCACGGTGACTAACTCGCACCACATCCTGTTCAATAATTGGCCCTGCATCTAAATCAGCAGTGGCATAATGAGCAGTTGCCCCAATAATTTTTACCCCGCGTTCAAAAGCTCGGTGATAGGGGTTTGCACCAATAAAAGCTGGTAAAAATGAGTGATGAATATTAATAATTTGCGGAAATTGATTAATAAAATCTGCACTAATAATCTGCATATATTTTGCCAATACAACTAAATCTATTTTGTACTGGCGGAGTAATTCTAATTGTTTAGCTTCTTGTTCTGATTTATTGTCTTTAGTGATCGGAACGTGCTGAAAATCGATATTAAATTGTTCTGCTACTACCTTTAAATTAGCATGATTACTAATAATTAAAGGGATTTCAGCCACAAATTCTTTAGCGCGTTGTCGCCAAATTAAATCAAATAGACAATGGTCTTGTCGACTTACCCAAATAGCAATGCGTGGTACTGTATCAGAAAAACGTATTTCCCACTTAGCGCTAAGAGGTTGTGCGATCGCATTAAAAGCTGGGGCAATAAACTCACGTGGTAAATTAAACCCCTCTAGCTGCCATTCAATACGGGTGAGAAATAAGCCAGCAGCAAAGTCTGTATGCTGATCTGCATGGATAATATTACCACCGTTAGAATAGATAAAATTGGCAAATTTCGCCACTAGTCCCCGTTGATCTGGGCAGGAAATCAGCAATGTTGCTGTGGGATTTGTCATCATAATATCGCCAGATTTGGAATTAATTATTTGCTGTTTGTCGGAGTCGGTTTAGGAATCGTTAGCGGAGGAAGTTTCTGACTATTGTCTACAGGTTGCTTCCACTCTGATAATTCCCGATTCACGGCATTTGCAAAATCTGTAGATACCAACAGCACGTTTATATTTCCATCGGGTTTAGCAGCAGGGTCTGCTTGAGCATATAAGAAACGTCCGTTAAAGTTAGCTTTACCCAAAATCAACTGATGGTTTTGCCGATTTTTTAAGGTGATATTGATAGTTGCTGGGGGTTCATCTAAAGCAAATTGCCCAAGCTCTTTTGGTGGAGTTGATAAAGTGCGATCGCTCTTACCTTTGACTAGTAAATCCATCAAATAAGAAACAATAGCGTCATTTGCTTGGCCCGGTACTGGAGATTTTATTAACCACTTGGGGTTACTACTAGATTCAGGATTACGTTCCAGATTCAGGGTGAGTTTTTTTGTTTTAACTGTTAGAGATTGCACATCATCGGCGGCAAAAGAGAAAATTTGCTTATTTTCCTCTTTGGTTTCTTCTCGCACAGTCGCACCCCGAATCTCAGAGAAGTAAACAAAACCACCTAAACCCAGCGCTAGCAGTATCAAAATTAAAGTCGTTCTCGGCAATTTCATTTTTTAGTCATTTGTCATTGGGACTGAGGGAGAATTCCTAACTCCTAACTTTACCGTCGTTTCCACCAAATAATAACTGCGATCGCAAACCCAATTAAAGGTAAAAGCAACAGAGACGACAATATTAAAAGATTGCCTTGTGTGGTTGTCAGGGTTATCCGACGGTTTTTAGGTTCTTTGGGGCGAATGGAAAGAGGTTGCTGATCCTGTTGACTCAGCCAAGTAACTGAGTTGAGGAATACATCTCCATTTAATTGCTGTTGAAACAAGCCATCGGTGGCGAAATCAGAATTTCCTAAAACTACTAACCTTGACTCGGTGGCTGTTTGTGATGAGGGAGTTGGGGAAGGAGTGGGAGTAGAGGGGGCAGGGGAGGCAGGGGAAGCAGGGGGAGCTTTTCTTTGAGTGGTTGGTGATGGTAGGGGCGAAGGTTTCGGTGTCGGTTGGGGAGTTGAAGCAGATTTGGGTGTTTGTTTTCTTGTTAAGGCTACGCCCAAGGTTAGAGGCCCTTTCAGGTCTTTATCTGCATTAAACTCCAATTTTTCGCTTTGGAGGTCGCTTTCTGCCCAACTGTTCGGGTAGGGTTTGGTTCGTAGCAATGGAGTAGCTTGAACACCAGGCACAGATGTAATTTCCAGGGGTCGGGCTATGGGATAAAAAGAATTGCCGTTACCGAAATCTTTGGTAATTGGATGTTGCCCGTATTCTGTGACTAAAGGTGCAGCAGGGCCAAGTCCCACGACGCTTTCGCCAGAGACATCGACTGCTAAACGATTATCCAGACGAACACCCCACTCTTGTAACAAGCTGTTAAGTTTGGGATCGGTATTAGGATCAATCATCAGCAGTAAGTTACCACCGCGATTAAGATACTCTTGCAAAGCTTTGACTTCGCCTTCAAATAGCCCTCGCTTGGGGCCAGCCACTATCACAACAGACGCATCTTGAGGAACTTTGGAAGTTTCTCCTAAATTCAGTGGTGATGTTGTGAAGTTTTTGTCGCCTAATCCTTGAACTGCTTGTGATATTGCATCTTTCCCAGGTGAAAGTTGGCGTTCGCCATGACCTTGGAGTAAATAAACTTTAGCTGTGGTTGAATTTGTTAGTTGTTGCAGCCGACTAGTTAATCTGATTTCTGACAACCGCTCATTTTGATTTACTGTTTGTACTAATTGCCGTTTATCTCCAGATTCTAAATAAACTTCCCCGTAATCTTTAACGCCAAACTTTTCTGCTAATCCTGGTCTAGCTTGGGGGTCGATGTACTCATATTTAAATTTTGAGCTTTGCCGTTGATAATTTTCTAGTAATTCTCGGTCTTGGGGGTTTTGGTTAATATCAAACACCCACACCTTAACTGGTTGTGGTAAAACACTCACCAATTCTCGTGACTGTGGCGCAAGGGTAAACAATTGGCTTTCTGTTAAGTCTGACCGCAAGTGGTAGCGAGTCCCTAAAAAGTTAATCAATCCCAAAATTGCCAATACTGCTAGAGTTGCTACTAGGGCATTAGTCCCAGCTTGGGTAGAACGACGTTTCCACCAATTAGTCTCATAGCTTTGCCATATTATCCCCAACCCAGCGATCGCAGTTCCCGTAATCAGAAATACTAATGGAATTAGTCCCCACTGTTCAGAAACTAACCCAACTGTTAAGCCGACAACAATTAAGAACGGGCCCAACCAAAATAGATATTTCCACAGTTTCTTCTTTGCAACTATCTTCATCTTATTTGTCATTTGTCAGTTGTCATTGGTCATTTGTTTAAAAATAGTGACATTGTAAAATATATCGACGAAAATTGAGTGGATAAAAATAAGTCTATACAACTGAATGAATGGCAACAAAGCGTTTCCAAGAATTACAGGTTTATCAATTATCAGAACAGTTGGCAGACGACATTTGGAAAATTGTTGAGAAATGGGATTTTTTTGCAAAAGATACGATTGGTAAACAGATTGTACGTTCGGCAGATAGTATTGGTGCCAATATAGCAGAAGGTGTAGGAAGAGGTAGTTTTCAAGATAATAGACGTTTTATCAAAATAGCGAGAGGCTCTTTGAATGAAACTCAACATTGGTTAAGACGGGCTTATACTCGTAACCTTTTAACTACCGAACAGATAAATGCAATCAAAACAATCATTAACGAACTAGCACCTAAATTAAACTCCTATTTAAACTCAATTGGCAATGTCCCAGATGATAAATAAAAAATGACCAAGGACAAATGACAAATGACAAATCATTATTGCCTTTGAAAACGCAGTGCATCAATTGATTGAGCGGTGAGAAAGATGCCCAAAAAAATGTAACTAGCAAATAAAATTAAGGCGCTGGTATCAAAAATCCCTTGAGTTAAGGTGTTGTAATGTTTCAACAATGATAAATAACCTAAAGCTTCACCCACTGGCCCAGGGACAATTTTGGCGATTAAATCAATCAATAACAATAATAAAATTACTGCAAATGTGAGGACGGCAGACAAAATTGTGCTGTCTGTTAAGGAAGAAATAAACATTCCTACAGATAATATTGCTGCTGCTAGTAAGATTAATCCCAAATGACCCAACAAGGGAATTGAAAGGGCCATTGGTGGATTTGATCCGCCGATGGCGATCGCTTCAAACACTAGCATGGGTACAACCATTGTGATAAAAAATGTTAGCACGCCTAATAACTTACCTACAGCTACCGCCCAATTGGTGATTGGTGACGTGGCTAATAGTTCTAAAGTGCCGCGCTTGCGTTCTTCGGCATAGAGTCCCATCGAGAGGATTGGCAAGATAAATAACAATAGCCATCCCATACGATCTAAAAATGCTCGGACAAATTCGTAGGGGACATCTATCGGTGGTGTTGGTACTCCTAGTTGTTGACCTTGTGCATCTATTGCGGCGACTCCTACCAAAATGCCATCTGGACCTAGCAAAATCATCACGAAAAATAACCCGGCGATGAACCAAAATATGCCTGCGATCGCATAAGCCAAAGGTGATACAAAATAACTCTGTAACTCTCGGCGATAAATGGCAATAATATTACTCAGTACTACACCCATTTACGCTGCCTCTCCTTCGTTGTCTGCTGCTAAGTCTACCTCAGTCTCGAAATTCTTTTCTTCTGTGGTCAGTTGCAAAAACACATCTTCTAAGGTAGCGTTAACTCGCCGTAGTTCATGTAAACCAAAGCCTGCACGCACCAAGGTTGCAACAATATCCTTTCCTGGTTCTTTTCCCGGTTGCGATATCACCCGTAGATAAGCGCGATTTGTCTGTGGGTGATGACCCCCGGCGGTGGGAATTGATTCGATCAGACTCACACCCGCGACATTTTGCAATACCTGTTTCGCTAGGGCAGCTTCTCCTTCTATTTCCAACTCATACCCGGAACCGCCTGTCAACTGAGTCATCAGGTTTTCTGGTGTATTAGTTGCCACAACTTTGCCGCGATTAATGATGGCGACACGGCTACAAGTCATGCTCACTTCTGGCAGAATGTGCGTCGAAAGAATAATTGTATGAGTCCCAGCAAGGCTTTTAATTAAATTCCGCACCTCAATTATTTGTCGGGGATCGAGTCCAACGGTGGGTTCATCGAGAATAATCGCTGGTGGATCGTGAACGATCGCTTGAGCAATTCCTACACGTTGGCGATATCCTTTAGAGAGTTTGCGAATAATTACCCGCCGCTTATCTTCTAAGTTGCAGCGTTTGATGGCGGCTGTTACCTTCTTGGCGCGATCGCCTGCTGGTACTCCCTTAATTTGGGCAACAAAATGCAAAAATCCCTCCACAGTCATATCTGGATATAACGGCGGTGTTTCGGGTAAATAACCAATTCGTTGGCGCACAGCCAGGGAATTTTCATGGACATCATAACCGGCAATCCGGGCATTACCATTTGTTGCCGGTAAATAACCCGCCAGAATCCGCATGGTTGTAGTTTTACCAGCACCATTGGGGCCCAGAAGCCCTAAAATCTCCCCAGGTTCGACGCTAAAAGTGACATCAGTAATCGCTGGGGTGGAACCGTATATTTTACTCAGATGTTCAACTTCGATCATAAAATCTTATACACAATATCAATTCTTTCAGACTTTACTCCCTTAGAAATACCCAAATACTCTGGTTTCTGTATTTGAACACAAATTATTAGCATAATTGTGTACTCAGCAATTATGTTCAACTCTGGGAGCGAGAATCTACCTCTATTATGTCTAAACTAAATAACTCGCACCTGCCTAAAGGCTGAAGTGGGAGCTTTCGGAAGTCCGTCTTTCTTAGATAATCATTATCATGAAAATTATTGTTAAAAATAATTCTGAAGACACATACTTTATACTCATAGTTAAGCTAAATTTAATCTATTGTTAACCTATTAACTTGATTTGGCTATTGGGTAATCAGTTAAATGACTAAAGATATTAGTAATCGTGAAAAATTAAATATTGATTGTCGCTAAAGTATCTCCTAATTTAATCTCTACAGAACAAAGCAACTAAGATGGCACAGTCAACGAAGTTACAGCCTCCAGGTGGGTTGCAAATAGTTCATGTCACTACCGGACGCGTGCGACTCCGCAGCACTGACAGTAGTTTGAACTCGATATTAGACAGCATAGCCCAAGATTTAGGCTCCTTAGAGGGAGTGAGGGAAGTTGCTGTAAATGGGCAAACGGGCAGTTTGGTAATTAATTTTGATGAAGAGAAGCTGTCATTACCGCAAATTTTGGCGTTAAGATCCGATATTGAGATTCAACAGCCGCAGGCTTCATCTGATTCACCTAGCAAAACCGATCCCTTTGCAGCTTGGAAATCACCTTTATTTTGGAAAGAGCAGGGTGTTTCCTTAATTCCGATGATAACAGGCTTGGCGGTAACAGGAGGGTTAGGAATTCATGGCTGGGTATCGATTCCAGTTTATATGATTGCGGCGGATGCAACCCGTGGTGTAATTGGTTATCTTGGCTCTCAAGTTCCGACATCAGAAAAAAACGACGTTAATCATACCAGTTCTGCGATATCGGAATTATCAAAAGAGGAACGCCAATCTACTATCCAACAAGAAAAGTCAACAAATAATCTTGAGAAAGCTAGCGAGGTGGTAGCACCTGCAAAGATTGACTATAGCGTAATCCATGCAATTAGCGGACGTATTCGCTTCCATGTGCCAAAAATCGCTCAAGATCGAGCTTACGGGCGGCGACTTGAGAGAATAGTGAAAACCGATGCTGAAGTTACAAGTGTGCGGATGAATTTTGATGCAGCATCGATCGCGATCGCTTATCAGTCTCGTGACATTCCATTATCTCATTGGGTGAGTTTGATGGAATTAGCGTTGGAGATAAACCCCGTAACACAGCCAATCACAATGGCTAACCAACCCCTCCAAGAAGTTAGTCAGATGAATCAAATTACAGACGCAACAAAGTCACATCAAACAAGTTTAAATGTTAGTCAGACTCCTGAAGTTCTCAACTCAACAACAGCAAGCGAAATAACTTCAGAGTTATCCAGTCTGTGGACTAACTTAAAACCGCCTGCGATGTTTTTCTCATTAGGCATTATGGCGAACTTACCCTTGGAAACCTAATATACAGTTTCAATTTGCGGAATACTGGAGGGGAATTATGGCTGGTTTAAATTTAGAATCGGTAGCTGATTTAGACAAAAAACCAGAGCGAACAGTCACAGACAAGATTAATTACCCAGCAACGCCGCCTTCAAGGGTAGTGTATAGCATTATTTGTGCATTTCCTGGACAAGTGGCGTTTTGCATCCCTCAGATTAGCGAAGATCCAAAATATGTGGAACGTCTTGTTGCCTTGCTTGCTAATGAGCCTTTGGTAATAGATCGGCAAGTCAATAATAGTATGGTAGGGTCAATTGCCATTACCTATAAATCTGATACAGTGTCAGATGTTGATATGCGATCGCATTTGGCTAATTTGATTCAGTTGGCTGGTAATGAAAAAGTAGTGCTAGCAAATGCAAACCAATTGAAACCACACTCAGCGTTAGTGGCAACAGAAGACAGGCAGGATAGAAAGCCAACAATGCAACCACAGAAGCAGAAATCAGCAATATTCTCTTTATCTTCTGCGGATGCATCAGTCTCTAAGACTAAAAGCAATTCGGTATCTTCGGCTCATTCTGTAATTCAACAAGCAAGAAAGCCTGCAAAAGTAGCTTATAGCATTGCTCATGCAATTCCCGGAAGAGTGCGGTTTCGTGTGCCTCAAATTGCCTGCGATCCCAAATATGTCCAACGGTTAGAGGCATTACTCAAATCAGATTCGACAGTTACCAGTGAGCGAGTTAATAGCGCTGCGAGATCAGTTGTCATTACCTATAAAACTGGAATGATGCGGGATTCTCAGAAGCGAGTGCAAAGCTTTTTGTCAACACCAATATCTCATCTAATCAATTTAATTGAATCTGCCAATGATCCCGCCACAGCCATAAGTTAGCTAAGAAATTCAGCAAATTACAAATAACCAAATTGATAGCTAATCAATCTCGCAGGATTGGTGGCTAATTTGCTCTATACCCCAGCAGAGAGCCTGATTTTTATCGAAGTGTAACAATTTTGGATTAAAGAAAAGTAATGGCAAAAGTAGCACTGCAACTCCCATCACCTCCAAAATCTCAGTTCACTGTGTTGGAAGGGAATGGAAAAGCTTCTTTAACTGACACTAATGGACATTCTCGAAGAGAGTTCCCTAACGTTACCTACAGCATTGTCCATACAACTCCGGGAAGGCTGCGGTTTCGCCTACCTCGTTTACGCTGTGATGCCGATTATGCCAAGCGTCTCGAAGTATTGTTAACAGCAGATGCGCTGGTGAAGAATGTTCGTGTCAAGCCTGCGGCAATGTCGGTTGCAGTTACTTATAAATCTGATCAAGTTTCCGATGCGAAGATGCGATCGCACCTTCACGATTTGATTCAGGCTGCAAGTGAAGTAGTCGTTCTCAAAAACTCTACATCATTATCGGAAACCAAAAAAGAGAACTCTTGGCCAGGTTTACAACTCTCGGCTGTTGCGACTACTTTAGCAGTGCTGGGAGGCCCGTTAGGATTACCGATCCCGCCTTTGATAGTGGTGCTTCCAATCGCTCTAGCTACACTACCCGTTATGCAACGAGCCTGGGAAGGTATTAGGGGAGAGCAAAAATTGAATATTGACTTTTTGGATTTAATGGCGATCGCTATTACTACCTTCCAAGGGCAATTTCTCACACCATCGCTGATGCTCGGTTTAATTGAAGTAGGCGAAAATATCCGCGATCGCACGGCTCGTTCTTCTGCTCAACAAACTCTAGATTTACTTAATTCTCTGGGGCAATTTGTCTGGGTGGAACGCAATGGCGAAAAGCAGCAAATTCCCATTCAAGATGTGCAGCGTGGCGATACAGTAATTGTTTACCCTGGCGAACAAGTGCCGATTGATGGTAGCATTTTGCGAGGTAAGGCCCTGCTAGATGAGCAGAAACTAACTGGCGAGTCGATGCCAGTACTGAAGAAAAAAGGACAACCAGTTTTTGCCTCAACGTTAGTACGAGAAGGACGAATTTATATTCTTGCAGAATGGATAGGCAATGATACCCGCGCCGGACAGAGCATTAAGTTAATGCAAGAAGCGCCTGTCCACGATACGCGGATGGAGAATTATGCCACGAAATTTGCTCAAAAAGCTGTTATGCCAACTTTGTTACTTGCTGGGGCAGTATTTGCCGCAACCCGTAACCCTTCACGGACAGCCAGCATTTTAACTCTAGACTTTGCTACAGGTATTCGAGTCTCCGTCCCGACAACAGTTTTAGCAGCATTAACTTATGCAGCGCGGCGGGGAATTCTCATCCGTAGCGGGCGGGCGTTAGAACAACTAGCAGAAGTTGATACTATAGTTTTTGATAAAACGGGGACACTGACTAAAGGAGAAGTCGATGTAGTCAGTGTGGAAAGTCTCAATCCAGCAACCTCAAGATTGCGAGTGTTGGAATTGGCAGCTGCCGCCGAACAGCGTTTAACTCATCCAGTAGCAGAGGCAATTATTCGCTATGGCGAAGCAGAGCAAGTGGAAATTTTGCCGCGTAGTAAGTGGGATTATCAACTAGGTTTGGGCGTGCAAGCTCTGATTGATGGAGAGATAGTTTATGTTGGGAGCGATCGCTTTTTGCGCTCCAGTGGCATTGATACCGCAGCGTTAAATGGTCAACAAAAATCTGCAAATTCAGCGATTTATGTAGCCAGCAACGGTCAACTTCAAGGTATTATTAAATATAGTGATATTCTCCGTCCCGAAAGCCGGGAAGTCATCACAGCACTTTCGAAGGTCGAAGGTGTAGAGATTCACATGTTAACCGGCGATAACAAGCGAACTGCTACAGCAGTAGCTGCTCAACTTGGTATTTTGCCAAAGCATACTCACGCCGAAGCTTTTCCAGAACAAAAGGCAACAGTTGTCCGCCAACTACACGAACAAGGTAAAACAGTTGCATTTGTAGGCGATGGGATCAACGATTCGCCAGCTTTAGCCTACGCCGATGTTTCCGTCTCCTTTGCCAACAGTTCTGAGATTGCCCGCGAGACAGCAGACTTAGTGTTGATGCAGAATGACTTGTATGGTTTATTAGAAGCGATCGCGATCGCTCGTCAAGCCAAGCAATTGATTCGGCAAAACACAGGAATTGTTGCTGTTCCTAATTTAGCCGCATTAGCGATCGCCGTTTTGTTTGGTCTTAACCCCTTAGCTGCAACAGTAGTTAACAATGGCTCAACCGTAGTTGCCGGAGTCAACGGTTTGCGTCCAATTCTTAAAAGTCGTCAACATAAAACTCTACCATCGGCAAGATGATGCAACTATGCCGGCAAGAGTATCTTAAAAAGCTTTCCCAGATTTCTCAATTAATAGGAGGAAATTGAATATGGCTAAAATTAGTGATTTTGTTGAAGATGCAGGCGCTCCCGGTATTATAGTTGGAATTGGTGCAGTCCTCTTAGCACCTGTTCTGCTGCCCATTGTCGCTGGAGTTGGTAAACCCTTCGTCAAGTCAGTCATCAAAGGCGGAATTGGTCTTTATGAAAGAAGCAAAGGAACCATTGCAGAAATGGGAGAAACCTGGGAAGACATGGTAGCCGAAGCCAGAGCTGAACTCGCTGATGAAAAAGAAACACCCGTATTTGAAGCTAGTGCCACCAATGTGGATAATGTCGCCGATAATGGTGCGTAATTTCATCTGCCCATTAGCAAGTTAAAATCTTGGCCATAGGCAACTTTCAATTACCAAAATATCAAATTAGTAAGGTGCGTTACGGTATTCCACCTAACGCACCTACGAAAATAGCAAAAAAATTGTATGTTGACAAATGGTTATAGCACTTACAATAAAATGCCGGAAATTATAGACAAAACCAGCTTCAAGACATCACCACAACCGATATCTACAAAAGTTGTAAGTTCGACTCCTGGAAGATTGCGGTTGAGAGTGGCTCATTCTCATCGTCAACCAGAAAAAATGCAACGCATCGCCACTGCTTTGTTAGCAAATCCTCACATTAATCAAGTGAAGATAAATGTCCATCATGGCAGTATTGTTATCAATGACGATGCTAAAGATGGGAGTCTAGAGAATGTGCTATCAACACTTAAAGATTTAGGAATAATTTTTGCTGATGTTACCGAGGGTAACACCGAGGCAGCAGCAGAAGTCTCATCTGCGCTTGTTGACTTAAACCAGCATGTCAAACAGTTAACAGATGGTGCTTTTGATCTGCGAATTCTTTTCCCTTTGGGATTAGCTAGTCTTTCACTGCGACAATTACTAAATAAAGGATTGCAGTTAGAAGTTATTCCTTGGTATGTTTTAGCATGGTATGCTTTTGATAGCTTTATTAAGTTGCATGGAACTAGCCAAGAAGAATCAGCAAACGAGTAACCAAAAAGCTTAATTTATCTGCCAAATTTTGATGGTTTTATCAGAACTAGCACTAGCCAAAAATTGACCATCATGGCTAATAGCAATAGAGTTTACTGCCCCTGAGTGTTCTGTGATAGTTTGCAGTAACTCTCCCGTCTGCAAATGCCAAATTTTGATGGTTTTGTCTACGCTACCGCTAAAGAGAATTTCTCCATCAGGACTAACAGCTAAGGATCTTACCTCTTCTAAATGTCCAGTCAAGGTATGTAACACTTTGCCTGTAGTTAAATGCCAAATTTTGATAGTTTTGTCTGCACTAGCGCTAAAGAGAATTTCTCCATCAGGACTGATGATTACTGATTTCACCTCACCTGAATGTCCGTTGAGGGTGCGTAATGGATCTCCCGTGTGTGGGTTCCACAGCCTAATTTTGTTGTCATAACTACCACTAGCAAGGATTGTACCATCGGGGCTGATAGCAGCAGCATTAACTGCGAATGAATGCCAAAGGGTAGAAATGCGATTGCCTTTATGCAAATTCCAAATTTTGATTTTATTACTACCACTGGCAAGAATTTGCCCGTCAGGACTGATTGCGATGCAGTTAACCGATTTTTGATGTCCTAACAGAGTGTGGAGAAGTTTGTCAGAATTGAGATTCCATACTTTGACATTACTTTTGGGGTGTTGACTAATACCAACAGCGAAATAATGTCCATCAGGACTAATCGCAACAGAGGAAATTTTGCCTAAATCTTCTGTAAGAGTGCGGATAAGTTTACCAGTCTTAAGATTCCATACTTTGATGGTTTTATCTGCACAACCGCTAACTAAAGTTTCAGAATCAGGACTAATGGCGACAGATGTCACTTTTTCTGAATGTCCAGTTAGGGTATGTCTGAGAAGGATATGTTGTACTGTTACTTCGTGTTTGAGGTTGGCGATGCGATTTAAAATTTCATCAACATCAGCAATACTCTGAGTATCACCCACCGCGACAAAATATTCTCTTAACTTTTTTACATATTCCTCATCTTTAACGCTGACGGCTGATTGCATTGCCTCAAGCGGGTTAGGAGAATCGTGTGGTGAGATTTGACGTAATTGTAACCATGTACTCACAGAATAATTTAGCTGTTCGTTTGCCCAAGAGCGTAGTTTACCGCCGTAGGCATCGCTTAAATGGCATAAACTCTGGGCTAATTGTAAAGCCAATTCTGGAATCCAGTAACAGCGCTCATTTTCCAGAGCTTGGTAAACTTGTTTGTAACCAGAGGCGATAACCCGTACTGATTGTAAATCAAAAGTATCTGACAGCAAACTCGGCAGCAACTCTGGTAGTAGCGGAGGTACACCACGATCAACCAGGTGGTAAATATCTGCTACCCAACCTGCAACCAAACAGTGATAGGTAATCAAAACCTGACAAAGTTTTTCATAATCCTGACGATTGACTTGATATTGTAAAGATAACTTACTAATATCAATTCCTTTTTCATGCCATTTTTCTACTTTTTCTAAAATTTCTAAATTTATCACATTATCTTTTCCAAGCTGATTAACTTCCTCTAATTTTTCTCCTAATGCCACAAGTTCATCTCTAATTTTCTTCCATTCTAATGCCCGTCTTTTAGCAGACTCTTCTAGAATTTCTCGGTAAGGTAAGCGAGCAATTGTTTTATAATAATAATTGTCTTGCCCTAAACCCCAGTAGGCAATCCTAAAATTTAAATAATCTCCATCATTTTCTGACTCTAAAATCAAACTTGGCTCTGTTTTCAACATTCCAAACAGAACTTTAATACTTGATTCACTGTGAAAGCGCTTACTATCCCAGGCTCCTGCCAATAACTCTGTTGGTCTAACTTGACTGTGTAAAGAGTAATGTTTGTTGAGAAAATCTCGTAATCCTTCAGCTAACATTAACTCAAATTGAAAAATATTTTCATCTCTACGATCGCCAAATTGGTCAAAATCTACTTGAGGAGGAGCGATAAAAATTTTAAGTGGAGTGTGTCCATAATTTGTGTGGTCTAAAATTTGTGAAGGGTATAATCTTAAGGGCCAGCTATCAAAAATTTTATTGACTTCTGGTAACTTAAGCGCTGTTTCTCGCTCTTGTGCAGCTATTCTTAATCGCGTTTGGTGATTGTCGGCTACTAATTGCTGTTGAAAAATTCTTGCTTGTTCAAAATCTTCAACATAACCGCTTTTTTTATTTGAAGGATTTAGAACTTTAAGTATTTCGGGAATTGCCTCAATCGGTTCATATTTACTCAGTCCTAAACTGGATTTATTTCTATTTTGTACTAGCTCTGCAACAACAGGTGCAAACTCTAGTACCAGTTGAATTAGTAACATTAACCCTTGCTGCATAAACATATACCTAGAAACTAATTGAAGAAGAATTCAGAAGTCATAATCAAGACGCTCTCTACGAGACGCTGCGCTATCCGCTTTTTCGGTCAAAATTCCTTCTAAATTTTGACTCCTGACTACTGAATTCTGTTTTGATAAAATAAATAAGCAAGGCTTACATAAAATCAGGGTAATACTGTCATCCAGTAAATCCATACATAGCCTTAGTGTTACTACTTAAGAGTATAGTAACTCAAACATAAGACATGAAACTCCTTATATGTCAATAAAACTCTGTGGTTAAATCGCTGTAAATTAAAATAAACACATTAAAGAAACTTAATCAACTTGATAGCAACGATAACTAGATTCACTACTGAGATAGATTTATTCATTCAGAAAAATAGGTATAACTAGAGTAAAGTTAATCCAGTACAATAAAGCGCTCTCTTAAAACATCAAGAGATAAGTTTATCAGCATGGTTGCGTTTTTTATTTTTTGAAATTAAAAAAAGTACGATGACTTCTATGAAACGGTCTAACTCTGGCAACGCTGCTAGTATTAACCTGGATTTACCACCACAAAAGGCAACTAAAAGCGTAGCTAAGAAAGCAGAGTCATCCCAAAAGATATTCTATAGCATTGTCCATACAATTCCTGGGCGGATTCGTTTTCGTATTCCTCTGTTAGCCAGAGATACTGAGTATGCTAATAAACTTAAATTATCGATGGAATCCGATCCTAGAGTTACAAATGTCCGTGCTAACCCAAAAGCTGCATCCATTGTAATCAATTATAAAGTAGGTGTAATTTCAGATAATCAAATGTGCGAACATCTGGTTAATCTGATTCAAACTGCTCAAGATGTGATTCTGCCAAAAGAGGTAATGGCAAAATCAATCGTAGGAGCTATCTTTGATGCTCTAATCAACTTAATTGATAATACGCGCAAGATTAACCAAGCACGTAATGTTCTTGTATATCGAAGGTTTAGAACATACATTTGGGAACGGATGCTTTCTACCTCAAGAAGCATAATTAAGAGGTTAAAATCTGCCATCATGTTTATCTTGCCTAACAAGCGATGGCAGTTACGAGGCAATGGTGAGGCGAATTCTCAGCCTTTGAAACTGAAATCTGCTAGCGAACCAAATCTTATATAGTTACTAATAGTAAGTAAGCGTAAATAATTGTCGTTGGGATAAGGCAATAGGCAATAAGTATAAGAGGTTTAGTCTATTTCCTTTTTATTCGCATAGTTTGATTTTATTGTATCAACTTATTTAATAGCCATTAAAATGATTCCTGCTTAAGAGTAATTAGCTCTAAAAAACGGGGATTTACTCTAACTCAAAAAAATCTCTTTTACTTAGCCTTCAATCCAAACATTTTATTATTAATAACAAATGGATACTCCTCGCTGTCAAAAACTTCTTAATCACACCTATTGGGTTCAAGCAATACATACTGCTGTTAAGGGAAGAGCTAGATATAAAGTAAATGGGCTTTATCATTCGGAAGCTCTCAAAAGATATCTTGAATCGAGATTATTAGAGGATAAAATAATCTCGCAAGCTCGTGCTAATAGTTACACAGGGAATGTGCTGGTTATTTTTAATCCAGACAACAGTTTAAATGCGATCGCCGTTCGCGAAGCGTGTCCGACAGGACAAGGCGGGTCTTCTCTTCGAGACGCTGCGCGAACGACCATCCCATCGCTTATCCAAGAAATTGTCTTAGATTATCGGAAAAAAGTCGGTAAATCACTTGGAAGTAGTAACTTGCATTCCTTTGGCACTAAAGAAAATATTGGTTTCGTTGGGGGTAATAATCGAAACATATTTGATTCAGCCGTACTTTCTCAAATATCTATGCAGCGACAATTAAACCAAACAGCCAGTCAACTTATTCCGGTTGTTTGTGCCCTTGTATGTGGCACTGCACTGTTGTACGCATATAATCTTGACGAAGCCATTTTGCTCTTGATCCAGAAGCTGCATACACCACTGCGCGATCGCATCATGCTTGGTATCACTTTTCTAGGCGATCCCTTAGTAATGCTGATATCTTCTTTGGGGCTGGCGATTAGTCCGTTATATTCTAATCGTCGCAGGCAAGCAACTATCTTGGGTATCGCTGGAGTCGGTGCAATCTTGCTAAATTGTTTAATGAAAATATTTTTTGGTAGAGCGCGTCCAGTACTGTGGAAGCATATTATTAATGTCGGCCAACACAGTTTTCCTAGCGGTCATGCAATGGTTTCAATAGTAATTTACGGTTTTACTGGCTATATTCTGGCAAAGCAGTTTCCTGAATGGCGCTTTTGGATTTATGGCTTAACTGTTTTCTTGGTCGCTGCGATCGGTTTTAGCCGACTTTACCTTGGAGTACATTGGCTGACTGATGTGACAGCTGGCTATGCCGCAGGTTTGGTGTGGTTAATTGCCTGTATCCTGATCTTGGAATCGGAACAGCAAGGAATCATTGACGAGTACATTCTCTCTCAGGACGGCAATTTATCGCGTCTCTCTAACGTATCAGTCTTTTAGACGCGATAAATCGCGTCTCTACATGAGGGCTTTCTGGCTTATCCCAAGCGTATTGGGATAAAACTAAAATTGGATCTGTTAATAATAGCTGCCAGATTTCCGATGTTCCAAAGCAGTGATACCATCATTTTCCAACACTTCACCGCGATCTATGACAGCATAAATCAACCATCTATCGCCACATTCAAGCTGATTTTGCACCGTACATTCTAAATAGGCTAATGCCTCATTCAAAATCAAACAACCATTATCAGCAGTTTTTGTGGAAAGATTTGCAAAGGGATTATCGCCTAAAGTGCTATGACGAGAAAAATAGCGTCGCACATTTCTTCCTTCTTTGAGGATATTCAGCACAAATTTATCACCAGGATGATGCATTAATTCTGCATTCTGCTCGTTAGCGATCGCAATCATAATTCCTGGCGGGTTAAAAGTTGCCTGAGATATCCAAGAAGTTAAAACGCCTTTGTGAGTTTCTTCATCACGAGTTGTCACAACACACAGAGAACCTATGATTCGCCCCACCGCTTGTTCGGTACGATCTACATGGGTTTCTGTTACCACTTGGCGGGAACTACGAAGTTTTTTGGTTTTCTTCAAGTTTTGGGCAAAGGCAGCACCTGCTTCTTGACACTGCTGAAGAATTTCAGAAGTAGGGCTGAAACGCACCCGAATTGTTTCAAACCCTAGTTGATAATTTGCATCTTTGAGCTTACTTTCGATTAAATCTATTGCCTCGCCACTCCAACCGTAGGAACCAAACACCCCTGCTAACTTAGTTTTAGCCGCCACCGAGAGAACTATTCCTAAAGCAGTTTGAATTTGAGTCGGTGCATGGCCGCCTAAAGTGGGTGAGCCGATAATCAAGCCATCGCAAGTTTCTACAATGCGGTTAATTTCGGCAGAATCGGCGAGTTCACAGTTGATTGATTCTACATTAACTCCATTTTGAATCAAACCTTGAGCGATCGCATTTGCCATAATTGCTGTATTTCCATAAGCCGAAGCATAAAGCAAAGCAACGCTCAATTCTTGAGATTTTTGTCCCTGACACCATTGACGGTAATCATAAGTAAAACGACTCAGGCTGTAACGGACAACTGGCCCGTGTGCTGGGGCATAACATCTGGCTCCCAAAACCGAGATTTTATCTAAGGCTACTTCGACTTGTTTTGCTTGGGGCGCATGGAGACATTCAAAATAGTAACGACGTTCCGCATCTAATCCCTTCCAATCTTCATCAAACAAAGTATCTTCGCAAATATGAGCGCCGAAAAGTTTGTCTGTGTAGAGTATTTTTGTAGCGGAATCATAAGTACAAAGTCCATCCGCCCACCGAGGAGTTGGTACGGTGACAAATGATAGATGATGTCCTTGTCCTAAATCTAAAGTATCTCCCGATCGCATCGCTTGAATAGGTGACTCAAATTCGGGAAAAGCAGTTTTGAGAGCATTGGCGGCGGGGCGAGAACAAATTAGAGTAGCTTGAGGAACCAGAGAGAGCAATACTTGTAAGGTTGCTCTGCGGTTTGGGTTGACATGACTGAGAACAATGTAATCTAGGGTAATGAAGTCTAGTTGTTGTGCAAGTTGCTCAAGGTAAATTTCGGTAAAAGATTCGCCGGGAGGATCAATTAAAGCATTTTTATCAGCTTGAATCAGATAAGAATTTGCTGTAGTTCCCCGTTGGCGGGAATATTCCACCTCAAATTTTAATCTGTCCCAAGTCCGCGATCGCAGAATCAGAGTATTTTTACCAATTTCAGCAACTTGGACATCTCTGTTATGGTTGGACGTTAATGTTGCAACAGACATAATAACCTCTTTTAATAATGGGGAATGGGGAATGGGGAATGGGGAATTGGGCATTGGGCATTGGGCATTGGGTATTGGGCATTGGTTATTATCCTTGTCTCCCTCATCTGCCTAACTCCTAACTCCCCACTCCCTATTTTTAATGACCATTGTTTTGTATTAATTCAGACTTGGCTCGGCTTCTATAGCGTTTAGATACTTCTTGTTCTGGGTCGATACCTTCAAAGGTAGGGGGTAGCCAAACTCGGAGAAACAGTAGTACTCCCAAGACTAATAAAAAGGCACAAGTTGCTAAAACTTGACTCCAACTTGTTTCTAGAACACCTTTAACAATGACTTCCCGCAAAGCAGAAACTATGGAAACTTCAACAGCTACCCCAATCGATACTCGATGTTCTTGTAGGTAAATAATCAACAATCGGAATAGCTCAACTAATATGAGCAAAAAGAGAATATCGGCAGTAACAGCATGAAAATCTAGAGGTGGAAGTAAGGAGAGAAACATATCTCTCACCTGAAGCACCATGAAGCTAAATAAACCGATACACAAAGAAATTACAATTACATCTTGGATAAATTCCAAGCTTCGGACAACGCGCCCACGATTGATTTCGTACATAGTAATCGGGGTATTTTCAACAGATTTATACATAATTTTTTGGGAGTTGTAGAGACGCAATTCATCGCGTCTGTGTGGGTTAGGGGAGCAGAGGAGCAGGGGAGGCAAGGGGAGCAGTGGGGCAGGGGAAGCAAGGGGAGAATAAGAAATAACTAATGACCAATGACAAATGACAAATGACAAATGACCAATTAGTAATGATTGCCAATTTTGCGGTGATGCGCGGCGGTAAGTGCATCTAACTTGGAAACTCTTCCAGTTTGGACTGTGCTATAAATTACCCAATGGTCTCCACAATCCATACGGCTAGTGATTTCACATTCCATGTAAGCTAGGGCTTCAGCTAAAACGGGCGATCCATTGTTCGCTGGATATGTCTTCACTCCAGCAAATCGGTCTGCACCAGGAGCAAAACGCTTGAGAAAATGTTTCATTAATCCTTGATATTTGCCTTCTTCTAAAACGTTTAGAACAAAGCGATCGCCAACGTGCATAAAGGATTCAATTGCTCGATCTTTGGATACTGCGATCGCAACTCCTAAAGGCTCAAGACTCGCTTGTGTCACCCAAGAAGCCAACATTGCACTCTGAATTTCTCCTTTTTTGGCGGTGATAATATATAATCCTGTGGTAATCCGTCCTAAAGCCTTCTCTAGCTCAGTATTGATAGATTTGATTTGTTTAATGGTGCGATCACGGTTTAACCATTGACCCAAGTCTGTCCCAGCTTCATCACAAAGCTGTTCCGTTGCTTGGGTAGGAATTTCCTTAACTAAAATAGGTGGAAAGGCTTCAGTTAATCCCAGTTCTTGAAACTTATTGCGTAAAGGATAAATAGGTTCATCTTCTCCACCTCCCGACTCTAATAAACCAATTGACTGCTTTTTGTGAACAGCAGCTAAAATAGTGCTTAAAGAAGCTTGAGCCATCATCGAAGATTGGGGTGGCATTGCAATTACTAAACCAGAAGATTGTGCAACTAATTCTCTAACTTCTTGAGGTTCAGAACTATTGAGAGGAAATAATTCCACTGCTACGCCTGTTTTCGCACATCCATGAGCTATGGTACGGACTAACTGCTCGCTATGCCCGTAATCTTCAACATAAAATAGAGCCACTAAAGTCTCTGTTTTTGCTTGTTCTAAACTCCAGTTTTGATACCGTCCGAGCCATTCTGGAATATATTGTTGTAATAAAGGGCCATGTCCCGTAGCAACTGTTCCTATTTCTAACTTTTCAATCCGCTTTAAAGCTGCCAAAACAGACCGAGCATTGGGGCCCATAAGACAATCATAATAATATTGAAAATCTTCCTCAAGTAAGCTGATATTTTCATCATAAGTGTGGTCATCACAGTAGTGCATCCCAAACACATCACAGGTGTAGAGAGTGCTAGTTTTGTGGTCATAAGTAAAGATTGTGTCCGGCCAGTGTAAGTTAGGTGCAGAGATAAATTCTAATTCGTGTCCGTTACCTAAATCTAATCGCTCTCCACTTTTCACCTGCCTTGAATTAAAGGGCTGGTGAACCATATTTTCTAAAAATTGAATAGCTACCTTAGCACCAACAACAGTAATTGAGGGAGCTAGTTGCAAAATATTTTTTACTAAGCCACTATGATCTGGTTCCGTATGGCTAATAATCAAATAATCTATTTTAGTCGGATCAATTAATCCCACCAGTATTTCAAGATATAATTGCTCAAACTTGCGGTGAGATGTATCAACTAAGGCAACTTTTTCTCCCTGAATCAAAAAAGAATTATAAGTCGTACCATTCCGTAGACCAAACTCGACATCAAAACGTTCTCTATCCCAGTCTAGACAACGAATAGCAGTTGTTTGAAGAGCAATTTCAACAGTTTCTACTGTCAAACGTCCTGGGTTGGGAGTAACTTGAGTGGGCTGTATGAGTGCGACCATTTGTTTTCTCCAAAAAGATTTTATATGAAGCGAGCTTTATGTTTCTTATATTTACCTGAAATACTCAATTAGTAAAATGCCAATTTCTAAAGCTAATCATCAGGAAGTTTTATTTATCATTTAGATTGATTTACCATTGAATTACTCAATGTTTACCATCAATAATGAATGTGAGAAAATGTAAATAATCAGTTAAGATGTTTATGGATGTCGCTAATATTTTTTTTCCTCCCATACAAAAAATCAGCAGCGAAATCGCCCGCCACGTTGGTGTTGATTTGTATGTGCTGCGCCTGGATTTGATGCACCCGTGGGTTAACGGCAATAAGTGGTTCAAGCTGAAATACAATCTTTTGGAAGCCAAGGAGAAAAATTTCACAACGCTGCTTACTTTTGGCGGCGCTTATTCCAATCACATCTATGCAACTGCGGCGGCTGGTAATCTTTTCGGTTTTCGTACCATTGGTGTAATTCGTGGGGAGGAGAGACTACGACTAAACCCGACACTGAGTTTTGCTGTCCAACAGGGTATGCAGCTTGTGTACATGAAACGCGAAATGTATCGACAGCGCAACACACCAGCGTTAGAAGAATATCTGCAACAACGCTTTAGTGAAGTGTTTATCATTCCCGAAGGTGGGAGTAATTTAAATGGCGTGCGCGGCTGTATAGAAATAGTTGGTGGTGCAATCGCATTTGATCATATATGCGTAGCCTGCGGTACAGCTACCACACTTACTGGTATTGCGCTTTCATTGCATCAAGGACAAAGAGCGATCGCTTTTTCCGTACTCAAAAATGGCTCATTTCTTGCACAAGAAATCGAAAGTCTGCTGACAAATTACCTCGCCTCTGATTTACCCACACCATCTAACTCTCCTGCTTCTTGGGAATTGATATGTGATTACCACTTTGGTGGCTATGCAAAGGTGAATGATGAGTTACTACTGTTCAGTCAACAGTTCAGGGAGGAACATGGCATACCCCTTGATTACGTATATACCGCAAAAATGTTTTACGGTGTGATGGATTTACTAAAGCAGGGATTTTTTGGTAAAGGCGATTCGTTGCTGCTGGTACACACAGGAGGCTTACAGGGCAACGTTGGTATGGAAGAAAGATTGCAGAGAGTTTCTAGAATCTAAGTTGCCACTTAATTAAATATCAGTTAACCTTGTATGAAATTTTACTAAAATAAACGAGATTTACACGCCAATCTTGATGATCCCCCTAAATCCCCCTTATAAAGGGGGACTTTGATTCCATTCCCCCCCCTTTTTTAAGCTACGGTGTACACACAAGTACTATCTGAAAGGCTTTCAGGCGTTATAGACCCCTTAAATTGTCATTACGAACGCAGTGATAACGGAGCGAAGTAATCACATAATCCCGTGCTTAAAGCGATTGCTTGTCTGCGACACGCTCTTGCGAACGTCGTTCCTCCTCGCTGTGGACAGGCTGAGACAGCGCAGCGATCGCCTCCGGCGGGCGGGTACGCCATCGCACAATCCTATTCCTAGAGGACGAAACCAAATGTCAGGTGGAATTTCACGACTTGTGTGTACACCGTAGCCTTTTTAAGGGGGGTTAGGGGAGATCAATAAATGTCTAAAATCACAGCCAACTACTTTTCAAACAACCTCTCACACACTCGCTCATCTGCGTGAGATATTCATATTTTTATCCAGCAACCTCTAAAAGTTCTTTCACTTGGTTGCTACGCCAATAATATGAGGACTAACAATTGGCAATTGTGCATCAAATCGCTCATAATTAACGCTAGCAAAACCAGCATTTTCTAAAGCAATCAAAGTTTCTCTATCTGGATGACAACCATCACCTATCACTTTCCAAATCGGACGAATTGCGCTTTGTACTTGTCGCAATACAGTTCCTTCAGGTGCAGCGACGTGTTCAATAAATAAGAAGCGTCCACCTGGTTTGAGTACTCTTAAAACTGCCTGTAATGTATAATCTATATTCGGCACTGAACACAAAACTAAGGTACTAACAACAGTATCTATGCTGTTATCTTCAGCATCTAACCATTCAGCATTACCAATTCTGAGGTCGATATTTAAGCCTAGTTTTTTAGCTTGTTTTTGAAGATAGGAGTGCATATGGGGGTTTGGCTCGATTCCTATCCAGTAGATATCTTTAGGGTAGTAGGGTAGGTTAGGGCCTGTTCCTGGGCCAATTTCTAACACTTTACCTTGGAGATTTGCAAAAAGAGAACGTTTGCGATCGCCGACGATATTATCATACGTGCTGCTACTTTGAGCCATCATCCAGGCAAAGAAACGTTTACCAAAGTTGGCATAAATCTGATTTGGTGAATCTCCAATAATTTGGTTTACAGTCATCATCTACTTCCTAAAATTTGAGGCTATAAATTATTGCACCAAGCAACTATTTATAGTCTTAAGGTACGATAATTTATGTTTCTTGTACCTCACCCATTTGATTCATCCGATGGGGTGATTTTGATTAATATACATACGTAGCGACTTCCCGTAACCTACCACAGAAATAGAAAAAGTGCAGAAGCAGAAGTATCATTTGCCTATATATAGCAATCCTAAACGAATGAGTCGTCAAAATGCCCAATTATTCTCTATGCGTTGCGCCAGTTGCTTCAAGTCGGGGAACCCGCCTAACGCACTGGCTTCTCTGCGCCTCTGCGGTTAATTTCTTTTTATAAATAATTTATAAATACAAAAATAGCAAAAAGCGTTCCGCAATTTGGAACGCTTTCTTTTAGTAAATTCTGTTAAGGTAATATGAATTAAATACTAGTTGATAAAATTAGGCATGAAGATTTGCTTGTTCCTGTAACCAAGGATCTACAGGTTGTCCATCTTTGCGGCGTAATTCAATTTCCACTACCATCACTTCTTTTGAACCTGGAGGTGCGGGTTTTTTATGGAAAAGAATGTCATAATCTTCTGGATTATGTTTGCGTTCTTTCAACCATTCTTGTACCTTGGTTGTGGCAAAAAATGATTGCCCTTGCTCAAACATTCGGGTAATCTGCAATTGCAGTGTATAAGGATTTAGCCTACCCATTTTCTACCGCCTTTGTTAAGTAAATTTTAGAACAAGTAATCTGTTTATCTTAGATAATCTAATGTTAGTGCGAAGTACGCACACCTGACACTTCATTTATAGATGCAAATTCCAGTTTCAACACCCTAGCATCTGTAGCAACATCCGAAGGTATTTCGGTATATGGTCTAAGAAAGCCTTGATACTCATGTAATCTGTCTTCCATAGGTTAATAAATTTTTATTTGTGTTGCTTTAGTTTTCGCCGTCTTTGACAGTAGTTTGACCTTAGTAATGTTATAATAGTATTTCACAAAAAATAATGTTAAAAACTTGACTGCACTCCAGCACTAAAGTTTTACGTACACGAAGAGACGAGGGAATAGATTAGTTAAGGATTATTCAGAATTTCCCAGTATCTCTATAACATTTCACTACTTAATTCTGTTATAGATTGGAAAGAGGCACGCCGCTTCAAAAACTGACCAACAGACTGAAAATGGTTGTTATGAAGAGCAAAAATCAAGCTGTTTTCGCTTTAATTGTAAAAAGTACTATTGTCTTTTTACCCTTACTATTATCCGTTGGAATTGCCAATGGGCAATCTGCACCATCACCTTCCCCAGAACTAACCCAGACTTCGGTGTTGTCGAATAAGGAACGGGAAGAATTAACACGGCTACGAGCAGAAAAGCGAATTCAACAGCAAGTCCAATCTGATTTTAATAGCGCTTTTAGTCGTACAACTATTTTACTCAATGTCTGGCTAGTTATATTAAGCCTATTTCCAGTCGCAATTATTGCTTTATTTTGGCTACTGCGACGGGTGGTAATCCGCGAAATTGTTGATAGAGCGATGCAACAATTACAGGGAATGGAAAAATTACAAAATCAGCTATCCACCGTTAAGCAAGAGGCTGAAAATGTTATTCAAGATGCTAAAAAAATAAATTATGAATTAGAACAAGAAACGGTTAGTTTACAACAAAAAATTAAAGGCGAACAAGAAAATTTATCTGCCCTGACATCGGAACTAGATTTAGCTAAGTCACAGGTATTAAGTAGATTAGAAAGTCAACTCAAAAAATCTCAAGAAAATATAGAAAATTTAGAGTCTAATTTTGCTGCTGTTGTATCTAAATTAGAGCTTGATGCTCAACAACAAAGAGAGTTAGCGCTGGAAAATCTAGGAAATTTAGCATCTGTTCTGACACAAGAATTATCTAATTTAAAGTTAGGTGTACAAGAACAGCAACTAGCATTGGCTGATTTAGAAGGCTCAAAATCTGAGTTCATAACTCAACTTTCTGGATGGCAGTCTGATGCTCAAAACCAAAAAAATATAGTTTTTGAAAGTTTGGCTAAATTGCAATCAGAATTTGCCGATCAATTATCAGAATTACAGGTAGATGCTCACCACAGAAAAGAGATTGCATTTGAGAGTTTAGGAAAATTAGATAATGAATTGAAATCTCAGTTATCAGAACTACAGGTGGATGCTCAGGAGCAAAAAAATAAAATTGTTGAAAGTTTAGCAGCATTACAGTTAGAGTTTGCTGAACAACTTTCTGAATTACAATTAGATGCTCAAAAGCGCAAAGAGTTAATTATTGAAAACTTAGAAAAAGCTGGTTCTGAATTTAGTTCGCAATTTTCAGAATTACAATGGAATGCTCAACAACAAAAAATTCTCATTTTGGAGAAGTTAGAAAGATTAGAAACTGAGTTTGTCTCTCAACTCTCTGACTTACAATTGGATGCTGAAGAAAGAAAGGATCTTATTCTTCAAGAACTAACTGAAATTACACCTGAATCTATCTTAGAGGCGGTGAATCATGAAGTTAAGGAAGAAAAAGAAATAGAGGAACAGCCACAACAACCAGAATTAACTGCTGAGGAGTATGTAAAAGAAGGAGATGAGCTGTTTTCTAAAAGGCGCTATGAAGATGCGATCGCAGCTTACAACCAAGCGGTTAAAATCGAACCTGATGAACCTGTGGCTTGGTTAAAACGAGGTCTAACTCTCGGAAGGTTGAAACGCTACAAAGATGCGATCGCATCCTACGATCGAGCTATTCAGATTCAACCAGATTATCATCAAGCTTGGTGCGATCGCGGCGTTGCTTTTGGAAAATTACAACAGCATCAGCAAGCCTTTGCTTCATTTGAGAAAGCTACACAAATCAAGCCTGATGATGCAGTCGCTTGGTTAAATTGCGGTCTTTCTCTCGTAGCATTGGAAAAATATGAAGAGGCAATAGTGTCTTTTGATAAAGCGCTGGAATTCCAACCTAATTCTCCCAAAATCTGGGATAAACGCGGTTATACCTTGGTAAGATTGGGACGCGATGATGAAGCGATCGCTAGTTTTAACAAAACTTTAGAAATTAAGCCAGATTATGCCAGTGCCTATTACAACAAAGCAGCTTGTTACGCACTGCAAAGAGAAGTTGAACTATCTCTGGCAACTCTGAAACAAGCAATTGAACTTGATCCCAGGTATAAAGAAGACGCAGCAACTGACCTAGATTTTGATGATATTGCCGATGATGAGCGCTTTAAGCAGTTAGTTGCAGAGTAAAAAGTTATTTGTTATTTGTCATTTGTCATTTGTCATTAATGCTTCCCCTACTTCCCCTGCTCCCCTATTCTCCCATCTGGCGGATTTGGTTCGCTAGACATCGCTTTGAGCTTAGATGTAAAAGACTCAGAGCGATCGCTTTTTTCTGGGGTAAATTGCCCAATCGGGGCATGAATAGCAGCAGGCGGCAGCAGTTTTGGCTGTCTTTGAGAATGGCTTGGTGATGGGAGAGGCGGTGGACTTTCTTGTAAAGTTTGCCTTTGGCTAACAGCAGACGATAGCTGAAGGGTTGCCGAAGAAGCAAATTTTCCAGAAAGGGGAGACTTGAGAACAGTTTTATTGTCCCTAGCTTCCTCCTTGACTTCTTCATCTAAAGATGTTTTTTGCTCGTAACTTTTCAGTTGTAGAGTTGCAGTATTGCTTTTTTGATAGCCATTACGAATCTTCGCAGGTGGTAATTGAGGACTCGTGACTCTCTCTACAATGGGGTTTTTCTTGGCTAGCGGTAGGCTTGGAGCAGGCGATGAGGTTAAACTTTGGGGAAATTTGCTACAAATCATCCGTTCAAATTCCATATTGAAATGATATGTAGCCTGATCCCGGCGCTGCCAAAATACTAAAATTTGCTGCACCGAAACTGCTTTATAACGGCCTTGATATAGTGCCTCAATTACTGCCAGGTGTAGCCAATTCAGTGGGTATTGCGTTTGCCAACGTTCAACTAGCTCATTGGCACTATAGCCACTGAGATCAAAACTATAATTAATTAATAAAGCGATCGCCAAGTTGGCAGAAGTATCTGGAAGTGTTGTTAACATGGGGCTATTAGCTTTCGGCAATAGGTCTTAAGATTCTTCACCCATCGCATATTAGCCTAGCGTGCTTTTAACTACATGGTTTTTTTCCAAGAGTACAAAGCAGATAAGCAGTGTTTCCTATTCTACTTGTCAACTTCTAGAATGCAACCCTACATAGAATGATTTAATCGCAGATGTTCGCCCAATGGCAACTAATGCTTGATAAACCATTGCTGCAACTTCGGCGCGTGTTGCCAGACGTAAAGGTGCAAGTAGTTGGGGATCTGGGTAATTAACGATGATTTTTTGTTGTGTAGCAGTGGCTACGGCTTTTCGGGCGTAGTCGGGAATGGTATCCCGATCACTATATACTTCTAAAATATCGCTATCAACAGCTGCTAGTCCCAGTCCGTTTACTAGGGAGACAATCACCTGTAGGCGTTGGACGTGTTGATTGGGGCGAAAAGTGCGATCGCTAAATCCGCTAACAAAGCCACCACTAGCCGCCACTTGGATAGCGCTATAAGCCCAAAAATCCTTGGGTACATCCGTAAAATTGGGAGCAGAGATTTTGGGAAATGGGTTAAAGGCGATCGCTACCAGAGATGCGTACTGGGCGCGAGTCATGGGTTTATCTGGCTGGTAGCTACCATCGGCAAAACGATGAGTTAAATCCATGCTTACTAATGCTTGGATAAATGGTTCTGCCCAATGTGCATCTAGTTGAACAGGCGCGGGGAGTTTTTGAGATGGTGCTGGAGCCTCAGAGATATTTGTGCTAACCGCTACTAGATTGGCTGGGATCAATTCTGCCAATCCCTTGATTAGAGAAGGATTCAAATCATTACCTACGGAAATTAGCTTTTGTTTAGTAGCATTATACAAATCAAATTCACTATTATCACGAAAAATATTATCAGCAGAATCTTGGATATTGCCTAAGTCAGGAATTGCATTGCCATTGACTAACAGACCACCTTGGGTATTTTTAGTAATGAGATTTTGACGCAGCACAGGTTGGGCGTTGCGAGAAAGTGCGATCGCGGTGCGATTTTCTGATAATTTGTTATTTGCGATCGTCGGAGTAGCAAAGTCACTAATTGCTATACCTAAAGGGTTTCTTTCAAATAAATTCCGCAGTACTTTTCCCTGGCTATGACCTGCTATCACCAACCCGCTAGCAGTATTTTGCACAAATATGTTATCTAAAATTTCGGGTTTGGCAGTGCCAGTGACAAACACACCTTCCCGCCCACAGTCCCTCAAAGTATTATTCGCTAAAGTAGGTGCAGCCGATTCAATCCAAATACCAGTACCTTTTGCTGAGGGATTAGTGACAGTTACACCTAAAAGACTGGCATCATCTAGTAAGAGCAGCGTAATATTTTGTATCCCAAAGCTGGGACTTTCATACTCGCCACTCCCGGAAATTACAATCTCTGCACCTTTGTTTGCTTCGTTGCCCATCACTGTTGTCTCTTCAGGGATAATCAGTGGGAACACCTCACCATTAGCAGTGCTGTAAGTCCCCGGTTCAAGATGAATTATCGTCAGGATTTTGGTTATTTTTAAGGCACGGGTGAGGCTTTTAAACGGACTCAACCGTGAACCAGTATTGGTATCATTCCCTGTCATAGGGTTGATATAGATTGTGACGACGAGGGTAGAGTTCACCATTGATAGTTGAGAGTCAATTGTTTTAATTATGACAATCATAAATAACACTACTTGTAGCAAACTTTTTCAAAGTAGTATGACTGTGTATAGAAAATATATCCACGTTACTTTTTCTTGCAAGCAGATAATCTGTACACACAAGTTATAGACTCTTATGCAACATTCCGAGTTCTCATCTCGGTCTTTGGTATTGCCAATCCAAAAATGCTGCGTGATGGCTGGGTAAAGGGGAAGGGTTAAGGGGTAACGGATTTAAAACCTTTCCCCCTTCCCTTTACCCTTTACCCCGCTAAGTTCACTTGGCGAACTACTAGGCACTACTAACTCTATAACTGCGTCAAGCGTCTTGCAGCTAAATTACTGTATCAGTTTTCCTGGTGTAGCAATTTAACATTTATATGGAATGAAATTTAAGCAATTAGTAACCAGAAGTAATGACAACTCAGTTTTGGGAAAAAAGCATAGAAATTAATGCGACTCTAACCAACTTACTATTAAACCCCGTGCGTAGATGTTTACTTTTATGCCGCAGCAAGTTACGTAAAGCATCTGATAGAGCTGCGGCTAGTCGCCAGACATCGCCTTTTATTCATCAAGGTTGGTGGCTTTTCAGGAAGCGTCTGCTGCCATTATTATTTTTGATATCATTCGTTACTGTATTCCTACTCAACAGCTTTGCCCCTGCTATTGCCCAACTGCCTCCTCAACCTCGTCAAGAAATTCGGGGGGTGTGGCTCAGTGGTAACGATTTTAGCGTTTTTCGAAATCGCTCTAAGGTGCAAGCAGCCATGAGCCAACTACGAAAGTTAAACTTTAACACTGTTTATCCAGTGGTGTGGAACGATGGCTATACACATTACCCCAGCGCCATCATGCAAAAAATGGGTATTCCATTCTTCTTCAAGGGAACAGATGGACAAGATGTAATTGCAGACATTATCAGCCAAGCCCGCAGAGAAGGATTACTAGCAATACCTTGGCTTGAATTTGGTTTCATGGTTCCCTTAACTTCAGAACTTGCATCCCAGCATCCAGATTGGCTGACACAAAAGCGGGATGGGACTCAAACTTCAATTAGTGCTGCGGGTGAAGTAGCGTGGTTGAATCCTTTTCACCCCGAAGTGCAAAAGTTGCTTACCGAACTCGTGATGGAAGTCATTACTAAATACGATGCTGATGGCGTTCAATTTGACGACCATACGAGTTTGCCTGTGGATTTTGGTTACGATAAATACACAATTAGTCTATATACTCAAGAAACTGGTAATCCTCCTCCACCTAATCCCCAAGCCCAAGCATGGAAAAGATGGCGGGCAGATAAAATCACTGCATTCATGGTGAACCTCTACCAAACCGTGAAAGCTCTAAAACCGAACGCTATTTTCTCAGTTTCTCCTGTTGATTCAGAATACGCCTATAAAGTGCAACTGCAAGACTGGCTCAACTGGGTACGGTTGGGTATTGTCGATGAGTTAGTTATGCAGGTGTACCGTAATGATTTGGCAAGTTTTATCAGTCAAATTACCCGCCCAGACATTTTAGAAACTCAAAAAATTATCCCAACTGGTATCGGTATTTTAGCGGGGTTACGAAATCGCCCAGTTTCCATGTCACAAATCCAACCCCAAGTAGAAGCAGCGCAACAACGCGGTTTAGGTATTGGCTTTTTCTACTACGAAAGCCTTTGGGATATCGCACCTGAACCAGCAGCGCAACGCCAGTCAGCATTTGCAGCTCTTTTCCCAAACCCAGCGTTACGCGATATCTCGCAAAATATACCCCGCCAGCCAAGTTTTGATACCATATCCTTACCTTTATACACAAAACCTTCCCTTGGTCAACGTGTTCGCGGCTATTTTTTGGAAATGGCGATCGCAAATGGTCAACCAAGACGTATCTTATTAGATACAGGTTCAGCAGGGTTGCGAGTTCCCAAAGAGTTTTTAGGTAATGCTCCTATCCGCAGAACGGGACAAAATATCAAGGAGGTATTAAATGATGGGACTATCCTGGAAGGAGAATTAGTTTATACTAACATCCGCTTTGGTTTGCTTCCCGCCGCAGAACCCGTTCCGGTACAGGTTGTTACCAGTCGTCAATGTACTGCCCAAAAGCCTAATTGTTCAGCAAAAAATGGTGTGCCATTTTCCGGTATTATCGGTGTCAACTATTTTGAAAAGTCACTTCCCTATAATCCGTTGAGAAAATTACCAGGCAATTTGAGTAACGGATTTATTATTACGGGAAATGGTGGTAATAACAATAATGGCAGCCTAATTCTCGGTTTAACTGCTGGTAATCAAGCAGGTTTCAAAATGGCTCCTTGGAGTAAACAAAGTGAAATTAATGGTGTACCCGGTAACAGATGGGACTCTCAATTGAGCAAAGTTTGTTTAACTATTGCTGGAAGTGCTGCTAAAAATCTTTGTAACGGCAAAATGATTACTGATACGGGAACTATTAATGGTTTGACTGAATTCAAGTCAGCTTCTACAGCAGGTAAGCTCAAACCAGGCGTATTACGTTCAGGGAATGCTGTAAAAGTAGCAATTAATGGCATTTTTGATTACAGCTTGACACCAGGAACCCGCGACGGATTTAATCGCTGGAATTTAAATATTTCGCCACAATCAGAACTTCCTACATTTGTAAATACTGGCATCGCCTTTTTTGATAAATACGATGTCCTCTTTGACCAAGTTAACGGAAGACAAGGTTTTCGCAGTCGGAGGTAAGATGAAAGTAAAAATTTGTTCCCTCACCTAATGTTCAAAACTAGTGGTCTATCGCATTAATTCTGATAGCTGAATCAAATTTCAATTTCTTTTCTTTTCTTTCCTTCTTCCTTTGCGCTCTACCCTTCGGGAAGCCACTTCTCTACGAGACGCTGCGCGAACGTGTCTATGCGTTCTTTGCGGTTCGTTCTCTTATCTCTCAAAATTAATGAAACAGACCACTAGTCTTCCTGAACCAGCAAAACTGACTTCACGGGACGCTTGATAGAATTTCCCTCCAAATCAACCTTCCCATAAAAGGTTTTGCCATTGTAATAAAGCGAAGACGAACTCCCTCCATCCAGATTCATCGCTTTATCAGCACCAAGAGTTTTCATAAAATTAGCTAGTGCTGGTAAGGATATCCCATTATTAGCAGGAGCAGAGAGTTTTTGCGCCACCATAACTAAAACAACGCTACCATCACGAGTAATACCAACGGCAGTTCTGGCGTTGGGTTGGTTGCTGCCAAGTGCATCTCGTTTATTGGTATTATCCACAAAACCTTCTTTTTCTAAAGTGAGTTCTGGTAATAGGCTTGGCCCTGCGCCTATGGCATCCACTAACTGACAACCGACTGGCTGTGACGCACTGTGCAGCGCAATATCATAGCGAATATTCTGTCCACATGAGTAACGGCGAAATTCTGTGCGATTGAAAATTTGACCTAGGTAAGATTTTAAGTTTGGATTGTTCACCAGGCGATCGTTTTCCTTGGGGTCAGCCACCACCTTTCCTTGTATGACAACATAAGATGTAGTTTTTTGGTTGGCTGGGTCAAAAAAGCCTGCGTTCAAGATAGCTACGGCTCGATGCTTTTGGGCAAATTCTTCTACTGTGGCTACCTTTTGTGATATTGCAGGAGTTACCAAAAATTTGCTATTAGCTGGAATCAACAAAATGTGAGCGATGCCTTGGGGCAAAGTGCGCTCGAAATAGCGGATACTTTTTGGTGGTGAAGATGCAACAGTTGATATTGATGGTGTTGATGAATGTAAATTAAACCACAACACCATTGCCAAACTAATTAATATCAAAGCCAGTAGTTTGATTTTCCTCACATTTAAACTCACTTGCGGTTAGCTCAAAAAAGTTAATTTAGTTGAAATACTTTAAGCTGAAAAATAAGTGATTAACTTGAATTAGATAATGAATCAGTTAGCCATCTCCTATAACTGATTCCAATTCTGGAGATAGCAAAGATGTGTCTCTAAATGTTGAGGCAGGCAAGTACACTGTAAATTGAGTTCCTCTACCTATCTGACTGTAAACATTGACAAAACCACCGTGATTCTTAATGATACCCAACGCCGTAGAAAGTCCTAAACCTGTACCTTTGCCTATCTCTTTAGTGGTAAAAAACGGTTCAAAAATCCGTTGCTGGACTTCCGAGGACATCCCCATTCCAGTATCTGTCACCACGATCGCAACATAAGAACCCACTTTAGCATCAATATTGATCTGGGCAGAATGTTCACCAATCACCAGATTTTCTGCTGCAATCCTCAATCTACCGCCATTGGGCATGGCATCGCGAGCATTAACTACTAAATTTATCAGCACCTGATGTATTTGAGTTATGTCTCCACGAACGTACCACAGATTTTTAGGGATATCTGCCTGACAGATAATCGATTTGGGGAATGTTTGAGCGATAATTTGCTCAATTTCTGCCATCAAAGGCTGAATTTGCACAATTGTCCGTTTGCCTTCAATACCCCGTGCAAAAGACAATACTTGCTTGAGCAAATTAGCGCCGCGTTTCACATTATTTTCTAAAGTTTGCAGTATTTGCTGACTCTGCGAATCGGGCAATTTCTTCTGCAATAGTTGAACTGACATTAAAATTGGGGATAGTATATTGTTGAGATCGTGGACAATACCGCCAGCTAAGGTACCAATACTCTCCAAACGTTGCGATCGCAGAAGTTGAGCTTCTAGTTGTTTCTGCTGCGTAATCTCGGTGTTCACACTCAAAATGGACTTAGTTTGTCCATGATCATCTCGGATCAGTATCCACCGACTTTCAACGATAATTACTTTACCTTCCTTTGTCAGTTGATGCAACTCACCCCGCCACTCACCTGTATTCATCACCTTCAAGTAAGCATCTTCTAGCTGTGGTGAAATACCTTTATACAAAAGTTGCAAAACATTCTTACCCACAACTTCCTCAGACTTCCAGCCGTAAAGACGTTCAGCACCTTGATTCCAAAACAATATTTGGTTGTAGATATTTCGTACCAAAATCCCCTCAGTTGATACATCCAGCAGCAATCCTTGTTCACGGATTTTCTGTTGGGCCTGTTTTTGCTGGGTTATATCTCGCATCAGTGCCAAATGAATGAAGGTACCATCAGATTCGTTACGCAGTGGTACAGCATAAGTTTCCATGTAGCGATGAGTACCTTTAAATCCGACAATTTCAAACTCCAAAGTCCCCTTGTTACCTTGGCAGATACTTTTATGCAAGTCGGCAAAAGCTGCTCTATACTCTGGCACAATTACGGCATTAATTGGTTTACCAATCAATACATCAGGACTTTCTACTTCCATCATTGCCAATCCTTCTGCATTAATTTCTAAAAGGGTGCCATCCCTAGCAATCAACTTAATACATTCTGGTTCTGCATCTATCATGGCTCGTAAACGATTTTCGCTTTGGCGTAGGGCCAGTTCTGTCTGCTGAAGTTGCCTGATATAACGCCATAACAAATCATACAGCAGTGCCACCAGCACCAAATCCACAATCGCAGCGATAAAAAATGTGACTATCGCCTTTTGGGAATTTGCTTGCGACTGCTGCATTCCCCGCTGTAATAATTTTTGCTCTACCTCTAAAGAGTCGTGAATCAGCTGTTGAATTTCTTTGCTGCTTTGGTTATCTTTATCAGATAATATTCGCTGCCGAACTGCTTCAAATCCCTGGTTTTGTCTGAGATAAATCTCTTGTTGCAGAATGTTGAGCCTACTGGTAATTTTCGGCTCCAATAAAGAAATCCATTGCTGCTTTTGATGGTTGTCGGCAGTTAATTTACTAAGAATCTGAATGTTGCGATTAGTTTGTTGATAAGCTGCAACATAAGTTTTTAGATCATCTGCATCTGCTGTAATTAGATAATTACGTTGTGCAGTTTCAGTATCTTTGAGGAGAGATTGGATACTTTCAACTTGGGTAATAACTTCATAAGAGGATGTCACCCATTGCTGATTGTGAATTAGCTTAACAGTATTGCTATAAGAGACTACAGCATTAGTAAATACAACTGACAATGCTAAGACGAATATTGCTTTTAGCTTTTGAACTCTATACCATTTTTTGATCATGCGATGCCCTTTCTGCCGCAGATGCCCTCCATCAGTTAAAATTAAACATTAAAAACAAATACTGAGAATATTTTAGGATTTTAATAACACAGGTAAGAAATTACAATCTTTTATAGCTGTAAATATCTGGATTTTTTGGGATGATGATTTATACATAATACTCAGAAATAAATCCGCTAGTTTTTAATATAAATTCATTTTGAGCAGTAATGTTACCAATGCAGTTTGGATTCGGATAAGTTGCCTATCTATAACATTTGTAGAGATGTTGTGATGCAACGTCTCTATTCTATGTTTGGCATTGTAATTAACCCCCAATTATCCGTAGGTAGGGGGCAATTCATCTAGACGCATTCGCGGAGCGTCTCGTAGAGAAGCGGCTTCCCGCATGGTATTGCCCTTATCTATAGTAAGGATTTACGCAAAAATAGCCCAAACCTTGATTTTCGGTATGGGCAATTCATGAATTGCCCATACTGTGCGTAGTTTTGCATAATTCCTATCATTGAAACCAGCTAAAGTTATTCTGCAATATGCTTGACATGATTCAATCAATATGTTAATAATTATAGTTTGTGGAAACTTTACTTCTTAATATAAGCTCTTGGCTAACGTCATTGTCATAGGTGCCCAATGGGGCGATGAAGGAAAAGGTAAAATAACTGACTTACTCAGTCGTTCCGCAGATGTTGTGGTACGTTACCAAGGGGGTGTCAATGCTGGACACACGATTGTAGTTAAAGGTCAGACCTTTAAACTACACTTGATTCCCTCTGGTATTTTGTATCCAAATACCGATTGCATTATCGGCTGTGGAACAGTAATCGATCCACAGATTTTGATTGCAGAACTCGACCAACTAAAAGAACTAAATATTTCCACTGACCACCTGCTGATATCTGAGACAGCCCACGTAACGATGCCTTATCATCGGTTGATTGACCAGGCATCTGAAGAACGACGGGGAAGCCATAAGATCGGCACAACAGGTCGGGGCATTGGGCCGACTTATGCTGATAAATCTGAACGTACAGGCATCCGAGTTTTAGACTTGATGAACCCGGATGAGCTACGTGAGCAGTTAGAGTGGACGATTAATTATAAAAACGTCATTTTAGAAAAGCTTTACAACTTGCCGCCTCTAGATCCACAAGAGATTATTGAGCAGTATTTAGGATATGCGGAACGCTTGCGCCCTTACGTTATTGATACATCGTTAAAGATATACGATGCGATTCAGCGACGGCGCAATATTTTGTTTGAAGGCGCACAAGGTACGCTCCTTGACTTAGATCATGGAACTTATCCTTATGTCACCTCCTCTAATCCTGTTGCTGGGGGGGCTTGCGTTGGTACAGGGGTAGGGCCGACAATGATTGACCGGGTAATTGGCGTGTCGAAAGCCTACACAACGCGGGTGGGAGAGGGGCCATTTCCCACGGAATTGGATGGAGAGTTAGGAGAATTGTTGTGCGATCGCGGTGCAGAATTTGGCACAACCACCGGACGCAAACGGCGCTGTGGCTGGTTTGATGCGGTCATTGGTCGCTATGCTGTGCGGATTAACGGCATGGATTGTATGGCGCTGACCAAACTGGATGTCCTCGATGAATTAGAGGAAATTCAAGTTTGTGTAGCTTATGACATAGATGGTCAACGTAGCGAACACTTCCCCACAAGTTCTCGTCAATTTGCTAGATGTCGCCCTATCTACAAAACCTTACCAGGGTGGAAAGTGTCAACAACCGAATGCCGCACCCTGGAAGACTTGCCACAGCAAGCACTGGACTATCTAAAATTCCTCGCTGAATTAATGGAAGTCCCGATCGCGATCGTCTCACTAGGAGCAAGCCGCGATCAAACAATAATCGTAGAAGACCCCATCCACGGGCCCAAACGCGCTTTATTGCAGGCTGACGGCACACCTGCTACCTTGCTAAGTGCGTAAATTAGTCATTGGTCATTAGTCATTGGTCATTAGCAAATGACAACTGACAAATGACAAATGACAAATGACAACTGACAACTGACAAAGGACAACTTCTATGGCTATTACAGTCGAATCTCTAAAACGTCCAGAAGGCAGCAAGCCAAGAGCTTTGCGCCGTTCTGGATTGATACCTGCCAATTTGTATGGTCATAAGGGTACAGAGTCCATTTCTTTGACCATTGAGGCTAAAACTGTTGAACGTTTGCTCAAAAGAGTTTCAGTCAACAATACCTTAATTGAATTAAACATTGCTGATGCACCTTGGCGCGGCAAAGCTCTATTGCGGGAACTTCAGATCCATCCAGCAAAAGGTACACCCTACCACCTCAGCTTTTTCGCGGTTGCTGGTCACGGCGATACTACTGTAGAAGTGCGCCTGCGTTTTGTGGGAACTGCTGTTGGTGTTAAACAAGAGGGTGGTGTGTTAGACACCGTAATCACCGAATTGCAAGTAAGTTGTGCGCCAGAAAACATCCCAGATGTAATTGAAATCGATGTCACTAACCTGCAAATTGGAGACAGTTTGAGTATTAGTGATATACCTTTTCCTGAAGGTGTAACACCTCTAGCTGAATCGGAGCGACTTGTTGTGAGCGTTTTGCCACCACAAATTAGTGCTGAAGATGCTGGAACAGAAACTGAAACAGCTTCTTAAGCTAAGTAAACTATGTAATAATTTCTGATGATACCAGGGGGAAAACTCCTGGTTTTTTTGTATTTGAACCGCAGAGGCGCAGAGAGCGCAGAGGAATATAAATGACAGAAGCGACTCTTCCAGTCTTAATTCAGCAAATGTTGCAGCCTGGATTTTATCCCCATGCAGTAACAGAACCCATTGAACTAATTCAAACTCACGTTTCTTATGTGCTGCTGACTGGGGATTACGCTTATAAGCTGAAAAAACCTGTGAATTTTGGCTTTTTGGACTTTTCCACCTTAGAGAAGCGGCAGCATTTTTGTCACGAAGAGTTGCGGTTAAATCAGAGGGGTGCTGGTGAACTATATTTAGAAGTTTTGCCTATAGCTTTGGTAGGGGAGCAATACCAGTTAGGGGGAACTGCTGAGGCTGTAGAATACGTGCTGAAAATGCGGCAGTTTCCTCAAGAGTCGCTATTGAGTACGCTTTTTGACCAGGGTAAGTTAGATGAGACACGCCTAGATGAGTTGGGACGGGTAGTAGCTCAATATCATGCCGAAGCACAGACGAATGATTACATTCGCAGTTTTGGTGAAGTGCTAAAAGTCCGCGCTGCCTTTGATGAGAATTATCAGCAAACTGAGAATTATATTGGTGGCCCCCAGACTCAGAAACAATTTACAGAAACAAAGCAATATACAGATAAGTTTTTTGCAGAACGTTCAGAATTATTTGCTAGCAGAATTCACAACAATTATATTCGTGAGTGCCACGGGGATTTACACCTGAGAAATATTGCCCTGTGGAACGACAAAATCTTACTGTTTGATTGTATTGAGTTTAACGAGCCGTTTCGCTTTGTCGATGTGATGTATGATGTGGCGTTCACGGTGATGGATTTGGAAGCGCGGCAACGCAAAGACTTAGGTAATGCGTTTTTGAATGCCTACATAGAGCAAACTGGAGACTGGGAAGGTTTACAAGTGCTACCTTTATATTTAAGTCGTCAGGCTTATGTCAGGGCTAAGGTGACATCATTTTTGCTAGATGATCCAGGTGTACCCGCGGCGGTAAAGGAAGAGGCGACAAAGACCGCCAGTGAGTATTACAAACAGGCTTGGGAGTACACTCAACCAAAGGTTGGAGAGCTAATTTTGATGTCGGGATTGTCGGGTTCTGGTAAAAGTACCACAGCAAGGCATTTAGCTCGTCAACAGGGAGCGATTCACCTGCGTTCTGATGCGGTGCGGAAACATTTAGGCGGAATTCCCCTGTGGGAAAAAGGTGGCGATGATTTGTATACGCCTGAGATGACTGAGAAAACCTACACAAGGCTGCTGGAATTGGGCATTATCCTGGCTAAACAAGGTTTTTCAGTGATTTTGGATGCCAAGTATGATAGACAGCATTTGCGGCAAGAAGCGATCGCTCAAGCTACAAAACACGAAATTCCCCTTCAGATTATCCAATGCACAGCACCGCTAGAAGTTCTAAAAGAGCGTCTGAACAACCGCACTGGTGATATTGCTGATGCTACCGCCGATTTATTAGCCTCACAAATTAAACAAGCTGAACCTTTCACTGAACAAGAGCAAGCCTACGTAAAGATTTTGGATACAACTCAATCACAAGAGGCACAATTAAAAGAATTCGTAATTCGTAATTCGTAATTCGTAATGATGCTCTCTAAGTAAGTTGGCGTGAAAAAGAACTAAGTATATTACGAAACGTAAATAGGCTTAAAACCCTTACTAATGACCAATGACAAGGGACAAATGACAGCCTTAGCCAGTTAGCTTTAATTTCGCCGACCTACTTACGTTCGCGCAGCGTGTCGCAGACAGAGGCTATGCGTAGCTTGCTTCGTAATAGAGGTCGCGGACTTGCTAGCGCTATGCTAACGTAATTCGTAATTGAATCGAAAATTACGAACTACGAATTGGTATCTAGTTGATAGCCTTTTTTTACTATATGGCAGACAAAAAGAACGACTTTTTGAGTATTTCTCCCAGCTTCTTTTCTCAGTTGTTATTTGGGGCATTTTTAACATTTATATTAATAATGACCGGCTCCGCACCAGCCCTAAGCATCTTCTTAGGAATCATGGGCGGTTTCATCCTCAGTTGGATCACCAATGTAACCGATAACAGCCCGCAGGCACCAAATGTAGCCTCCTCTGATGGTGTTGATACAGGACTAAAATACTGGTTATTTTTCATGCTTGGCTTTGTATATTTGGGGTATCCAGCACCCACGAGTATTTTACTGGGTGGAATAGGCGCTTTAGCTGGAGGCTGGATTACTGCTTGGTGGGGAAGTAAGGAAGAAACTAGAACTCAGTTGCAAGTTGAAGAATTAGAAGAGGGCGAAGTTGAACCAACAAACGACAGAATCAACAAACGGCAAACAAGAAGAAACACCCGCCGTTACCGTCGCGCTCCTGGAAGTAGTATCAATTTCAAGTTTTGGGAAAGGTAGTAATTTGGGAATTGGGCATGGGGAATTGGGAATTGGGCATTGGGAATTGGGAATTGAGAATTGGGAATTGGAAATTGGGAATTGAGAATTGGGAATTAGTCAATAATTAATAGTTATCTTTCCCCTGCTTCTTTCTTAGTTCCTATTCCCTATTGCCTATTCCCCATTCCCCATTCCCCATTCCCCATTCCCCATTTCCCATTCCCCAGCCAGTAATATGTTCTTATATCTTTCCAAATTACTGCCACTATTTTTTTATCCACTAGGATTAGCCTGTGTAAGTTTGGTGATAGCATTAGTCACCTTGTGGAAACGACCGCGCACTGCGGCGATCGCAATTGCTTTTGCCCTAACTTTATTGCTATTTTGTAGTAACGCTTGGATTGCTAAATCATTAGTGCGATCGCTAGAATGGCAAAATCTCCCATCCACTCAAGTACCAGTTGCAGAAGCGATTGTGGTTTTGGGTGGCGCAACTAAATCAGCTTTTCCTCCAAGACCTACCGTTGATTTGAGTGAATCGGGCGATCGCGTGATTTATGCTGCACAACTATATCGCCAAAAAAAAGCACCTATAATCATTCTTAGCGGGGGCCGCATTGATTGGCGTGGTGGCGGTTCACCAGAGTCGGCAGATATGGCAACAATACTCACATCTATTGGTATTCCATCGGAAGCGATTATTCAGGAACCTGAATCTCTCAATACTTATCAAAATGCTGTAAATGTCCGAAAAATTTTAGAATCTCGTGGTATTAAGCAAGTATTATTAGTTACTTCGGCAATGCACATGCCGCGATCGCTTAACATTTTTCAGCGTCAAGGAATTAATGTTATTCCCGCACCCACTGACTTTTTAGTTAGTCAAGGTGACTTGCAAGAACTTGGTTCCACTCCCAAAGCCGCTATACTGAATTTATTACCTGATACCGACAACTTGCACCAATTTACCACCGCTTTGAAAGAGTATATTGGTTCTTTCGTTTATCGTTTACGCGGTTGGCTTTAATAAAGTTATTAGTTGTGAATTATGAGTTATTAATTATGAAATATAGTAATCCCCTAAATTTTAAACTCCTAACTTTTAACTCCTAAGTTTATTAATTTTATGTCTAAAAACTTACCTTATATTATGCCATCGCCTCAACCCCAAGTTGAGGAAGCTTTTGCTGCTTACCAAACAACCCACCAATTCTACCACGAAGTTCGGTCAAGGTCAGAGTTCCAGCGTTATTGTGAGTGGTATTATACAACAGCAGAGCAGAACCGCCAAGAACTGAAAAGAATGCGCGGCGAACTGAATATTTTTCAGTGGTTTCGCCGGCGATAAGTGATTTAGATGATTTCTAACTCATTTTCACGTAAATGGGCTTTAAACTTTTTACTAAACTGGACTACAATCGGCAAATTAGCGCTTACGGGTCTATCTCGCCATTGGGTGGCAATATTGACTACTTCGCCTTCTATGCCTTTGATGTCAAAAGCCTGATTCCGGTGTTCAGGATGATGATACACTACTACCGAATCTTTAACGCGGACGCGATCGCCAACTTTCATAACAACATTTACACCTAGCATTTGCTTTTCCACAAGTATCTGCTACAAAATATATGATTAAATCGGTTAAAATTCTATTTAATCAGCTATTTCTTGACGCTTCACAGGGGTGCGACGGCGCATTGAACCCTCTGCGTCCAGGCACGTCTTAGCAATCCGTGCATAGTTTTCTAACTTTTTTGCCGCGTTAATAAATATTGCCCTCACCCTCTGTTTTGCCCCAAAAACAGGCAAACAAAAGAAAATAAAGCAATACCTCAGATGTGCTTAGTACTTTGGCAAGAGATATAACCCTTTTATCTTCAGCGTAACTGAAAGTTTTCGGGGCATTCTAAAACCCTTCACTTGTATAAGGGGTTTTAACATCTGGTCAGGAGAATATTTTACACAATTCCTGGAACAACAGGTTCACGACTTTAACGAAAAACTAGGTCTAAAGACTTGTTCTGACTTCGACAGGTTCGAATTTTCGTTAGAAAATTGGGTATAGTTTTTCGAAAACACTGTATGGCTAATTCATGAATTGCCCGTAAATTAGAATAGATTGCTCAATTATATACAGATCCGCTTGAGGCGAATATCAACTTCATCATGAGTAAGTGGGCATAAATAATTGTCTTTGGGATAAGGCAATAGGCAATAAGTACAAGGGTTTTAGCCTAGTTTATTTTTTTACATAGTTTTTTTATTGTGCCAACTTACTTAAAATTAGTTGTCAAAGCTCAAAATGTGCCCTGAATAGTTCCGCCATCTACTTGCAGCATGACTCCATTCACAAAGGATGCAGCTGGTGAACTCAGAAATACAGCAACATTGGCAAACTCTTCTGGTTTCCCAATGCGTCCTAAAGGAACTGTTACATTGACTCTAGCCATTTCTGCTTCTTTTGTTTCACCACTTTTAGCAATTCGCGCATTGATTAATTCTTCCACCCGTTCTGTATATGTCCATCCTGGTAGAATGCTGTTGACGCGAATTTTATCGCTACCTAGTTCTTGGCTGAGAGTTTTAGTTAAACCAATCACCGCTAATCGAATGGAATTGGACAACACGAGATTTTCGACTGGTTGTTTAGTTGAGGTTGAGGTGATGGTCAGAATCGCTGGTGTGGTAGATTGGCGTAAGTGAGGTAAAGCGAACTTTACCAAACGTACCGCACTTAGCAAAGTCAAGTTGATCGAAGTTTCCCAAGTTGCCAAATCGATATCGTCAAAAGTACCTGCGGGTGGGCCTCCGGCGTTGGTAACAAGGATATCCAACCCGCCGAATTTCTCTACTGTGGCATTAATTACCCGCTCAATATCTGCTTGACTGGTAACGTCTGCACGCAGAGATAGCACTTCTGTACCTGTTTCGCTTGCAATCTCCGCAGCCGTTGTGTCAATTAACTCACTACGGGCGCAGATGGCAACTTTTGCACCTTCACGGGCAAATTGCCTTGCTGTAGCTTTGCCCAAACCTTTACTAGCAGCAGTTACTAAGGCGACTTTGCCACGGAGTTGCAAATCCATAATCTTGATTTTTGTTGTTTACAGTAACTTGAAGCCAAGATGATTGAGAACTTCCCGCAAGCGATCGCGTCCTCTCAATGACTCAACAGTTGCGATCCTTTGGGCTGAGTGTTCTGACCAATCACCAGGGATATTCATCTTTTGTTCAGTATAAAATTCTTTGATGATCTCGTTGTAGTGAGCGATCGCTTCTTCTTGCTCTGACAATTTATAAGTTTCACGGTGCAACACGGCTGACTGAGGCAATCGTGGCTTAATCGCTGCTTCTACTTCAGGATTCGGATAGCCTACACACAGCCCAAATACAGCATAAACAGAGGAGGGCAAATTCAATATCTCTGCTACCTCTTGCGGGCGGTTCCTGATTCCGCCGATATACACTGTTCCTAAACCGAGTGACTCAGCTGCAACTGCTGCATTTTGCGCCGCCAAAGTTGCATCGATTGTTGCCATCACAAACATTTCCAAGTATTCCAGCGCATCATGAGATATGCCGCGACTGTCAGCAACGTAACTCAGACGCGCCAAGTCTGCTAACCAAACCAAGAATAAAGGAACCTGCTTAATATGTGCTTGGTTTCCCGCTAATTTAGATAACTCTTCTTTGCGTTCTGGATCTTCAACTGCTACCACACTCCAGGTTTGTAAATTAGAGGAAGTAGATGCAGATTGGGCGGCTGCAATTAACAACTCCAGAGTTCCTGCTGATAAAGGATCGGATAGATAAGACCGGATGGAACGATGAGATAATAGTGCCGTCAGAGAATCATTCCATTCAATTTCGGGATTGAAGGGAATTTCACCGTATCGCGATCGCAGTAGTTCTATAGGATTAGTCATAATCAACTCCCAAATTTCCCGATATTTTATTACTAACACCAATTCCATCTGTAAAGGCATACATCTAGACATGGTTATGCCTCTACAGCCAATTTATGATTCTGGTCTAAATCTTTGGTGAGAATGCAGCATATTGCTCTTGCGTTAGCACTCCATCTTTGACATTAACTTGTTTAGGAATCAGCTTCAACTGATAATATGTATCAGCAACTTTTTGTTGTAAATCTATCAGATTATCATCAATTGGCACAATTCCAAAAGTTCGTCTATTAGTAGCTTTTCTCATTGTTTCTATGTCAATTGCTAGCACAGATGATAGAGTTTGTGCTACCTCTTCTCGATGCTGTTTAGACCATTCTTCTAAGCTTTGAATTTCTTCTAAAACTGCCTTGACAGTTTGGGGATTTTCAGTGACAAATTTACGGGTTCCCAAATAATATCCTCCCTGTTTATTAATTCCTGTCCCATCAATCAAAACTCTGGCTTTAGTTGCCTCTTGAGCGGCTGCATAAAAAGGGTCCCAAATTACCCACGCATCTACACTACCCTTGACAAATGCAGCGCGGGCATCAGCCGGCGGCAAATATTTAGGCTCAATGTCTGTATATTTTAATCCTGCTTTTTCTAAAGCTTGGACTAACAATAAGTGGGCACTAGAACCCTTTTGAAAAGCAACTTTTTTACCTTTCAAGTCAGTAAGTTTTTGAATTGAGGAATTCTGGGGAACAAGAATTGCTGAACCAGCAGGACTAGAAGCAATACCAGCGACGTAAGTTAATGATGCTCCTGCTGCTTGGGCAAATATTGGCGGTGATTCTCCTACGTGTCCAAAATCAATACTACCCACATTCATCGCTTCTAGCAATTGTGGCCCTGCCGGAAATTCGATCCATTCTACAGATATTCCATCTGGTGACAAACGCTTTTCTAAGACACCTTTGTTTCTCAGCAATATATTCGATTTTTGATAGCCAAATCTTAATACTGTGGCTTTACTGGAAGCAGAATTACTAACAGATGTCGCACTAGGATTAGAAGAACTAACAGTCGATGGCGATGAACAGGCAGCAAATAGCACGCTCAGACACAGCCCTGTAACAAAAGCCCCCGTAATTGGCAAAGGAGAAGAAAAGAATAATTTGTGCTGGTTATTAAATGGGATATTCCTGATTTTTACCAACGATATCCACTTGGCAATGAAACGGCGAAAGATTAGGTTAATCATCAAAATGATTTCTTTGAGCTATATCAATACTATAAACTTATAGGTTTACCGGAGTATATAAATAATTTCAGGAAAATTTGACCAACTTTTGGTCGAGGTAACAGGCATTGTGTTGGACGATGTTTTAAATCCCGTCCAACACCCAATACGGTTCGGTTAAGGCAAGAGACGCGATTTATCGCGTCTTTATGATCTAGGGCGTGTCATCAAAAAACCTTATCCGAACCGTATTAGATTTAACACCTGCCCTGTTTCCTGTTGCTTTAATAAAAAGAATGGAAAGTGGAAAAACTAATATTTCCTTACTTATTATCCTAGTATCAAAAAATATATTATTAATTCAGCAAATCAGGTTCTTCACGTACAATTCTGTCGTAAAGGGGCTGGAAACTGAACCACCCACTTATACGTGACCCCACTTGAGTTTGTGTTAAACGGGCTGTTTCGTGTTTGATAATAGTAGGTCTACCCGCAGCTTCTGCCAGCAGTTGGGCTTGGCACGATCGCTCTAAACTAATGTACCAAAAGGCAGCTTCATCTACCGTCTGTCCCACAGTTAAAATGCTGTGGTTACGGAGAATTATGGCTTTCTTGTCCCCCAAGGTTTGCGCCAGTCGTTGACCTTCAGAAGTTTCTAAAACCACACCGGTGAAATCGTCAAACAGGGCATGATCTTCGTAAAAAGCACAAGAATCTTGAGTCAAAGGGTCAAGGAGACGACCTAAACTAGACCAAGCTTTACCATAAATTGAATGAGCGTGAGCCGCCGCAATGACATCAGGTCGAGCTTCATGAATTTGAGAATGGATGGCGAAAGCGGCTCGATTCACTTCCGCATCGCCTTTAACTACCTCACCTTCTCTGTTAACTAATATCAGGTCAGAAACTCGGATATGACCGAAATATGTTCCTAATGGATTGACCCAAAAATGGTCTGTAAATTCTGGATCGCGAGCCGTAATATGGCCTGCGATTCCTTCGCTGAAACCAAATTTACCGAATAGGCGAAAGGCTGCGGCTAGGCGTTGCTTGCGGTGCAGGCGTTCGTCTTCAACTCGCTCGAATACAGGGAATTGTGGTCTACTATACCTGGACATGTTCTTTTTCCTCTTCCTCTTTGCAGGGAGCGTTAGAATATCCAGAGCGAAAGGATTTGACGCTATGAGATTCTGGGATGAACTGGTGACGCAAAATACAACCAGTATCATTACCCAAAATATGAATAGATACAGATGCGCTCTGGGATGTAGTTTTGACGGCGTGGATATCACCGTCTGGGGGGAGAAGGCGATAGATATCGCCTGGTTGAAGGCTACGCACTTCAGTTATTTGTAATTGTGCGTGTCCTTCAGCATCGCCGTTATCTACACGGCGGTAGACTGTTTCTTCTTGATTGCCTTTGTATAAACCAATCAATCCCCAGGCTAAATGATCGTGGACGGGAGTCGTAGAACCTGGGGGAATTACCAAACTGAAGACTGACAGAGAACGATCTTTGGCGCGATAAAGTAGCCACTGACCTATACCACCACCCATCTTGCTTTCAGGATTAATTTGGGCAAACTTTTCAGATAGCCATTCCTGTTGGGCAAGCAGTTCTTGAAAATAGGGTTCTAATCTAGCGAGAGTTTGTGTGCGATCGCTAGCAGTGATAGCGCTAATTTCCCGCACTGTTGCTACAAAGGATCGTAGTTCCTGACTCTCAATAAACCATTGGTCTTCTGGCAATGGTTCTAAGATAGTGTGGTTCGTCATCTATAAACTCCTCACTTGGGGAGGCGACTAAGATTAACTAATTCGTAATTCGTAATTAGATTACGAATTACGTTAGCGTAGCGGGGCGCAGCCTATTACGAATTACGAATTATTTTAATACTAGGGTGAATTTTGAAGCCAAGTTGCTCAAGTTTTAAATTAGATAAAGACTCCTTCAGAATGATAGTAAAGGGATATCGCTGGAATACGGTAGCTTTACCTTGTGACAATAGCAGCCTAGCATGGCTGATGCGTACTGGATACAATGGTTCTTGATTGGCATCGAGAATGAATACTTTAGTCATACAATTTTGAAATAATCAAATTATTTACAGCAGCTTTCAGGTATTTCAGTGCTGAATAGCGGGTAGTTAAATTGCTTGAAAATACTCTGTGTAACTTGGGTTTTCAAACACTAAGATTTTATCCAAAGCTCTACTAAGCAATGACAGCTGCTTGTCGCTCCCGCCGTTGCACTTCTGCCCGGACTAAGGGAATCACATCACGACCGTAAGCGATCGCATCTTCTAATGGATCAAATCCTCGAATCAATAGAGTCGTTACCCCCGCATCATAGTAATCCACAAGGGACTCTGCTACTTGCTCTGGCGTACCAACGAGGGCGGTAGTATTACCATAAGCACCAGTAGCGGCAGCAATTGGAGTCCACAAGCGCTTATCGAAAATTTCGCTTTCTTGGGCAAACTGTAATAAACGACTAGAACCCACTGCTTCGGGACGTACTGAATTCAAGCTGGGAGCTATCGGCGGTTGATTGTCTGTTTTTGCCGCTCGAATTTCTTTAACACGCGACAGAATTGAATGTGCCCGTTGCCAAGCTTTTTCCTCTGTATCACCCAAGATTGGCCGCAAAGATACACTGAACCGTGGCGATCGCCCTGGTGGCGTTACAGCTTTTACTTGACGTATCCGTTCTTTAATTGCTGCAATGGGTTCTCCCCACATAGCGTATACATCACTGTGCTTTGCACCCACAGGTACTGCGGCACCAGAAGCACCGCCAAAGTACACGGGTATGTGTGGTTGTTGCAGAGGCTTCACATCTGAGTAAGCATCTTTCACCCGATAGAATTCGCCCTCATAGTCGAAGGGAGTATCACTCACCCACACTCGGCGCACAATATCAAGGTATTCATCTGTACGGCGATAGCGAGTATCGTGATCAAGCCAATCACCATCGCGTTGTTGTTCAGCATCGCTGCCACCTGTAATAATGTGTACGGCGATGCGACCATTAGTAAAATGATCCAAAGTTGCTGTCTTGCGTGCAAAGAGCGTAGGAGCCACGAAACCAGGGCGATGAGCGATTAAAAACTTCAACCGTTCTGTTGCAGCCGCCGCAAATGATGCCACAGTTAAGCTATCAGGGCCAGTTGAACCATAACCAACCAGTACGCGATCAAAGCCACCATCTTCATGTGCTTGAGCAAATTTGCGAACATAAGCGGCATCTATGGAACCTCCAGTGATTGCAACTCTTGGCCCATCTAACTCAGATATCTGTCGTGTTCCAATCATTCCAATAAATTCAATTGGCATGGTGCATCTCTTTTTACATTGGGAATTGGGAATTGTTCTCCATTTATCTTTTCTACTTAAATAGTTGGAGGTAAGAAGACATAGTGAAATTTCTGTTTCGGAATATTCTTTTTTCCAATACTTTTAATAACAGATCCTTGCCTGCACCAGCTAGATTAACAGCAAATTTTTTACATACAAATAGAGCAGGTTTACTCATAGAGGAATCGCTATGCATTGATCCGGATAGCGCTAATTAATAAGCTATGAAGGTATTTGATTGAGTGTTGTGGCAATAAAAATAATAACTTTTTGAACTGGGCCAACAACTTTTTTTTACTCCTTTGATTAAAGAAAAGATAAGAATGAGAGTCTAAAAGTAAACTCCAGCACTCTCGTTCTTACCACTCACTAGGGATTTTCAAGGATAGATCAGGCAATCTTGTGAAGTAATCTCACAATAATTCGTTGGATAGGTTTATTGTGCAGTTTTTTAGCTGTGATATTGATTTCTACAAGTACGGCAAGTCGGTCGGATAACCGTTGAATTAACTACAAGCAAAAATTATCACATACAAATTAAAAAAGCAATGGGCTAGCCCTTTCAAAGTGAGTAAAAATTTTGGTCAATAAATTCCTCTTTAAGCTCTATACTCTGTGTCCTCTGCGCCTCTGCGGTTTAAAAGTATTTTTTTAACCACAGAGGCGCTGAGAGCGCTGAGAAAAGATAAGAGATTTTACTAGTCACCTTGAAAGGGCTACTGTTAGGGCAGACAAAGCTATACTTTGATTCTTGGGAGTTCCGTCAAAAGGGTGTAATTGCTTTTAAATACAAGGTTTTTTTTAACTGTGGATGCTCAAAATGAAGTTCTCTGGCGTGTAGATGTAAGCGACTGGTAACTGCATCGCATCCATAAAGGCGATCGCCTAAAATAGCAATCCCAAGTCCTCGCACATCAGCCGCATGAACCCTCAATTGATGGGTGCGTCCTGTTAGCGGTGTAAATTCTACGCGGGTGTAATCTTGTTCTCTCGATATTACCTGGAAGTTTGTCAAGCTGGGTTTACCGTTTTGCCAATCAACTTTTTGATAAGGGCGATTTTCAGGATCTCCCCATAATGGCAAGTCAATTACACCTTGTTCAGCTACCACAACACCGGAAAGTATTGCTTCATAAACCTTGTGAACCTGGCGTTGCTGAAACTGCTGGCTGAGTTGCTTATGGGTTTGGCGATCGCGTGCTAACAACAAAACCCCAGAAGTTTCCTGATCTAGGCGATGCACAGATGCAAGCGCCATCCCATCGGGTAACAGATGACGTAAGCGACTCAAAACACTATCTTGGCGATCGCGATAACGGCCAGGTACCGAAAGTAATCCAGCAGGTTTGTTTACAGCAATTAACCATTCGTCTTCATAAAGAATGGGTAAAGTGACCTCTCCCCAAACCCTATCAGGGGAGGGGATTCTTACTCCCCCTTCCCTCTCTTCGAGACGCTGCGCGAACGTAGGCAAGGGGGCTGGGGGGTTAGGTCTTAACCCTGAGAGCAAAAACCCCATTAATGGCTGACATCGTTCAACACACGCGCCATAAAATTCTCCCTGAATTTTATCTTGATTTACTGAAGATGCACCCCACCAAAACTCTGCCATTGCTAGTGGTTTTAAATTATGTGTTGCCGCATAATGCAGTAACTTTGGGGCGCAACAATCACCTGTGCCAGTGGGCGAACCTCCCGGCATCAATTGCTGTAATGATAGCGATCGCCCGGAAAAATTAGTCAGGCTGTAGCTAGCCTGCATCTGAGCTTGTAATTGACGCGATAAGGCTTTACGTTGTTGTTTCAGTTCGCTAATTCGCGCATCCGTTGCTGCAATTAACTGCTGGAGAGGTTGTAATACTTCATTTTGCTGGCGTTTAAGTTGTCGTCGCTCAATTCCTTGCTGACGACTTTCTTCGTCGAGTTGTTCAATGGCGATCGCGAGTGCTTCTGGAGTGAGCGTATTGCAGATTTGTTGACGTTTTTCCTGTCGTTGGTGTTTGCAATGACGATGGCGATCGCTCATTGCTTGCAACTGTCGCTCAAATTCATCAGATAGGGTTTCATACTGCTGACGTTCGGTTAGTTGCTTCAAACAAAGAATTTCCTGTTTGATCTTATCCAACTCAGCTAAAGTGCGGGCTTCCTCTAAAGCAACTTCGTCTCGTCCTGGAATTGGTGGAACCCAACCTGCAACCAAATTGCAACCATTCAAAAGACCGGAAAAGGCTTTCAGTACCCGTTGTTCGCCATTAGGCAGTTCAACCAAAAGTATTCCATACATCTTACCTTCACGAGAATAACAGTCATTGTTGGTAAGTTGTTGCATTAGTCCGTGAGCGATCGCTTCAGACATTGAGGTGCGGGGTAATCTTAAGCGATGTCTACGACTGGCTACGCCTACGCCAGTTTCAAGACAACGCCCTTCGTACCAATAACTCGGAGATAAATCGCTGACAGCAAAATCGCAGTCGATGAAATCTGAAAGTGCGTGCAGAACTACCATACAGCGTTTATAGGAGACTTTTAACTAGCAAAGACAAAATTTATATTTAATTTTGAGAAGTCAACGGTAAGAAACTTGTTATTATCCAAATTTAACGAAGGAATCAATGTAGACAGGTTACTAGTTACATCAGATAATTGATCAATTACACCATCAGGAACATTGCTTATGTAGATATCAGAAGCACCACCGAATATTGTCTCTAATTGTACTGGAGATAGCCCGTGCAGAAATATTTCTATATCAATAGAACGTAAGTCAGAAATTACTATTTTAGCCATTGCATTACTTTTTTGAATCAGATTTTTTTGATTTCAACATTGCAAATTGTTCTCTGATTATTTACCAGCAGTCAGAGTCCAACAATCATTAATTTAGTCAAAAATCCTCTTGTTTCGGTACATCTTGTTTTTTGAGGAGTTGGTTTGACTCTTCAATTTTTACACTATCAACTATACTTTCAATAGTTCTTGCATGAAGCTTTTATGTTGAAAAAATATTTTATATAAAGATTTAATAAAAAAATGGCTGTATGTATAAATTTTCAGGACATAATCAAATTAGTTTTGTCTTAAAATTAACTGTCAAAAGTGAGATATTTAAACTTATATAGTCTAAGATAATGACTTGCTATTTATCATTAAATACTTGCTGTATAAGGACTTTCTGCATTTTAACTGTGCTATATACAGACGTACAGAAAGAATTACACTAGCGATGAATATATAAATCATTTATCACTTATATCGTATTAATTATTTCTCGGTAGTTTGACAACGTAGATTAAAAACTACTAGATAAAAAGCTAATATTTTGAGACAGAAAAAAATCAAATATGTCTTAATAGAGCCTAAACAAAAAATAAATTAAAATAGGTTATAGTACTTTACTAGCTAGCTTTCACGTCAAGAGAACTTCAATATGAAAGAGACAACCTTTACAGCCATGCCGCTAGTGTAAACGCATCTAAAGGCTAATCATCCTTTCATAGTAAAGGTTTGCGAGTTTTAGAATTTAGCCAATTTTTCATCAAGATTCTTATCCAGCAAGGCTTTTAGAAATCCTGTGAGTTCTCCCTGATCAGTACTTTAGTTCTTCGCTTGAAGGTAAAGAAGATCCTAAATATGAGAAAAAACTAAATTGATCGTCGAATTAATAGTTTTTTCTTAACTCCTAGAGATTTTAAAAATCAGATTACACCTGTTTTGATTAATCATGTAAAATGAAATTGCATTTATATTGTAAAAGGAAATAAAAACATGCCAAAAATAGTAGTTTTAAGTTTACACTATATTAGTGTAAAGGCATTGCAAGACAATCTAAGTCCTACAGAAGTATCTACTGTATGGGGAGGTTCTCCGTACATTTATATATCCAATAACAGTGACTCCGTAAATATAAATAGCACAGGTACAGGAGACATTAAACATGTAGGTACAGGTGGCTATAGCATTAATGATAGTAAGTTCAACACCATAGACTATTCAAGGTCAAATTACAATAATTTTGGTGTAATGTACGTAGGTTCGATGGGGCACTAAGGCAAACGCATTTAAGAGGATGTTTGAACGTTATCTTTTCAGTATCAAAAGTTTTAGATACCTCTGAATCCCCCTTGCTAAGGGTGACTTTAATTCCGGTTCCTCTCGCTTAAAAAGTTACGGTGTACATATAATTCCTTTAGAGTTGCCCCAAAGGTTTGAGATCCCCCACCCCCTTTTTAAGGGTGGTAATAAATGTCAAAATCCCCCTTAATCAAGGAAGATTTAGGAGGATCACGCAATGTTTTGCTTCGTGTGTATAGATGTGTGTGTCTCGTAGCCTAAAAAGATAGATTAAGGGGCATATAGTCACAGTTAAACACTTTTCAATAAAATCCTGAACCATCAAATAGTTTAATGGCTAAAATAGTAATTTTTAATCTTTGTCTAGATGATGTAGAAACATTTTGCAATCCCCTATATTTAGTGCAATTAGATACTATATTTGGAGGAGTTGATAACGTCTACATTAAGAACTTTAGTGATAGTGTAAATATTGGAGTAAGTGGCTCAAGCACTACAAATGAAGGTGCAAATTCTTATAACTTCCGCGATAATAAGATTTACACTATAGACTATTCAAGATCGAACTATAATTGGCTTCTTCTCCTGATGCAACTATAAAGTTAGTAGCGTCGCTGCCTGTTCTTCTTAAACCATTACCTTCTAAGCTAATTAATTTGCAGAGCAAAAAACGGCTTATAAAATCGAGATTGAATCTATCATAGGGCGATCTCCATTTTACTTGAGGCGATCGCCTCAAGTAAAATGGAGATAGAGTTAGTGTGGATGCTGTGGTGATTGAGTCTACAAATTTGAGCGTCGATGAGTCTCTGTTAATAGGTGAATCTTTTCTATCCGCAAGAAGCGTTCAGACGACATCAGACGGACAACAAGCCAGCAAAACAACATGACTTTAAATTTGCATTTTTGGCACTGGTAGACATGTCTGACTCGGTGCATTCGACTGTAGCACCAGCAATTTCCGAGGTTACACTGCTGGTATTTGGATTGTGATTTAACCAGCAGGAATCGATGAATCATTCTCTGGTGGATTGTCTGGTGCTGGTGGAAGCGGTTGTTCAGATGAATTATCTTCTATAGTTGTAGATTCTACCTCTTTTGTCATACCATGCTGCTCTTGCCCTCTAAGCCCAAGATATGTTGCAGCACTGATTCCTTGTAGTGTCAAAAGTGTTTCATCAAATTCCGGCATTGCCAGATTTTTAATGACCTCCCAAACAAAGAAAAGTCCAATCGCAACTGTCCAAATAAATGTTTGGAAGCGGTGAAAGTTGACTCCATTAATATCCGATAATATATCATAGAAAAAACCTTCAGAAATGCGTTGACTACCTTTTCTCTTTGTCTCATTACCCTGACCATCAATTAAGGAAGTACCAAACGCAGTGATAGAATTGATTCCCAATAATATTAGTGATTGCTGAGTCAAAATATTAGTATAATCCCCTGTTATGCCATAAATAATCAGGTAAGAGCCAAAAATGATAAATGTCCAAAAAGCAAGTTGAGATATCGATAAACTGAACGGGTTTTTGTTTAGTTTTTTTCTACCAAGAAAAAATTGAGCAATTCGGGTTTTTCGATCTTCTTTTTCAAGTTCCGCCTTTTCTGGAATCAACAATTCTTGGCTACCAATCACCTCTTTTTTAGAGTAAACCCCTTCTATTCCAGGGCTACGAAGAGTGCTTCGGCAATATCTAATGAATATTAATATAATAGACAGCACTAGAAGCAGACACAGCCAAAATCGCCACGATAACAGAACTATTTTTAATTGAGGAGGTGATAGAGGATTGCTCACCGGAATCGCCAGTTTTCTGGGACAGCCTACCCCCGCGATTACGTTAATACTGTATCTATTTGCCTGGCTAAGAAGCGTATTCCATGCAGCTTCAGATGAATCGGTACGTTCAAGCCGAAAAGCTAACCAATTATCATCAACAATTTTTTGTTGATCTTTACCCGGAACCATGACGATGACTGGTTCTCCGTGAACATCCTCTAGTTCATAACCATCCAGGTACAACACTAATTGTCGAGGATCAAATGAATTGCTGGCATTAGCCGTTGTATTTTTGATGGCTGCTGATAATCCTTCAACTCTTACCCGGATGCGATCGCCCATCTTAACTAGATTACGACCATTGTCGGCAATGACTTGTTGAGTTTTCAGACTAGGAGGCACTGAACATATCTGAGGCGATGCAAAATTTACAGAAGGGCCGTCTGAACTATTTTGAGCAATTACTGCAAAGTTGATAGAAACAATCAACAGAAAGACCAACAGAAAAATAGCAGTAAATCTTTTAACATTTTTATACATCGTTCGGTATTCCACCAACAGTGATTACTATGTCGGTAGTGTAACCATACTTGAGTCATTCCGTATATTAAAAAATTTGTCTGAAAAATAATACCTCTGCCAAAGAGAGGATCAAGAGAAAGGAACCGGCACCTTTGTCTTTTTGTGTGATTGCATGGCAGCAGTCACGCACCATAAAAGGTATTTATTATTACTGGTGTGTAGGCAACCTCTTTGAATTAAGGGGAAAAGATTTGAATTTACCCCTTCCCCAAGCGATATGTTGCCAAATTTAAACTGTCAATGTAAAACCCTTGAATGTCGCATCCAGAATATTATTACCTAGAAGCTTAACTTGAATTCCTCCAATGACTACCGCCATAAATGCCTCAGACACTTCGCGTTCTTCAACTTGATTGTCAGGCTGCAAGTCAATAATTGCGATCTTGGACATATTTTTTGCTTAATATTTTCTAAATTCCAGCAAAATTTTCATCTAATTAACTAACAAGCTCATCAACCAAAAGTTATAAGTCCAATGTTTCCAAGTTTTTTAAATAGACATTATTGTAATTCAAATATAAAGCTAAAGAAAGTCAAAACTATGGCTGGTACATGCGGACTCACGCTAGGCAAATACGCACCTCTACACAAAGGACATCAATTGGTAATTGAAACTGCTTTAGCAGAGATGGATGAAGTGCTGGTGATGATTTACGAGTGTCCAGAGGTGACTGCGATTCCTTTAACCGTTCGAGCTAACTGGCTGCGAAAAATTTATCCTCAAATCCAGGTGATTGAAGCTTGGGATGGCCCAACTGAGGTTGGGGACACTCCTGAGATTAAGAAAATGCACGAAGATTACATCCTGAAACAACTGGAATCAAAAAAAATTACCCACTTTTACTGTAGTGAATTTTACGGCGAACACGTAAGCCAGGCACTAGGAGCAGTTAATCGACTTGTGGATTGCGATCGCAAAACTTTTCCAATTTCAGGAACGCAAGTCAGAACAGACACTTACGCAATGCGGGAATATTTACATCCTGATGTATACCGCGATCTGATCGCTAACATTGTTTTTCTGGGCGCTCCTTCAACTGGTAAAACCACCATTGCATCACAATTAGCTAAAGAGTACAACACTGTATGGATGCCGGAGTACGGGCGCGAGTATTGGGAAAAAAATCAAATCAACAGACGACTTTCGCTCTTGCAACTTGTGGAGATTGCCAAAGGGCATTTAGAACGTGAAGAAGCCTTATTATTGCAAGCAAACCAGTACTTATTTACAGATACCAATGCCTTGACAACCTATCAATTCTCGTTGTATTACCACAAAACTGTTGCTCTAGAGTTAGCAGAACTTGCCCATCAAGTCATATCGCGCTATGATTTAGTGTTTTTTTGCGATCTAGATATACCCTACGATGATACCTGGGATCGCTCTGGAGAGGCAAACCGTAGCATATTTCAAAAACAAATTGTGAGCGATTTAATTGTGAGAAAAATTCCATTTTTTCGCTTGTCTGGCGACCTCATGACACGTATTAGTATTGTTAAAAAAGTATTGTCTTGTTACCAAAAGTATACCAACTTAGGAGAGCTATTTTTCAATAAAATTATTTTATAAAGTGCATCAATATGCTGGAATTTTGGAGTGTAAATACTATAGCCTTCAATCTGATAGGATATCCCATGAGCTACATAGAACTCTTGGGAACGGTCTTTTATTTATGGTCGGCGTGGCTAATTTCTCAAAGAAAAATTTTGACTTGGCCTGTTGGAATAGTCAGTGTATTGCTATATATGGCACTTTTCTATCAAATCCATTTGTATTCGGATATGTTAGAACAAATCTACTATTTAGTTGTTAGTGTATATGGCTGGTGGCGATGGAGTACACCTGATTCTAGTAAAGTTTTGCTAATTCGATATAGTCCACCGCATAAAATTGTTTTGATTGCGGCAATCACAATAGCAATTTCCTTTGCAACGGGAGCTTTGATGAGTCAAATTCACCTGTTACTCCCTGCAATATTTCCAGAAAAAGCTTCTTTTCCTTACTTAGATGCACTCACAACAATCATGAGTTTTACTGCTATGTGGCTCATGGTGAAAAAAAGGATTGAAAGCTGGCATTACTGGATCATCGTTGATGTTATTGGTATTTGGTTGTACTACGTTAAAGAAGTTAAATTTATTGCTTTTTTGTATGTAATTTTGCTATTCATAGCAATTAACGGTTCAATATCTTGGCTAAAGACAGCTAAAATACAGGATTAAAAACCCCTGTATATATTTTCTATTTCGTAGCGGCATGGCACAGCTAAAATAGTGCATTAGATGTAGGTTGGGTTGAGTTAAGGCAAGAGACGCGATTTATCGCGTCTTTGTAATTTACAATTCTCATCAAAAAACCTCAACCCTACCTCCAAATTTTTTTGCAACAATTTAGCCTCGCTACGCCACTACCAAAGTGTTCTTAAACAGCGTTAATTCTTTGCAAACCAGTGTAAATATTAAATCTTTCTCCCCGCAGAAATCCAATTAAGGTAATCCCGAATTCCTTGGCTACAGATACCGCCAAACTACTGGGAGCAGAAACGGAACAAATAATGGGAACTCCAGCAGTTGTAGACTTTTGCAAAATCTCAAAACTAGAGCGTCCACTGACCAGCACAATACAATTATTTAAAGGCAATTCGTCACTGAGAAAAGCTGTACCAATCAATTTATCCAAAGCATTGTGTCGTCCAACATCCTCCCACAGGTTTAACAAATTACCTTGAGTATCGAAGATAGCCGCAGCGTGTAAACCTCCTGTAGCTGTGAAGATACCTTGAGCAGCCCGGAGCTTATCAGGTAGGCTGTATACGATCTCAGGTGTTACCGTAGGGCCAGAAGGAATCACTGGACATCCCCGCAGACGCAAAGCCTCAAGGCTAGCTTTACCACACACCCCACAGGCGCTACTAGTATAGAAATGACGCTCCAAAGGCTGTAAATCTGGAATCAATCCATCCCGCAATTCTACATTTACAATATTATGGCGTTGCTCACCATCTACTAATTCATCAACGCAGTAGCTGATACGTCGGATATCTTCTCTGCGACTAACGACTCCTTCACTGTAGAGGAAACCAGCTGCTAGTTCAAAATCTGCACCTGGTGTCCGCATTGTTACAGCTACCGTCTTCTGGAAAGGAACAAGACGAATTTCTAAAGGTTCCTCTGTAGTGAGATGATCTAAACGAGGCCGTACTTGACCTTTTTCCACTACCCAAACAGTGGCTTTGGTTTTGCTTTTAGTTGGCATTGTCAAATTTATGTAAGAGTTGGTAAATCGAAATTTTGATACTAATCTGGGAATAGAGTAATGCTATTTGTATATCAGATGTCTCTTTGATTCTCACTCACTAACTACTTTGTGCAGTCGATCTAAATCGGGTAGGTTTCTATTTAGGAAGTAAAATGAACCTAATATTTTTGGCTTTCAGAAAAACTTTATTTGCAATAGTCTTTGTGATTTCCCTTGGTTTTGCAGGATATTTAGTGAGTAATAACATTAGTCAAAGAGTAATTGAAAAATCTTTTGCTAAACAAGTCACATCTACCTCCATCGTTGGAAAAAGTTCTCAGCTACAGACACTTTTAAATGAGATAGTTGCAGAAGAAAAAATCCCCGGTGCAGTAATGTATATTTCTACACCTCAAGGTTCTTGGGTGGGAGCATCTGGTGTCAATAACTTGTCAACTAAAACTCCGATGAAACGCACAGATGGCTTTTCCATTGCCAGTATGAGTAAAACTTTTATGGCGGTGGTTGTGCTGAAATTAGTGGAGCAAAGGAAGATCGAATTAGATCGCGCGATCGCAACCTACCTACCAAGAGACATCACTCCTCATATTGTCAACAGCGACAAAATTACAGTTCGTCAATTGCTCAACCATACCAGTGGTGTTGCTGAATACCTGAATACAAAAGAGTTTATTCAAGCTACTGCCAAAAGAAGCCGCTCACAGCCTTGGACAGCCAGAGAAGCTATTCAGTATATGTACCAGGAAGAACCGCAGGCAAATCCTGGAGAAAAATTTATTTATACTGATTGCAACTACATTCTTTTAGAACTGATCGTTGAAAATATAACTAGAGAAACTCTCGCACAAGCAATCCGCAGTCAGATTTTAAAACCATTAGGATTAAAACACACCTTCACGGAATTGCGCGAACCGACAATTGGAGAAGTAGCTACAGGTTATAGCGATCGCAATAAGGATGGTAAGCTAGATAGCTACGCCGAAGTGAATGATGGTAACGGTTTAGGAGATGGTGGATTGGTTTCAACAGCAGAGGATTTAACCAAGTTTACTAAAGCGTTATTTGTCAAAAAAAGCTTACTTTCCTCGAAGATGATGAAAGAAATGCTGAAATTTAAAGATAATAGCGAAAGCTATAGTTATGGGTTAGGTGTAGAACGGTTCTCATCTCCTTTGGAAACAGCAATTGGCCATAGTGGTATAGCTTATGGCTTCACAACATTGCTGGCATATCTCCCCAATCAAAATACCACTATAGTAGTGCTGCTAAACGATCAGGGTGTTGATATTAAATCAATAGCTAGGACAGGTTTAGAGGTTATTAGTAATAAATAATAAGTAAGTTGGCATAATAAAATAAAACTATGTAAAGAAAAATGAACTAGCTACCCTTACCTTTACCCAAAATTTCAAGCGTTTTCTCTTTGGCGTTAAAATCACGCACATTTAGATTGACTATTCTGATTCTAAGATTTAATGTCACCGCACAGGGTAAGGCATTTAGCGATGAAGGCGGTGCTTGATGTCACAGGCGGAAATATCAGAAAGGTGCTGACGCGCTAAACGAAGCTATGCCGTTGGCGCAGCCTCTCGTTCGCGTTAGCGTCTCTGAAAGAGAAGAGAAGGCTTTACGCGGCTATACAGACAATAAAATTGCTGATTAGCAATAGCATTAGGATTCATAATTATTGCCAAGCAAATATGGTAATTCAATAATGACTTCCGTTTTTCTATTTAATTGCGAAATAACTTGAATATTTCCTTGATGATTTTGGATAATCTGATAGCAAACAGTTAAACCTAAGCCTATACCTTTACCAACAGATTTAGTAGTGAAAAAGGGATCAAATACTTGAAAAATGTTTTTATCATCTATACCTATGCCATTGTCAATAATTTTAATTATCACACTATTTTTAGTATCTTTAGTTTGAATTATAATTTTTTTATCTAACTGTTCTGCATGTAATTCCAAAGCATCTATCGCATTTAGTAAAAGCTGCATAAATACTTGATTTAGTTGTCGAGGATAACACTCAATTAAGGGAAAATTGTCATATTCTTTAATTACCTGGATAACTGGACAATCATAATGAGGATTCAGACGATGCTGTAGCAGCAACAAAGTACTATCAATCCCTTCATGAAGGTTAACTTTTTTGATCTCGGCTTCATCATGCCGAGAAAAATTTCTCAAAGAGAAAATAATCTCTTGAATCCGATTAGCACCTGTGTTCATAGAAGCTATGATTTGAGGTAAATCTTTTATTAAATAATCAAGTTCGATTTTTTCTGTATAGGTTTGAATCTCTGGATCTGAATAGCGTTGCTGATACCTGAAGATGAGATTGAATAAATCTTGAGTATAGTTGTTGATGTGAGTGAGATTAGCGTAGATAAAATTAATTGGATTATTAATTTCGTGAGCGATACCAGCAAACAGATTACCTAATGAAGACATTTTTTCTGTTTGAATTAAATGCGATTCTGCCATTTTTAAATTATCTAAAGCTGTATGCAATTGTTCAGTTTTCATCTCTAGTTCCTGATTTTTTTGTAAAAGCTCTACTGTCCGCTCTTGCACTCGTTCTTCCAATGTTTGACGAGCTAGTTCTAATTCTTTAGTGCGTTGCGCTACCCTTTGCTCTAAATTATTGATTAGGGTTGTGAGAGAATTAGCCATTTCCTGGTAAGCATTAGCCAACTGCCCAATTTCACCACCATTTTTAACATTAGGAATGGGGCTACTCAAATCACCTGCTGCTAAAGTTTTACTACGCTTTGCAAGTTGGATAATTGGGTTACTAATTTGTTGAGCTAGTAAATGAGCAATTAATACTGACAGTAGCACTGCTAAACTTAAGCCCAGCCAAAACAAGCGGGTAAGAATTAGCTTCGCCTCCTGAAAATATTTGGCTACAATTTGGATTTTGACAATAGCAATAGGCTTATTATCAGAATATATCGGAGCATAAATTGTATTTAATCCCAAATTTGGCTGAATCCGATAGACCGAGTGTTTTTGGGAAATATTTGGTAAAATTTGAGAATCAAAATAAGTTTTTTCCCAAATGTCTGGTTTCCAATCATAACTACTAGAGACGAAAAACTTTCCATCTAAAGAAATTATTTCCAACCTAGTGGTCGGCTGTGAATAATTTAAAAATTGTCGGAGCCATACTTTATCCATTAACTGTCCTGCAATTAAAGTTCCGAATGGCTTTCCAGTTCCATCACTACGGTAAATCGGTGAGCCTCCCAACAATACTAATCCTTGTGTCCCTGTATCAATTAACTCATGAGATAATTTATTCTGGTTATTTAAATATTTGATTTTTGCTTGTACTATTGGGAGATTAGATATTTGATTTCCGGCAGAGCCAATTATCTCTTTGTTTTTGGACTGAATCACCTTCACTACATCAAGATCAGTCGTGAATAAGAGTTGAGTAGAAACTTCTTTTTTTATCCACCCCCGATCTGAATGTTGAACTGCATTATACAAATCAGTCCAATTAGCATAACTAGAAATTAAATTTGCAAGTCCCTTTTCTGTAGCAGCTGTATATCCACGAAAAGCTAAAACTTGATCATCAAGGCGAGTTTTTTCTAGTTTAATGAGTGGTTGTTCTACTAATTGCCAAACTGCACTGCTCAAAACGAAAACTGGTAATAAAGATGCTCCAAATGTAAAAAATAGAATTTTGGGTTGAAGTTTTTGCAAAAATTTTAGTCTTTTAAGGTTTATCATCTGCAAGTACCTTTGACGAATTATCTGGGATTTGTAACACGCTTGATTTAAGCAATGCAGATGTCATCCTAACTTACCAGAAAGAGGGAAAGGGAAAATGGTGGTAAATGTTGCATACAACTATTTTAGATTCCTCCACAAAGTATAAAACCTATATTTTAGATAGCTTTTTGGTCAGAAGCAAATCGCAGCCGCAGTGAATTGACTTAAATTATTCAGGGACAAGTATAGTTAAGCTATTTTTAAATATTCAAATCAAGTATATGCTCACATTTACTTGATTTGAATAACTATCTTGTGTAAGAAGGCAATAGGCAATAGTAAAGAAGGCTTTTCGAGTTATACGGAGTTTTTTCACGCAATCAAATATGAGTCCTATAACACTATATTTATTTATCATTCAATACGGTTCAGTTAGCCATAAAAACTTTAAACTGTGTAAGTTGGCTTAAAGAACGGAACCCAACATCAAGAGTTAATTGTTGGGTTTCGTTCCTCAAGCAAACCTACGATTATCCTTAACCCAGGCGTATTTATTTATCATTGCAATAATTAATGTCCTAAAGCTTCGGCTTTTGTCCAGCCGTACATATACTCCGCTCTCCCATTGTGCCCTTATGCTCTCTCTATAGGTATTTTTGTTTGAAGGCAACACGCGGTAAATTTACATCTAGTAGTCCACTAGACTAACTTTGATAGATGAATAACTTCCTAGTCAGGACTTAAATGATTGATTTGAACGCTAAAGTGCTTACTACGATCTTAGTAAACTTAGCTTGATAGACTCTATTTATGTTGTGCGATCGCGTTAGCTTTAGTACATAAGTTAAATTAATAAAAAAGCTTGTATTGATGAATCAAAGTGTAAGTGTTGCTCCCAGCCTAGAAGAACACACCCATGAAAATCCTGTTGTTACCAAACAACAGCTATTTACGAAGCAATTAATTGTCCTTGTCTTGGAAATGCTTCTGGCATTACCTCTGGGTTTACTCCTCGCCAAATTCCAAATTGGCAGGATTGCCTGGATATTTGGCGGGATTGCTGCTGGTACAGTAGTTCTTCAAGGGTGTCGAATTTTTTATCAGTATTATCCTCAACCTAACCGCACTGCTAGAAAAGTGGGAATGGCACTTGTAGGCTTAACTGTCGGCGCTTCCAATACCCACGGTAATCTAGCTAGTGTTGCTTCTGGTATTCCCATATTTATTTTTCTGACCTTGTTTCTGCTGCTGAGTGGAAGTTGTATTGGTTATATGTATGCCCGCCTCAGCAAAACTAACCTATTGACAGCAATGCTGGCTACTGTTCCTGGTGGTGTCGGAATTATGGCAGCGATCGCAGCCGATTACAATAAAAATGTCAGCTTAGTTGCCCTAGTTCAGGCGATTCGCGTCACTTCAGTAGTTGTTTTGATCCCCTTCATCGCTAAGACATCAGCTGGTAATTACTACCCGCAAACGCTCCCAATCAACCCTGATTGGCTCAATCTCGATCCATCTCAACTAGAATTACTCTTGTTAATACTCCTAATCACTGTATTAGTAGTTTATCCAGCTATATTATTTAAAATTCCCGCCGGCGATTTCTTTGGTGCATTGTTAATTGGTATCGGGTTTAATCCTTTGCTACATTGGCTGCCTTTTGTGGGTGATATTAGTTTTAGTCCGCCGCCTTTAATTAACTTATTGGGTCAAATGCTCCTGGGAATTACCATTGGTGAGTATTGGGGAGACAAACCCAACTTTCAGAAGCGGACTGTCGGCTATGCCTTGATGTCTGTAGGGATGACCCTCATCGCCGGAGCGATCGCTGCTATACTTGCGATGCAATTTACCTCTTGGGACTGGTTAACCTGTTTGCTAGTCACAGCACCAGGAGGGTCAGCAGAAATGATCTTGGTTTCCCTGGCATTAAATCATAATGTTGAAATTGTCACAACTGGTCATTTAGTGCGACTAATTGCGATTAACAGTTCCCTACCTCTTTGGGTGTTTTTGTTTCGCCGTTTAGATGAGCAACTTTCTGAATCAGTTTAATTAATGAAGGAATTGGGAATTGGGCATTGGGAATTGGGCATTGGGAATTGGGCATTGGGAATTGGGAATTGGGCATTGGGCATTGGTACTGAGCGCAGTCGTACTCCTTTGGAGAAGCATAGCCTCTCGTAGGGAAGTATGGGGCATTATTTTTTGACAAATGACAAATGACAAATGACTAATGACTAATGACTAATGACTAATGACAAATGACAAAAATGCAACTTGAATGCTGGTTAGCTTATCCTTTTGTTATCCAAACACTAAGGATGCTTTAGATGGTTGCTCAAATCCAAGAACTTGAAGCGCAGCACTGGGTTAAAACTCGTTCTTCCCTCGACCCTAGCGAATCCACTTTCCTGATTTGGAAAGGTAAGATTTATGCCTTTATCCCCGGCGAGAAAAGACAACTTCTATTTAAAATCCTGGGATTGAGTGTTAGCCGATGTATTCCCACAGCAGAGGGTAGCTGGGATTTTACTTCTAGGGAACTAACTTACTACCTCAACCCAAAAACAGATGAAGTCTTACGCAAATGGGAGAATCCTTGGACAAACGAGACAGTTCCGGTGATTCATGTTGCCAATAATCCAGTGCAGGGGAAGTTTGAGGGAAATTTCCCTGCACAAGTAGATGGTGACAGCACAACCTTCGTTTTTGACATATTTCCCTATTACCCCAATCCCCTAGCAGACGATCCCAAATTTGCCGAATACAGCCCAAATCCAATTTATCAGGCAGCAGAATTATTTAAATTAACTGTGCCAACCACAGATTTATTCAACTCAGCGCTTCCCTCAGTTTCTGAACTCAAACTGAGTTGGGATCGGATTGGTCAATGGCTTCCTTGGATGAAAATGGGCGATCGCCCCGGTCAACTAATCTACAGTGCTGTTGGCAGCAAAGTCAATGGTTTAACAGAACTGCCCCCACTGCTGCAAGACGAAATTAATAACCGTATTCCTCTATATAAACAAGCCCCAAAAGCATTGATAGATGGGGAAGATATGACTTCCTGGTTGTACTTTCAAAAGCACTTTCAGTCTTATTTAGCTGGTGAAATCTTCCCGCTTCCCCAAGCAGAAGAATTGTAAACTAGCTAGAAAGTTGGACGAACATGCGAAGAGAGATAATTTAAAATTTGACCATAGGCGCACAGCTAGCTGTGCGCCCCTACCAGTATCTATTATTTCTTTTTGTACCTTACCCATGCGGGAACCGCTATATCTGACTATATATATAGTTATTTTGCGATCGCTATTGGGGACTTCCAAATAAAAAATATCCCAAAGTCGATAGCAAAATTCTCTCTATTTCTCTTCACTCTGTGTTCTCTGTGCGGCAGTCGCTCATGGGGGAAACCCCCTTGGCGCTAGCCTCTCCCTTTGGGAGAAGACCGCGCTGCCTTGTCTCTGTGGTTTGTTTATTTGGATAATTTATTTCTTGAAAATCCCTTGAAATTGGAAATAGTATGGCTGTTCCCGAACCCCAACGAAAGCTTTTAGAGCAGATTCTCGCAAAGTTGAAGACGGATGACCGCTTGCTAGGTGTAGCCATCGGTGGTTCCTATTTGAGCAGAGAAATGGATGAGTACTCAGACCTCGATCTCATTATTGTTGTAGATGATGTTCATTATCAACAAGTTTTAAAAGAGCGTCAGCTTTTAGCCAGCAGACTGGGAAAATTGCTGGCAGCTTTTACTGGTGAACACGTTGGCGAACCCAGATTATTAATCTGTCTGTATGACAGTCCTCTTGTACACGTCGATTTGAAGTTTTTGCTTTTAAAAGATTTTCAAACAGACCGCGTAGAAAATCCGATTATTCTATGGGAGCGGGGAAATCTACTAACCTTAGTTGTTTCAGAGAACCCACGGGACTATCCACCCTTTGACCCACAGTGGATTGAAGACCGCTTTTGGGTGTGGGTACACTATGGTGCAACTAAATTAGGAAGAGGTGAACTTTTTGAAGTCATTGATTTTCTTTCTTTTCTGCGTGGGCAAGTTCTAGCCCCATTAGCTAAGGTGCAATCTGGGCTGCTTGCACGCGGTGTAAGAAATCTGGAAAGGGAAATTCCGTCTTACTTGAACGATTTTCGTCAGACTATTCCCGCTAAACATGATCAAGAAGAAATTGCGCGATCGCTTCAACATACCATTCGCTTGTACTGCCAGCTTCGCTCTACATTAACAATGCCAGAGTTAATTATCCGCTCTCAAGCAGAAGTTGCTTCCACAAAGTATTTAGAAAAAGTAATAAATGACTTCAAATAGCGCACAACTCAAGGTTCAAATCTCCAACTGAGATGAAACCTCCTGCTTCCTGCCTTGTCTTACGACACGCTGCACAATCTCCCTTCTTTAATCAAATTTCGCGTCTGAACCTGAACAATCAAATAAATGTAAACCTAAGCGTTGGGAAAGTTCTTCACACACCTTCACCCCGCGCACACTATTACCACGCACATCTAGCAGGGGCGAAAAAACCCCAATACCCATCTTATTGGGTACAACCGCGATAATCCCACCACAAACTCCGCTTTTTGCCGGAAGACCAATTTTGTAAGCCCACTCACCTGCAAAGTTGTACATTCCGCAGGTGTACATCACACTGAGAATATCTTTGATGTAACGCTTATCTACAGCCTGTTCTTTGGTGATGGGGTTCATACCTTTGTTAGCTAGAGTAGCCGCCATCACTGCTAAGTCTTGGCAATTCACTATCACAGCACACTGCTGGAAATAAAGATCCAGCGACTCTTCAATATTCCGGTCAATCATGCCAAAGTTGAGCATCAGATGCGCCATTGCACGGTTGCGATGTCCGGTACTGCGTTCTGAGGTAAAAACTGAAATGTCAACGAACACGTCCCGGCCGATATATCGCTTGTACATATCCAGCATTCGGTTAAGACGTTCCGTTGGGCCAGAACCTTTGATTAAGCTAGTGGTTGCGATCGCACCAGCGTTTACCATTGGGTTATAAGGTCGCTTCGATTGCTCATCTAAAACGATCGCGTTGAATGCGTCGCCCGTCGGTTCTACGCCAACTCTAGTTAAAACGTAATCGAGTCCATGATCTTCTAAGGCAAGTCCATAAGCAAACACTTTGGAAATCGACTGAATGGTAAAGAGTTGGTCGTAATTGCCAACTTTGTAAATCTGACCATCTACTGTGACAATGCAAATGCTGAACAAATCCGGGTTTACCTTTGCCAATTCTGGAATATATTTCGCTACTGCACCCTCTTGCAGTAACTTGTACTGAGAATGCAATTCCTGAAGAACAGCTAATAATGGCGATGAATCTATTTCTAAATCTCTCTGATTTACTTGGCTTGTCATCACGGTGATAGCACCCCCCAAAATACTCACTATATATAGATAGAGGTGCAGCCGTACATACCTACAGCCGCAAAGATTTTGTCAAAGATAGCTTGCTCTAAAAAATCATCTTTGAGCAATTACTTAGTACCAAAAATGGTTGTTGTTATTTTTGATACTACCAAAAGTTGAGCTACAATCGATCACGAAGATTTTCTAATTTTTTCATCATTAATCACAAAAAATATTAGGTTGAGTATCCTTCTTTATTTTATACTCAGTAATACGGTAATCAAAGGTAATATTAATCACTTATCTACGTTGACTTATGGGGAATAAAAGTCATGATTAATCTAAGTAGAAAAAACATCTTAAACTCAAACTAATTTGCATAATTATTGTAGATGTAACTCATATCACGACTTATTCATAGGGAAATCTAAATATTTAATTAAATAAACGATTTTAAGTATTTATGCCGATGCCATTTAATTAAAGTTATATTATCTTCTTATAGGAAATAGTGAAAATACATGTTATCTAGAATACACGAGTAGTAGTGAGCCTTTAGAACAGAAGTCAATAGGGTGTCGTCACTTTAGGGTGCAACAAGCGTAAAGTTTTTTTAAGAAATTTTTGAGTTGCAGAAAAAAGCGTTACATAGCCAAAGTCCGCCCTTGAGAAAGGTTTCAACCTTAAATTTGGAACTTTAATTTGATTAAGCAGTCGATAATTACGCTAAAACCCTGATCCCCAAGCCAAAAGGTTCGTGTTAGTCTGTTGCGAGTTATAAATAACAAAGTGAAAACGGAACGAGTTCGAGTTTTTCAGAAGGGAAATCACTTTCACGAGTGAAAAATCCCGCAATTTATAAAACTTTAAAGTTCTACAGTCGCTTTCAAAAACGGACGCATGAATCAAAGACATTTGTGGATTATTGTTGCCCTGTCTATGGCTGTTTTGGGCATACCTTCAGTCGGTTGTACTCAAACCACCAAGGGAAATGCTCTAGCATCCCAAAAATCACCTGCCCCTGATGTGGTTAAGGTGGGAGAGTACCAATCCAGAGCAGGGAGACAAACCTTGGATGCTGTGATTACAGAAATTCATCCTCACAACATTAGAGGACGTAAGGCGGCAACCCTTTTTATCCGAAATATACCTGTTCTCACCTTTTTGAGTTCTGTATCAAATACGAATTTTGAATCTAAAAAAGTTGGTGCAATTGGAAATACTGGGGGCGTACAAGAGTACGCCCTTATTGCTAGCAATTCACCAAAGGCACTTAATGCTGACGACGCAACAGATGTGAGTAACCAGATTAGCTCCTCTGACAATGACCCGGTTCAGATAGCTGGTGTAGTAGCAGCTAAGATCAACCAGTTGAATCGGGAAAGTGTAGACGGCAGTAAAATTACCGTCAGTTGGAAAGCAGGGGAAAAATCTAATGGCAATCAAGCACAAAACAAAAGCGCTCCCTCCCAGCAAGATGGCGATCGCTATGTAATCAAAATTAATGGCGAAGAATTGGTCGAAATCAACGAAGCTACACGACTAGCACAGACCAATCCCACCAAAAATTTGGCAGAAGATGCATTGCAAGCAACTAATCGCCTGCGGAGGCTACTGGGCAATGCATCTCCCCTAAAAGAGATTGCGAATTTACCAGTCCGTAAAATATCAATACCAAAGCTGCCTCAACAAATTGCCGTCGGCGCAGTGCAAGCCACCTTGAGAGGTATGGCTTCTTTTTACGGCTATGACGGTTCTGGTACTCAGACTGCAAGCGGTCAGAGATTCAATCCAGAAGCAATGACTGCCGCCCATCGCAGCTTACCCTTTGGTACGCAAGTGCGTGTAACCAACACCCGCAACGGTCGTTCTGTAGTGCTGCGAATTAATGACCGAGGCCCATACATTCGGGGTCGGGTCATTGACGTATCTGCTGGCGCGGCTCGAGTTTTGGGAATGATGGGCAGTGGCGTAGCACCAGTACATATTGAAGTTTTGGGAAAATAATCGAGTAGGTTACAGGTTACAGGTTACAGGGAAAAGATTATTCCCTATCACCTGTCATTTATAACCTTTCCCCTAAATCCAATTCAAGTTCCGTATCACTTAATTCCCCTAGTTCAATCAACTCTTCCCTCTGTTTCAGATATAAACTAACGGGGGAGGGATCGATAAGAACTAGGGGTATTTTTGTGCGCCTGCTGACAACAGTCGCAGCTTTACGCTGCTATTTAACTAAACGCTGCTCAGAAAACAAGCTGATTGCGGTTACTGAGGATCTAAGACTAGATGAGATAACTGGCTGGTATCAGACAGCAGTCGGTCTAGTACCAACGATGGGGAATTTGCATCAAGGTCATTTAAGCTTGATCCAACGGGCGCGGCAAGAAAATTCTACGGTGATTGTGAGTATTTTCGTCAATCCCCTACAATTTGCTCCTAACGAGGATTACCAACGCTACCCCCGGACTTTAGAGCAAGACCAAAAACTTTGTGAACAAGCTGGGGTAGATGCCATTTTTGCACCGACTCCTGAAGAGATGGCAGTTCCCCAGAAGAGTATACAAGAATCAAAGGTTACACAAGTTATACCCCCATCTGCTATGATGACAGGCTTGTGTGGTCGTTCTCGCCTGGGTCACTTTCAAGGTGTCGCTACGATTGTTACCAAGCTTTTCAACTTGGTACAGCCTGACCGTGCCTACTTTGGTCAAAAAGATGGTCAGCAACTGGCAATTATTAAACGCTTAGTAGCTGACTTAAATTTGCCAGTAGAAATTGTTGCTTGTCCAACAGTGCGGGAAGCGTCGGGTCTTGCCTTCAGTTCTCGTAATCAATATTTGACTGCAACGGCAAAAGAACAAGCGGCGGCATTATATCGCGGCTTGCAACGGGCTGAAGCTGCATTCATTGCAGGCGATCGCAATAGCAACAAGTTGATAGCAGTGGTACAGCAAGAAGTGGCAATGGTCAGCACAATTTTAGTGGAATATATTGAATTAGTTGAACCGACTACGTTGATGTCTTTAGAAAAAGTTGAGGAGGAAGGAATGTTGGCGATCGCAGCTCGTCTTGGTTCTACACGTTTGATTGACAATATCATCTTGCGCGATCGTCAACCCATCATCGCCATTGATGGCCCAGCCGGGGCTGGAAAATCGACAGTGGCGCGACAAGTGGCAGCAAACTTGGGTTTAGTCTATTTAGATACAGGAGCAATGTACCGTGCTGTCACTTGGCTTGTACTGCAAAAGGGGATTGCTATTGATGATGAGTGTGCGATCGCTGAATTAACTAACCTGTGTAAAATTGAACTTACTCCTACCCAGGATTTACAATCGTCTGTGCAGGTTTGGATTAACGGTACTGATGTTACTCAGGTAATTCGCACCATTGAGGTAACATCTCAAGTATCTGCGATCGCAGCCCAAAGCGCTGTCCGTCAAGCACTGGTTAAACAACAGCAAAGCTGGGGTAAAAAAGGTGGTTTAGTCGCTGAGGGACGAGATATTGGTACTCACGTTTTTCCCGATGCTGAAGTCAAAATCTTCTTAACTGCTTCTGTGAGTGAACGCGCCCGTCGTCGCCAGGAAGACTTTCACAAACAAGGTCAATCCGCAATCAATTTAGAGCAGCTAGAACGGGATATTGCCGAACGTGACTGGAAAGATAGCACACGCAAAGTTTCGCCTTTGCAAAAAGCAGCAGATGCCATTGAAGTTCAAACTGATGGTTTGGATGTGTCTGAAGTCACGGCACAAATTGTTAACTATTACCAGCAGCGTTTATCTCAGTGCTAATCACCGCTATTTACTGTTAACTTTTTAGTTTCAAAGGGTGGTGGGTGAGTGATTATTCACTTACCATCCTCAAAACAATATTTCAAAATAAGATAATTTCATTATTGATTTACTAAGCCTTAGATTTAGAATTATTAGATTATTTAAGTATTAAATCATCTAGCTTTCGACTGATTTACCACATCGTAATTAATCCTACTAAAGATAGAAGTATTAAAGCTTTAATTGCTAAATGCTAATTATAGATTGGGCTTTCGCTACGAGATATTAGCCATTTTTATTTATAACTGTGAATTCATAGCGATTTGACTTATCACCGAAGTACTTTCTTTTCATCTTCACTTTATCTTCACTTTGGTAGTAGAATGACGATGTTAAGTTTTATGTTCCATCATTAAAGACATAAAACCTTAAAAATAAAAGCTGTTAATTTTCCAAGCTTCTGCAATAGCTTGAAACTGGAAACCGGTAAAGAGAGGATTTCACACAATGGTATTTGTACAGCCCCCGCTACCCTTCGACAAGAATGCTTTAGAGCCAAATGGCATGAAAGCTGAAACTTTCGAGTATCACTATGGTAAGCATCACAAAGCTTATGTAGACAACCTCAACAAGCTGACTGAAGGTACAGAACTTGCTGATAAGTCTCTGGAAGAAGTGATCAAAATTTCCTTCCAAGACTCCTCTAAGGCGGGAATCTTCAACAACGCTGCTCAAGTTTGGAACCACACCTTCTTCTGGAATTCCTTAAAACCAAATGGTGGCGGCGCACCCACTGGCGATCTTGCAGCCAGGATTGATAAAGATTTTGGTAGCTTCGACAAATTCAAGGAAGAGTTCTCTAACGCAGCTGCAACTCAATTTGGCAGTGGTTGGTCTTGGCTGATTGATGATGGTGGTACGCTGAAGGTGATCAAAACACCAAATGCAGAAAACCCTCTAGCTCATGGTAAGAAGGCACTCCTAACCTTGGATGTTTGGGAACACGCTTACTACATTGACTACAGAAATGCCCGTCCAGCGTTCATCAAGAATTTCCTAGATAACTTGGTTAACTGGGACTTTGCTGCTGAAAACTTGGCTAAAGCTTAATTAATTGCTGGTTTGAACTGAGTGCGATGCCTCTTAGTAAGCTGCTCCATAAGTTAATTTGCAAAAGTTGAAGCAGAAAGTCCACCAGAAAAGGGAGAAATTGTTTTTAGTTTCTCCCTTTTCTGTTTTTCAGTAGTGGGATGGGCACTGTCTGAATAAAAATATTTGTATGAAAGTCAAAATTAGGATTTATGCATTGACAGAAAAGACCAAATATGAATGTTAAAAAAAACCATTTGTTGTAAGGGCAATACCCTGCGGGCAGCCTCTCCGCGTCTACATTAATTGCTTTTATAACGTAGATATATTTACTATTAAAGAATAATTAATAAAAACCTGAAATCAAATATTTAGCTTATACACAACATGATTCTTTTGTACAGCGTGTAATTCTGAAAAATATAAAACATTATGGATAGCAAAGAACTAGCACAATACATCGAAGCAACGAATAGCATCACTAAACCTTGGGTATTGGTACAACTGCGCCTTAAGAAATTGCAAGAGCGTCGAGCCACCCTTACAAATGATGTCTACACCAAAGAATTAGAAGATATTTACCAAGACTTGATGAATTTGGGTGAATGGTGGCGTGGTATTGAAGATGAGGTATTTTAAAGTGAGGAGTGATGACTTCTCCTAATTTTTAACTCTTGCATAGACGCTATTAATCGCGTCTTTACTCCTAACTTAAAACGCAACCTGATGGCTCAAGCTCTCGATCAAGTCGATTACGATACTCTCGATGCCGCAAAAAGACGCTTCATCGATGCTGCAAAACGCACACTTACCTTTGCAAGTGCCTATGGTACCGTCCCCTCGTCGGGTCTTGGAGCAAGTGCTAACGCTTTCAACTTCAACCTCGCTCCATTTATTCAAGCGGGCGCTCCAGAACTTTCTCTAACACTCGTCCCTGAAGGACTAGGAACGGCAGACGATACCCGCCCTGATGACCTTTCTGAAGAAGAACTTCGGCGATTTTGGTGGAATATCGGTATCAAGATGATCTCGTGTTTGACAAACGACGCGGCAACATCAGGGATGCAGACTCTACTTCTTGGTCTTTATCTGCCATCAAGTACTCCTGAAACGATCTTTACCCCCGCTTTCCTTGATGGGTTTCTGGATGGAATCGTTGAGGGGTGCAAACGAGTAGGGTGTGTCTATCTCTCAGGGGAAACTCCTCAACTGAAAACTAAGATGATTCCAGGCCGGCTCGACATTGCGGGTTCGGTTTTTGGCGTGATGCCACCTGGTGTCGCTGCCATTGATAGCTCGCGTCTGGATGCCGGAAATACTATTGTTCTTGTTGAGAGTTCTGGCCCCCATGAGAACGGGTTTACCCCATTGCGAAAGCTTACTGAGTCTCTTCCTGATGGCTATAGAACAAAACTTCCGAGTGGGCAGGAGTTTTGGGAAGCGATGAATGCTGCGTCGTATCTCTACACGCCACTTGTACAGGCGGTGCTTGGCGAAGGAATTCGCCCCACCGCGATGGAAAATATTACTGGTCATGGTTGGCAGAAGCTGATGCGGTCGGTGAAGCCACTTCGGTACGTCATCGAAACAATGCTCCCAGTGCCGGAGATATTTACTTTTGTCGAGGGTCATCTTGAGGGCGGGGCAGAGACGATGCTTTCCGTGTTCAATTACGGAGCCGGATTTGCATTTTATACGGAATCTGAGCAGGATGCAGAAAGGATTGTCATCCTCGCAAGAGAACATCAGCTAACGGCTGTGATTGCCGGCAGGGTTGAAGCGTCCCTTAGCCGCGAGGTGGTAATAAAACCGCTTGGGGTGACTTTGAAGGGAGATTCTTTTGGAATTGCGCGGGGAGTATAATTAGCCGCAAGCTTAGGCATAGCCCGTCGTAGACATCGCTAGTTTTTGGAGAGCTATTGTAAACTCCACTCATGCGATGCCTGCTGCTGGCTTTGCCTACACTGAAGTCATTACTAAATGAAATAAAAGCTAGTATAATTACTGGGATTTCTATTTTTTTAACACGTGATATATATTTAAATCCCAGACTAATTTGAGAAAATTATTCTCCTAAGCCTTTCAAATCAAGATATTTAGCATAAATAGTATAAGCGTATTTATAAAATTTTATATGCAATATTTTTTACTACTTACATTTAAAGTAGTTCAAACTACCCATGACTACTGAGGTTAAGATTTGCTAACGTAGTCTTAACATATTGAAAAATTTGCTGAAAAAGCTGAGAAAGTAGCCACCAATACACTAATTTACAGTGTTGGAAATTTCTCATCTGTAAATAGGGCGTTTTAGTGTGTTAAGGATATATATTTTTATTCAGAGGGGGTTATGGCTGTAAATTTGGCCCGGACTACTGCTTCGGCAGAACTTTTGAAGCAAGTATTCCAGAACATTGATGCATACAGTTGTCCAAGGTTATTCAACTTTCATATGCACACTGTCCACTCAGATGGCAGGTTGCAGCCGAGTGGATTAATGGAGCAGGCGATCGCTATTGGATTAAAAGGATTGGCGATCACTGACCATCATGGCATTATGGGCTATCAAGCGGCCCTTGCTTGGTTAGAAGATTGGAAGTGGAGTAATCCTGGTGCAACAACTCCTTACCTGTGGAGTGGCGTAGAAATCAATGCTAACCTTCTGGATATAGAAGTTCACATTTTGGCTTACGCTTTTGCTCCAGAACACCCTAGCATGAAACCCTATCTGCAAAGAAGGCCGACTACAGGCCAAGAATATCAGGCAAGTAACGTGATTGCCGCTATTCATCAAGCTGGGGGATTGGCAGTTCTGGCTCATCCAGCCCGTTATAAGCGATCGCATTTTGACTTAATTCCAGCTGCATCCCAAAAGGGAATCGATGGTGTGGAAACTTTCTACGCCTACAATAACCCTAACCCTTGGAAACCCAGCGTATTGGAATCAGAACAAGTGCAAAAGTTGGCTGATGAATACTTTCTTTTCAATACCTGTGGTACTGACACCCACGGTTTGAGCCTGCTACAACGCTTGTAAAGATGAATGAATTTTTTTAAATCTCCTGGTTAAATCTGCCAGGAGGTTATCTTTTTTTTGGATGTCCAATAGTTAATTGCTTTTAGAGTTAATTTCAAGAGATTGAGAAGCGATCTTGATTGTCTCTTTAACAGCTTTTTCTTTTCGTTCACTATAGCGGTCTGTGAGGTAATCAACTTTGTCACGCAATAGCAAGGTAAATTTGTAAAGTTCTTCCATCACATCGACAACGCGATCGCGATAGGGCGAATCTTTCATTGTGCCGTCTTCATTAAACTCTTGATATGCTTTAGCCACTGAGGATTGATTGGGGATAGTGAACATTCGCATCCAGCGCCCAAGAATTCTTAATGTGTTGACAGCATTAAAAGACTGAGATCCGCCACTCACTTGCATGACAGCCAAAGTTCTGCCTTGGGTCGGGCGAACGGCTCCGATACTAAGCGGAATCCAGTCGATTTGATTTTTCATTATGCCAGAAATCTGACCGTGCAGTTCTGGGCTAGACCATACCTGTCCTTCCGACCACAGGCTTAATTCACGCAACTCCTGCACCTTTGAGTGGGTGTCAGGTACGCTACCGTAGATTGGCAGTTCACGGGGATCGAAAAACTTGACTTCTGCCCCAAATTCTTCAATAATGCGTGCTGCTTCTTCTGCTAAGAGACGGCTATAGGAACGCTCACGTAGGGAACCATACAAAAACAAAATTCTGGGCGGATGGTCAAATGTCGTCATGGTAATTGCTTATTCTCCTCCAAGTCTTGCAAAAATGTGCTTTGGGCTTCTCGCAATTCAACATCAGGATTTGCGTGTTGGATTTTCTGAATTGCGTCGTTATATAGCGGTTCTCGAATGGAAGCAATACAGTTTGACCTCTCTCCAAACCTCTCTCCTAAAAGGAAAGAGGCTTTGAATCTTACTCCCCTTCCCTGCAAGGGGCTACGGTGTACACACAAGTCTTGAAATCCCACCTAAAACTTGGTTTCGTTGCCCTAATCTTAAAATTAGCGGGATAAATGGAGTTTCTAGTTGCCCAAAATTTGGGTATTTACCGGGCTAAAAGGGTTGAAACCTTTGCGGACTATACTTGTGTGTACACGGTAGCCTTTATAAGGGGAGGGTTAGGGTGGGGTAAAACCCTAGTTAATCAGCTATTTCAGACTTGTGTATACACGGTAGCTGCAAGGGGAAGGGGCTGGGGGGTTAGGTCTGTATTGCACTCAACTGATAACCGTTATAAGACGAGCCAGTATCATTCCCATTCGATGCTTCCCACTGCTGTAATGAACTACAACAGCGTTACCAATACTTTTTTGATTGTCAATAAACTTTATTCACAGACTCAATTAATTGAGTCACCCGTTCTTTAATCTCATCGCGGACTCTCGGAAAAATTTCCGGTTGTTCTGCTGGATCGTCTAACTGCCAATCTTCAAATACTTCCTGCATAACCCACTCTGGCGGCAAATTCACGCCACAGCCACACAAAGAAATCACTACATCAAAGTCTTGTGCTTGGAAATCACTCAGGGGTTTGGAGTGTTGATCGGTAATGTCGATACCAATTTCTTTCATGGTGGCGATCGCTTCTGGTCTGACCTGACTTGCTTCTAAACCAGAGCTAATCACTTCAATCTTTCCTTTACCAAGGGTTTTAGCAAAGCCTTCCGCCATTTGAGAACGGGCAGAATTCTTTTTGCAGACGAACATTACACGTTTCATAGTTCAACTCCTCGGAATAATTGTGGACTAAACTTATCAGGCTCTCGATTCCGGTGTTGTGAAATAACGTTTTTCAAACCAGAAAGCAACATTAACAAGACCAATTAATACAGGCACTTCCACCAGAGGCCCGACAACGGCGGCAAAAGCAACACCCGAATTAATGCCGAATACTGCGATCGCAACTGCGATCGCTAATTCAAAATTATTTCCTGCCGATGTAAATGCTACACTTGCGGCTCTAGAATAGTCCGTCTTAAAGCGCCAAGCCATGTAAAAGCTGACCAGAAACATGATGATGAAGTAGACAATCAACGGAATTGCAATCTTCACTACATCTAAGGGGATCTGAACAATCAAATTCCCTTTCAAGCTGAACATAACGACGATTGTAAATAACAGAGCAATCAGCGTGATCGGGCTGATTTTAGGCACAAATTCTTCGTGATACCACTGCTTACTTTTCACCTTTACTAAGAAGAAACGAGTGAAAAATCCAGCTAAAAAGGGAATACCAAGATAGATAAATACACTTTCAGCAATCTCGGCAATGCTGACATTCACAACACTACCTTGTAAGCCAAAAAGTGGCGGTAATACAGTGATAAAAAACCAGGCGTAAGGACTATAAAAGATAACTTGAAAGATGCTGTTGAAGGCAACCAATCCAGCCGTGTATTCTGTATTGCCTCGTGCCAAGTCACTCCACACAACTACCATTGCAATACAACGGGCTAATCCAATCAGAATTAATCCTGTCATGTATTCTGGATAACCGTGTAAGAAAATAGCCGCCAGAGCAAACATCAAAATTGGCCCAATGATCCAATTCTGAATTAGTGATACACCAAGAATTTTTCCGTTGCGAAATACATCCCCTAATTCTTCGTATCGCACCTTAGCTAAGGGCGGGTACATCATCAGAATTAACCCGATGGCAATTGGTATATTGGTTGCTCCCACCTGAAACTGGTTGATAAACGCTTCGACTCCAGGAAAGAAATAGCCCAAGCCAACACCGATGGCCATTGCTAAAAAAATCCACAAGGTTAGAAAGCGATCAATAAAAGAGAGGCGTTTTGCAGTTTTTTTGTTCATTACAATTAACCCCATACATGAATGCAGGAGCTTAGAGCAGGAATTTCAGATTATTCAATCCAACATCCAAAATTGAAAATCTAAAATTCGGTGAGTTATATCAAGAGTATATACCCATCATTTCAAAAAAAATTGATTTGTTAATGCCTATAAAAGTAAAATTAAACAAAATATCACAAAAAAAATTGATGAATATTTAAGTTTCGCAGGGGGGACGAATAGGTAATATTGGGCTAAAGCGGCGGAATTCTGCTAGATACTGCTCTAGGGCAACAAATTGCGGCAGATTGAGGCTGTAGTAAATCCAGCGCCCTTCTTGACGAGCGCGAACCAAACCCGCTTCTTTCAGGGTTTTGAGGTGAAAAGACAGTTTAGACTGAGTTGTTCCCAGGTGGTCGCATAGGTCGCACACGCATAGTTCTTGAGAGCGTAGGAGTTCTAAGACCTGAATTCTTAGGGGATCGGATAGGGCATGAAAGCCAGCAGCGATCGCATCAGGAGTGAAGGTGCTATTAGGAGCCATCAATTTTTTTTGAAGTATTTATAGTAAAGTCTAAATCATCGCAAAGTAATAGGCATCATTGCATTGTGAATGATGCTCGGCATTTACGCCAATGAATATAGTTTGCAGAATGGGAATGCGTAGGCGTAGCCCGCCGCAGGCATCGTTTTTTTGATCTCCCCTTGTAGAGACGCGATTCATCGCGTCTTGTATTTATCAGTTTTGTACGTATTATAAATTTATCCAAATCCAGCAAATCCGATCGCTAAAATAAAAAAGCAAGATAACGAAGAAATGCTTAACTTAACTATATTGATTTTTGGTTTATAGTCGATTCTTAGTTGGGATCACAATCATTGAGAAATAGGGTACTTTATCTGGATCAACTTCATCCAAGGGTATGATGCGTTGCTGTGATGTTGATGCCCGCTCAATATATCTTGCCCGTGATGCTAGCCCTAATTTATGCAGGATATCCCGTACTTTGGTAAAGTGACGACCTAGCTTCATAATTGCTGCTGCATCAGTCATCAACAAATGTGTAGTCAGTTCTTCTGCTGGCAATGGGGCGGGTAAGACTGTGAGAATATCGGTGTAGTAAGTGAAAGGTACACCCAAAGCTACCGGACAAGCCATCAGCGAGGAAACTCCGGGGATAACTTCTGTTGGGTACTCTTCAGATAATCGTGTGAAAACGTACATGAAGGAACCATAGAAAAATGGATCGCCCTCGCATAACACCACCACATCTCGACCTGCTGCTAAATGGTCGGCGATTGGTTGAATTTCCTTGTCATAAATAGACTTAGCCTTTTCTGGTTCCAAAGCGCGGGGGAGGTGAAATAACACCTCGATTTGATTACCAGGAAGATATTGCGCCACGATCGCTCTAGCGACACTTTCTTTATCTGTGGCTGATTGATAAGCTACCACAGGAGCCGCACGTAATAGCCGCAATGCTTTCAGAGTCAATAATTCGGGATCGCCGGGGCCTACACCAATTCCATAGAGACGACCTTTGATTTTGCTCATTATTCTTCCTCCGTTGCCAGGGCGTTAACTGCGGCGGCCGCGATCGCACTTCCACCGCGCCGACCGTGTAATGTTAAAAATGGTACATTCCTGCTATCTGCTGCCAGCGCCGCTTTCGATTCGGCTGCACCGACAAATCCCACTGGAAAGCCTAAGATAATCGCAGGTTTGTTAGCTCCCTCATCGAGCATTTCTAAGAGTCTAAATAGTGCTGTGGGCGCATTACCAATTGCAATTACCGATCCCTCCAGATGCGATCGCCATAATTCCAATGCTGCTGCCGACCTTGTAGTACCAAGACGCTGGGCCATTTCTGGGACTTCCGGCTCGTTGAGGGTACAGATAACTTGATTGTTTGCAGATAACCGTCGCCTAGTAACGCCATCGGCAACCATCCGACAATCGCATAAAATTGGCGCTCCCTCTGCTAGCGCTGCCCTTGCGGATTGCACTGCTGTTGGTGAATATCCCAAGTCAGTGACAATATCCGTCATCCCACAGGCATGAATAAGACGCACAGCAACTTTTGCTACATCTGGTGGCAGCATATCTAGGTTTGCTTCTGACCGGATGATTGCAAAAGAATTACGGTAAATTTCGTTGGCATCTCGGATGTAGTCGGGCATTCGATTTTGGATTGATTTGTTTAGCAGGCAGCAGGGAACCTAAGTGTTTATTGAATCACAGTTGTAATTGAGCGATCACACATCGATTGCTAAATTCCCTGAAGGATTCATCAAGATTCAAGCGTTGAATTTTATATACATCTAGCATCCGCTTTATTAATGCAGGTAGTTCCGCAAAAGTCACATATTGATATATTTCCCGTCCAAATTTATGCTCGCTGTCACCAACATAAACGTGATAACCTTCTACAGTTCCATTGCCATCCTCAATGCTGACACCGAGCAATGTAATATCACTCTTGTTATGCTGGGCGCAAGATTTTTCACAGCCACTAAAGTGGATATTAACTGGACAATCCAGAGTAACGCGAGTTTCAAGATACTCTGCTAATGCCAACGCATGACTTTTAGTGTCTGTGGCAGAAGAGGCACAACCTTTGTTTCCAGAACAGGCAATTAACGCACTCTTGATGTTAGTTGCTGAGGTATCTAATCCTAAGAAAGCAATTTCATTGTGAACATCAGCAACCCATTGGTGAGGAATATCTGTTAGCAGCAAATTTTGCCAGGGGGTTAACCGAAGAGTGCCGCTACCATATTTTGCTGCTAAATCTGCCAAACCCTTCATCTGCTTACTCTCCAACCGTCCAAGAGGTAACACCAGACCAATGTAAAATAAGCCTTGCTGACGTTGGGGATGGATGCCAATATGCTGATATTTCCCCTCTGACCGCTCCCCCAACCTCTCTCCTGCAATGAGAGGGGAGAATTTCTCCCCCTTCCCTCGTAGGGAAGGGGGTTGGGGGGTTAGGTCACTGCATAAAAGAGAAAAAAGTAAGCGCTGCTGAACTTCTTGGAGATAATTTTCATAACCCAAAGTATTCAATAACTCTAAGAGACGTAGCCGGCGATTATTTGTAGTATTACTATGAGCTAGATAGACCTCTGTTAAAGCTGCTAAGACGGGTAAACATTGCTCTGGTGTTAACAAAATCCCTGTATCGCTAGGCGGTTGACCCTTTGCGCCGACACTGAGATAGAGGCGGAAGTAAACATCAGCATCGACTAAGACAGCAGCGAATAAGATATCATTTAGGCGATCGCACACCCGAATAATTCCACCACCATCAAAGCAAACGCTAAATTTTGCCGATAGTCCCGAAAGCGCCGGATGTTCAGCAATATAATTATCCCAACCTTGGACAAAAGGGCGAGTGTCGATTAATTCTTGCGGGTCAATACCAGCAGTTGGGCTGGTCATAATATTACGGATGTGGTCTACAACAGAATTGCGAGAACCCAATCCCATATCCTGTAAGTGCTGCAAAACCTCACTATTTATCCCCGTGCGAATTTCGCGGACTTGTAGGTTAGCTCGATTAGTGACATCAACATAGCCACCACCATGCTGGTCTGCTATATCTGCGATCGCACGGCACTGCTGACTACTAATAATTCCACCTGGTATTCTAATGCGAGATAATATACCATCAGCGGCGGGTGTAGCATAAAACAAGCCAGGACAAGTGGCAAATCCAGAAAGCAAACTTGGAACTCCTTCCCCGTGCAACGCAGGGAGTAGATGGTGAGTGTGACATCTTGAGAGTTGGCATTCTGACTTGGGTGATCCCATCACAGCTGCGGCACAGTCCCGGAATTTTACCGGAGTTTCCCAACACCAAGCTTTAATAATTTAGCACGAGAAGGTAGTCAGAAAATTTAATAGTGGGAGTTGCGATCGCAAAATCTTGCGTCTGTTGCTAGAAAAAGCAATCGCTAATTTGGCTATTCAAAAACATAATTTTGAGCCACTTTCCAATAGCGCGAGAACCGCTTCAGGTCAATATATCCATCATAGTCAAAAAATGGTTCTACCTCTAGCGTTTCCACTGCTATAGAACCCTCTATTTGATTGCAGATATCATCAAACCGGGGACTGGGACTGTTGGCTGTGACGACTAAATTCGCATCATGTTCTCTCGCAAAAGCTAAAATTTCTTGTCCTACATCGCCACGACGAATAACAACGGGTAACTCTAGCAAGCATTCGTAAATAAAAGTGAGGCGTTTAAGACTCAGTTGCCACTCATCTATCAAAGCCTCGTCCCAAACCCAGATAGCTGGGGCATCGGGGTATTTTTGTAATCCGGGGTTGTATGGACTGAGGCAGTCTCCATGCACCCAAACAATTGGTTTAGTCATTTGTTATTTGTCATTTGTCAAGAGTTATTATTGTCTTCCTTGTCCCCCTCGTCCCCCTTGTCCTCCTCCACTCCCCCTGCTCCCCTTCCCTTTTTTATCACGCTGCCAACTTTGGCTATTGGCTTGTTTTCTAAATTCTCCTTTGGGAAAAAGTCGCTGTTCTAATTCTTCATAGCTGCCTTCAAAATCACAATGACCGTAAAGCGGACATTTCTGGCAATAAACGCCTTCAGTGTAGCGTTCTAAGTTCTCACGATTGAAAAAATACGGTTTCTGACTAAAGGTGCTGGCAACCCACTGCCATGACATATTATTGCTAGCAGGATCACCATCTAAAAGGTGTTCGAGAAACCACTTGGCTCCTGCTTGCCAACCAATACGCCGCCAATGGACAATGTAAGCTGCTAGCCACATTCGTGCATGGTTATGTAGATAGCCAGTTTCTTTTAAATCACGGCTAAAACTGTCGATGCAAACTCTGCCTGTGATTCCTTGTCTGATATCTTGCGGCAATTCGGGTAAATATTCAGCCACAGTGTAACCAGTTTTGTACTCTTCCTGGTCTTTCCAGATTCCATCCTCTAACTTTACATACAACCGTTGCCAATAGTCGCGCCAACCTAACTCATTAATTAGTTTCGTAGCATCGTTTTTTTGCTGTATCTGGTCAAAGGCATAATCTCGAATTTCTCGCAAACTCAAAACGCCATAACGGATATAAGGCGAAAGTCGCGTCACCGCACCTGTGAAAAAATTACGTGTTTGCGCGTAACGTACTGGGTCGATTTTTTGCAGCGCTTCTTGTGCTGCTTTCCGTCCCCCCACTGTTTCGCTGATGTGGTCATCGCGTCGTGCCGCATCTGGGAATTGTTCGCGGAGATAGGCTACCAACTCATCGCGGTTGGTAAATTCGCGTTGCATATCTTTAGCCATGTGAACTTTGAAGGGTGGGAATAAATAAACAAAAATACCTGTAGGTTAAGTCATTATTATGGCGGATAAATATGAGCGATCGCTCTCAACCTTATGAGAGAACTGTTTATAAGCAAATATAAATGGGTGCGTAGGCATAGCTTGCTGCAAGCATCGCTTTGATACTGATTTTTTTCAGGTTATCAGTAAGTAAAGCTAAGATATCAGATAAATCTGTCACTTTTCAAGACGATGAGCTTGTGCATCAATCCTAACTGCCAAAATACTGACAACCCTGATAATCTACTGCACTGTCAAAGCTGTGGCTCTGAATTGCTACTAGAAGGGTGTTATCGAGTAACACGACCTATAGGCCAAGGTGGCTTTGCTAAAACATTTGAGGTAAGTGACAGTGGAAAGCTAAAAATTTTGAAGGTTCTTATACTAAATCAAACTAAAGCGGTATCACTTTTTCAGCAAGAAGCTGAAGTTTTAAAGCGACTAAATCATCCAGGAATTCCTAATGCTGAGGAATATTTCAAGTTTTTTCCTCAAAATAGCCAAGAGCCAGTTCACTGTTTGGTAATGGATAAAATTGATGGTGAAGATTTACACGAATGGTTAAAAAAACGTGACAATCGTCCAATCAGTGAAAAGCAAGCAGTCCTTTGGCTAACACAGTTGGCGAATATTTTACACGAAGTACATCAGCAGCAGTTTTTCCATCGGGATATTAAGCCTTCAAACATTATGCTAACTGCCGATGGACAATTGGTGTTAATCGACTTTGGTATCGCGCGGGAAATTACCGGAACCTACGAGAAAAAACAAGTAGCAGGCCAAATCACAAAATTTGTTTCTGATGGCTATGCTCCATTAGAGCAAATCAATGGTCATGCTGTTCCGCAGTCTGATTTCTTTGCCTTGGGTCGTACTTTTGTGCATTTGCTGACAGGAAAGTATCCTCTTGAACTAATGGATGATCCCTATGGCGATCCATACACTGCTGGTCTAAACTGGCGTGATAAAGCTAATCATATATCTCCTTTGTTAGCAGATTTTATCGATCATCTGATGATGCGACCAGTAAAGGATCGCCCAGCCAATACCCAGATAATTTTGGAAAGATTGGTAGAAATTAACGAGACTTTATATCCCACAAAATTAACGAAACCAGAGCCTGTCAAAGTATTACCAACAGTCAAGGGGGAAATATTTTCTTTAGAACGCACTCTTGGTAGTTGGAACTATGGACACTCGGAAGCTGTATTGACTTTAGCTATTAGCCCAGATGGGCAGACTTTGGCTAGTGGCATTAATGACAAGACAATCAAAGTATGGAACCTGAAAAATGGCAAGGAAATTCTTACCATTACAGGACATTCAAAACAAATAATTTCTTTAGCAATTAGTGCCGATGGGCAAACTTTAGTTAGTAGTAGTTATGATAATAAAATTAAAATTTGGAACTTGAAGAATGGTGAGGAAATCAGCACTATTATAGCAAACTCAGCGTATATTCTGTCTATAGCAATTGGCTCAGATCAGGAGACAGTAATTAGTGGTGGTTCTAATGGAATAGTAGCACTATGGAATCTAAAAACAGGAGACTATATTCGCACTTTAGCTACACATGATTACAGAGTTACTTCAGTAGCAATTAGTCCAAATGGATATGTAGCTAGTGGTAGCTGGGATACCACAATCAAGGTTTGGCCAAAATCAACTTTAACTGGGCATTTAGAGCGCGTTAGTAGTCTTGCCATTAGCTCAAATGATCAAATTTTAGTAAGTGCTAGTGAAGATAAAACAATTATTGTATGGAATCTGAATACTGGAGAGCAAATTTATACTCTTAGTGGACATTCAGATGCTGTTAATTCTGTGGCAATTAGTCCAGATAGTCAGACAGTGGTAAGTGGCAGTGATGACGAAAAAATTAAAGTTTGGGATTTAAGCAATGGGCAAGAAATTTACACTGTCAATGCTCATTTAGATGGTGTAAATGCACTTGTATTTAGCCCAGATGGACAGATTTTGGTCAGTGGAGGTAAAGATACTACGATCAAGGTTTGGCGAATGCATTAATTTAGAAGTAAGAAAACAGTCCGAACTTTAGGTAAATCAGAATTATGTTGATAAATTCGTGACATTTGTGAATAAGAACGATCGCTCAATATATGTACAATTCTAAAGCAATGTCTACGACGAGCTACGCTTACGCAATCTCTCACACCTCCATCATGAGCAACATTCCCCAAGTCGGACAACCAGCACCAGATTTCTCCACCCCTGACCAAAATGGCAATGCAGTCACTCTCGACGACCTCAGCAGTCAGTGGGTTATCCTCTACTTCTACCCCAAAGATGACACACCCGGTTGTACCACCGAAGCGAAAGATTTTACCGAGTTGTATCAAGACTTCGGCGAACTGGGAGCGAAAATCTTAGGCGTGAGTCCAGATTTGGGTAAGTCCCATTGTAAATTTATCAGCAAACATAACTTGTCAATCACCCTCTTGAGTGACCCAGAACATATTTTGACAGAAGCCTACGGCGCTTGGCGCTTAAAAAAATTTATGGGAAAAGAATATATGGGTGTTGCTCGTTCAACTTTTCTCATTTCACCTGATAAAATTATTGCCTATGCTTGGCCGAACGTAAAAGCCAAAGGTCATGCTCAGGCAGTTTTAACTAAATTACAGGAATTAGCAGCCACGTAAAATTCTCAGTGAGTCTTAATAAATGTCAGCAAAACTTCAATGAGTGAGGAACTATGGCTATTTGCGTGTAAGTTTGCCAAAAAATGGTCTGTGTTGTCTATGATTCAAGTCAAAGAGTCTATTCATACCATTTCTTTGTGAGGTTGCGCCAAACCCTTTTAACTTCTTCTTTCTTTGTGTCCTTTGCGTCCTTTGCGGTTCGTTTTTCTTTCTTATACCTAAATATGGTTTAGCGCATCTTCATACAGAATCGGTATCAGAGCAAGAATTTTTAACGTTATGCAAAACAAAACTAGGTTTTGTTTGATAGAATATAAAGTTGCATAAATTATGGTTCAATTTATCCAAGCACAAAATATTGGGCTTGCCTATTTGGAGAAAAAATTTAGTTTACAGCTAGCCGAAGATGAGGCATTCTTCACAGAATGGTTTGAAAATTTACCGGAAATTACAGATTTAGAAAAGCAAGATTTAGACAGAATAAAACTTCATTTTCTCCGCTTAGTCAAGCGTCCTCCTTTGTCAGAAGAAACGGTGAAATTAGTAGTTTTATCTCCTTTACTCAATTTAGCTGGATTTTATGATGAGCCTTTTTATATAAGAGGCGAGGAATCAATAGGAATTTCTGCGGAAGATGAAGGAGAAATCATTAGAGGTAGAATTGATGTTTTAGTTATTCAAGAACAATTCTGGTTGTTAGTAATTGAATCTAAAAGGTCTAGCTTTTCTCTTTTAGAAGCTGTACCGCAAGCACTTGTTTATATGCTGTCTAATCCTAGTCAAGACAAACCTACTTTTGGATTAGTAACAAATGGTAGTCATTTCATTTTTATAAAACTGACTAAACAAAATATACCAAAGTATGCCTTGTCTGATGAATTTACACTTTTGAAACGGAAAAGTGAACTGTATCAGGTTCTAAGCGTATTAAAAAATTTGAGTCAAAGTTTGAGTTAATAATTATGTCTATTCGCCCTATATACCTTGATTGCCACGCTACTACACCCGTAGATGAACGGGTATTAGCGGCAATGATCCCTTACTTCACAGAAAAGTTTGGCAACGCATCTAGTATTGGTCATGTTTATGGTTGGGAATCAGAAGCTGCTGTCAAACAAACACGAGAGATTTTAGCAGCAGCAATTAATGCCACTCCCGAAGAAATTGTTTTTACAAGTGGTGCAACAGAAGCTAATAATTTAGCTATTAAAGGTGTTGCCGAAGCTTATTTTAAAAAAGGTCAGCATATTATTACTGTCGCCACTGAACATAATGCAGTTCTTGACCCTTGTAATTATTTAAAAACTCTCGGTTTTGAAATCACTATTCTCCCAGTTAAAAAAGATGGACTGATTGATTTAACTGAGTTAAACAAAGCTTTCCGTCCTGAGACAATTTTGGTTTCGGTGATGGCTGCAAATAACGAAATTGGCGTTTTACAGCCAATAGCTGAAATTGGGGAACTATGCCATGCTTACAACATCATTTTTCACACCGATGCAGCCCAAGCTATTGGTAAAACTCCCCTTGATGTGCAAAAGATGAAAATTGATTTGATGTCGCTAACAGCACACAAAGTATTTGGGCCAAAGGGGATTGGGGCGCTGTACGTCCGCAGGCGCGATCCCAGAGTGCAACTCGCTCCCCAGCAACACGGCGGCGGGCATGAACGGGGGATGCGTTCTGGGACATTGTATACACCGCAAATTGTCGGCTTTGGGAAAGCTGTAGAAATCGCTTTAGCAGAACAAGCAACAGAAAACCAACGCCTCACCCAGTTAAGACAAAGCTTGTGGTCACAGCTTTCCCAACTTGAAGGAATTCATCTCAACGGACATCCTCAACAGCGATTGGCGGGAAACTTGAATATCAGTGTTGAGGGGGTGGATGGAGCCGCACTTTTGCTAGGATTGCAGCCAGTAATGGCGGTTTCTTCGGGATCTGCTTGCTCCTCGGCAAGTACAGCACCCTCCAGTGTTCTGACAGCACTGGGAAACCCCCAACAGCTAGCTTATGCCTCAGTGCGGTTTGGTATTGGACGGTTTAATACCCAAGAGGAAATTGATATTGTCGCCAAACATGCGATCGCTACTATTCAAAGTTTACGCCAGCCTTCTTCTATGGATTCTCGCCAAGGAAAGCAGCAATTTGATCTAGCTCCTGCTGATTGAGGCGAAATTCTCCAGCAGCAATAATTCCTTCCACCTGCTTGGGATTGCGTGCGCCAACGATCGCAGCCGTCACCGCCGGATTGTTTAAAGTCCAAGCGATCGCTACCTCTCCGGCGGAGCGATCGTGTTGCTCACCAATGTGCTGCAACACCTCGACTAACTTCAGGTTACGAGATAAACGTGGCTCCTTAAACTCATCACTCTTCTTACGCCAATCATCATCTGGTAAATTGGCAACCCGCTCAGATGTCATCTTTCCTGTAAGCAAGCCAGATTGCATTGGTGAATATACAATTACACCAATGTTATTTTCCTTACAAAAAGGCAGAATCTCGTTTTCAACATCGCGCTTAACCAATGAATAAGGCGGTTGTAATGAGGTAACTGGTGCAATCTCCTGGATACGCTTCAACTGTTCGACATTGAAATTTGAAACCCCGATATAGCGAACCTTCCCTTCATCCTTAAGCTTGGCGAGAGTCGTCCAGCCTTCTTCAATTTCTGTAGCAGGGTTAGGCCAGTGGATTTGGTAGAGGTCAATGGTTTCAATATCCAGTCGGCGCAAACTAGCTTCAACTTCCCGCCGCACAGAATCCGCTTTCAGACTACGACCAATTTCGCCCTTTTCATCCCAAATCATTGAGCATTTAGTGAAAATATAGGGGCGACTAGATCGACCTTTGAGCGCCTTAGCAACAACTTCCTCAGAATGTCCCAGACCATAGATAGCTGCGGTGTCAATCCAATTAACGCCGAGATCGAGAGCGCGAGCGATCGCTTCAATAGATTCTTGATCGTCTTGCGCTCCCCAACCAAAAGCCCAGCCACCTCCACCAATCGCCCAAGCACCAAAGCCAATCGGGGTAATGTGAAGCTCCGAATTGCCAAGTTGTTTAGTTTGCATATCTATCCTATTTAATGATTTTTGAGTCAATTGCTAGTGTAAGGCGCAAATATTTTCTAAACCGCTATCTGCGGTGTGAATCACTACTAGTAGTTCGCCAAGTGAACTTGGCGGGGTAAAGGGTAAGGGGAAAGGGGGAAAGGTTTTAAATCTCTTACCCTTTCCCCTTTCCTCAGACCTCACAAGCGCATTTTTGGGTTGGCAGACTACTAGTAGATACACGACAGCCAATCACTACTTCTGTAAGATTACTAAATCCTAAATGTTGTATTGAGACACACTACAACATATACACTAAACTTGCTTAAAGATAGTAAAAGTTATCAGTTGAAACCAATGTATTTGGAGTGTTTACAGTTACAAAAGCCCTGCTGCCACTTTTAAAGAAGTCAACAGCAGGGCGAAGAGTAAATTTATCAAGTGGTTTAGATTCTCTGACTCAGAACTCGATCCAAATTATGAGTTCGCTAATTTTAAGCTTCTTGCCTATAACTCATTAAAGACGACAGTGAATGCGATCGCAGTTCTGTTGGCTGCTGAATTTAAAGATACCCTGATTGAAGTCAATGCTTCTGACCCTAGTTTCACAGCAACTGAGATTAATCAATACCAAGGATACCGTACCATTTCCCGTAGCGATCGCTACGGGAAATGGTTTTAGCGGAGGGCTTTTTGACGAAGATGGCGTACTTCCTTGGTAGGGGCATTCAGAATTGGGCATTGGGAATTGAAAAGAAGCAGAAGGGCGAGGTGCTGCTAAAAACTCCCCTGCCCATTCCCCATTCCCCATTCCCCATTTCCCATTTCCCATTCCCCATTCCCCACTCAATATGGATTTGAATCAATCCGTCCCCTTTTGACACTCCTGAGATAGTACCCAGAGGTTGGTCTGTTTCTTAAGTTAAAGGTGTCGCCGCTGCGAACTCTCCAAATTTTGTAATTAGAAAAGGTCAAAGGCGTTCGGGGTTCGCATACTTCTGGTATGTGATTACCAAGTACAAAGTACGCCGCCCCCCTACCCATAACTTTCACCAAACCGTTTTTATCCACAAGAACCGATGTACTTTCGCTAACCGCTATGCCTAAAACACTGCTAGATACACCGTCCTTAATTTGACGGGCAATGAAAGCCATAATTCGACCCATTCTTTCCCGCCTATCGAAGTGCGTATCTACGATAGTTCCTTTTAAATTACTCCAATTGAAAAAGTTGTAGGTAAAGGTGATATCCCGGTAAGGATCTTCAAGTGCGTCTCTAGTTTCAATGCCTTTTTCTGAAGAAGCGCAAGCATCATAGACACAATCACTTTGGATCATCGCACCCGCACTAGTGCCACCAACACCACCTCCCTTCAGGTAAACTGACTTAACAGCAGCCTCAAGCTTGGTATCTTTCCAATTGCGGATGTACTGACATTGATCGCCGCCAGCAAAAAAAATCACATCAGCATTTCTGACTTTTTCATAAATTTCAACTTTGTTTGCTTCTTGTCTATTGCGAATCAGAAGAGTTTCCACAGAGTTTACGCCCTTCATGGCAGAAATTAGCCGATTGTAATCGTGATTACCATTCGTGCGGAGAACTACAACATTAACCTTGGTAGCGGTGTTAGTACCTCCCCTAACTTGGTTAATCATCCACTGAATAGCATCATCAACATCGGGGCCACCGCCACCTAAGCTGAGGACTGGACCAGCTAAGGTGGGGCGGACATCAGAGGAAGGAGAAGGAGAGGGGCGGACATCAACAGTGTCACCCAGAAAGTAGCGTTTCCAGCTTGCAATAAAACGGGTTATTAGGAAGGTTCCCATCTTCAACAACTTGATTCCTGTACTTTTCAAGCGCCTTGCTATGCTTGGGAATGCCTTTGTCATACTAAGCGTCTGGAGCAAACTGCAATTATTGCTAGGCTGTTACGCACTTTAATTGCTTATTTATTCGTGAAATTCGTCCTTTATCATTAGTCATTTATCAGTTGTCTTTTATCAATAACTAATGAAACTAATGATAAATGACAGTTTTAACGAAAAAATGTGCAATTTAGATGCGTACTAGCTTAACTCTGGCACTAGAGAGGGTAGAATTTCCAGCGTACAGGGCTTGTACTGTTTTTTAACGCCATAACCCAGAGTAATTATTGATTCTCTATCCTAAGTAAGTTATTGCGTATTAAATTTAACATTTGTGATAAAAATCAGGCGTTACTGATTAGATAGATGAATCTTGGTATAGAGACGCGAAAGCATTACGGTACATTAACGTAGCCCAGTGCAATTTCGCGTCTCTACAAAAGTTTTGAAATCACTAAATACCGAAAATCTGTTTAGACTGTGACTTTTGAACCGTCAAATTTTGTGAAGGTGAAGCCATTGAATATTTCGTTGTAACCCAGTCTCTCATCCCTGAGAAGGCTAATAGCAAGCTCTTCTCCCAAAGCCAAAGCAGCTGAACCATCCGAACGCCAATGAATACCACCGTGACCGCGACCAATAGCATAGTTAGTTGCCAATTTATTCAACTCTCCACCCACAGTTAGGGGTGGCCCACTGTAAGGAATTACTTTGGTGGGATCGTTGGGATCGGGCACTACTGGATCGGGGATAACAAAATTTTCATCAAAAAATGCTTTCAATAGTGTGACATTAACGCCAGCAATGGCAGCCGCACCACCCGTATATGAGGAATGGGTTGGCGATCCTTCTGGATATGCTTGGGGTAATAGATAAGTGCCGAAGGTGCTAAAGGTCTGAGCCAAAGCTTTGGAATTAAAGACCTCAGAATTAATCGGATATTGAGTTTTATTGACAATGTTGTTGTAGACTAGCCCACCAAACGCTTCTGGGCGTAAAATGCGGTGTACATAAAACTTCTGCCAATATGACGCTCTAATCACACGTGAAGTACCCAAGTTAAGCAAGGCTTGTAAATGCCCTGCTGCAAAGGTTGCAGCTGAACCAACTTGAGTATTCGATCTGACGTAGGGATTGCCTGGATTCAAAGGTGTACCGATGCTACTAAGAATCAAAGAGGCTCCAAGGTATGTAGGGCCGCCAATATGGGCATACTCTCCTAAATCCCGAACTGTAGCTATGTAACGGTTTTTGGGGTCGTAATTAATAGACTTACCGGAACTACCTCCATTCTGAATAGTCAACCATTCTTGAAAATCGAGTAGAAAATCATTACCAGGAAGAGCAGTACGAATCAGTGGTGAAACAGACTGAGTTCCCCAAGGAATAGTCCGCAACAAAAATTGTGAGATGTAAGGGCCATCTAGTACCCCTGGGGGAATAACATATTTTGTAGTTATACCTGAAGTGTAAATATTGACGTAGTTGACGCTACCACGAAATAGAGTCTGAGGGGTGACACGGCCATTTTGTTTTGGCCCTCGGAAGGCTGAAAGCTTATTGAGGTCTTCGACGGCTGCTAAGACTTTTGGGTTGTCAGTATTGTTTTGGAGCTTAGAAAGAGGTACATCTCGAAGTAAAGCTTGCCAGTAGAGTTCAACTGCTTCAGCAGCGCGTTCTGCACTAGCTAGAGCCGGTGGTGGTGGCACTGCTATCTGCGCCGCATTGATTCCTTCTAGACTAATTGCCAGTGGGCCTTGAGGATTGACCAGCTTTCTGCCGCCACCCAAGATGATATTTTCATAATCATTTGGATTTTGGGTTGTCAGTGCTTTGGTCAAAGAGTTGTAAGCTTCCAACTTAACTTCGCCAAGTCCATTGTGTGGTAATCCCCTACTGTCAGAGCCGATTTTGTTGGCATAACGCTCCTCATCGCCGTTAGTCGGATGCGGCGGAATGGGAATACTTCGTTCAACTCTGGCTGCTTCAACACGGACTCGATAGGCTTTATCAACAAAACTGTTGTAGTTGAATGGTCGATTATACCGCCTGTTAATATCTTGAGCTTGGACAACATCTTCTCCTTTCTTTGAGGAGAAAGGTGAACCGAAAACTCCTGCAACGACGCTAGCAGCACTAAATAAACCAGCGCGGCCGAGAAATGAGCGTCTGCTGGCGTGACTACCAAAAAAACGTTTGCTATTTACACGGGGTTGTTTCAGTTTCTCTCTTTCGCTATTAGCCTGAGTATCTTGCTCGGAACCTTGATGAGAATTAGGATCTACTTGCATGAGATGTTCTCCACTGGCAAAAATATAGTCATGAGTGAATACATGAGCATCTGAAAGCTAGAACAACTAGCCATACATAAGACACCCAACTCCAGAGAAGCAGGGCAATTTTCCCAGATTGGGATGAAATCTGTGGTTACTCTACTGGAAGGTAACTTGCATAGAAGATGATTCTCCTGAAAGTCATATAGACATTCAGTCCTGGGATGATGCCTTCATCAGATGGCTGTTATACTTCTGTACTTGTAATCAGTCTGATAGCAGCTTTTCGAGGTTAAAGCACAGCTAAAACCACCGCTTACTTCTAGTTAAACCACAAAATACGATAAGTCTATCGATTTACAGTATTTTATGGATGTTAAATCAGACTTTCTCACAATCGCTAATGAAAATCAAGAGTTTTTACAAGAAATTTAGCAATAGCGTGAAAGCCTTATAGGAAAACACGGACAGCGTTATCTTCTATGCTTGAGTCTGAGGATGAAACGCGACACGGTGGGTTTTGATGAAGTATCAGAGGCGCGATCGCTGCTATCCAAACTACATTGAGCCTTTATTTGGCTGTGGAAGTAAGCCCAACTCTGCATAAATTGGATACAAAACCTTTCTTATTTTAGGCAGTTGTCTACTAAAGAAATATGCTCCTAAAATGCAACAAATACCGCCAAATAATAAAGCATTGGTAACACCAAGATGACCTGCTAATACTCCAAAAAACAAATTGCCAAAAGGCAGGATTCCTAAAAAACCAGTTGTAAAGATGCTGGTTACTCTACCTCTTTTATCTTCATCAAGAAGAATGGATTGCATGAAGTTATTAAGAGAAGCCAGAGTGAGAGTATTATTCATACCTATAACAAACATAAATACTAGACAAACCTCTAAATTTGTTGATTGAGAAAATACGATTAAACCTAAACCGAGAATTGCAGCAGAACTTGCTATAACCTTTCCCAATCCGATGATATTTTTTCTGGAAATGAGATAAATACCTGAAACTATAGAACCAAGAGCCGAAGATGTCATCAAAAAACCCATAGTTTCAGCGTTCCCTTTCAAAATTTCTTGAGCAAAAATCGGTACTAGATTCACATGGGTCATCCCCATAAAGCAAATAACAATTTGTAAAATCAATAAATGTTTAATAGGTAAAAAATCGTATGCATAAATAAAGCCTTCTTTGAGATTTTTCCAAATTTGGGCTTTTTGATTTGATGTATTATTGATAATTGGGTTTACTTTGATAGTTAAAATTGCAGATATAAAGGGTAAATAGCTAATACTATCTACTAAAAAACAAGAAGCTGCACCAGATCGAGCAATCAGGAAACCCCCAATCATGGGACTAACAAACTTTGCTGTATTAATCAAGAATGAATGCGAAGCCATCGCACTATAAGTATCTGATTTTTTATCCAAAAGTCTGGGAATAATTACCTGACGTGCTGGTAAATCGAAAGCTTTTACTATTCCCTGAAGCGTGCCAATAACAATAATCCATGTAACATTGATGTTGTTGCTAAGAGTTAAAAAGGTCAGGGTAGAAGATAGCAAAATCGATACTAGCTGAGTAGCTAGTAGAACATATCGTAAATTCCAGCGATCTAGCAATACTCCTACCAAAGGAGTAATAATCAAACCCATAGCTTGATTTGTAAATCCAGCTACACCAACTAATACAGCCGAATTAGTTAATTGATAAACTAGCCATACTAAAGCAATTTGAGTCATCCAAGACCCAAAAAAAGATAAACTTTCTCCGATAACAAAACAAGAAAAATTGACGGATTTAAGCGCAGGTGGAATTTCAAAATCAACAAATTTTAGTTTGTGTTTTTGGAAGTTTCCTCTATTACTTGGTAGCATGATTATTTCCCTGTTTTGTCAAAATAGGCTTCAATTGCAAATATGAACTAGTGGTTTGTAGTCAGGGCTAAAGCCTTTGAAATTTAGTTATTTATCGCTCACTACAAAAGTTTTGTAACTTTTTTAAAACTTACGCAAACAATAGTCAAAACCCTCATTCTTTGGTAAGGGAAATTCATCTAGGAGCAAAGCGGCTACTCTACGAGTTCTCCAACGGAGTACCCGCAGGGTATTTTGCGTAAGTCCTATTTTTGACGAATAGCAGACTTACATATCACCAGCCCTAAAATAATATTAGAAAAGCTTAATGTTAGCAAGGCATAAATTTTGTGCGCTTAGTATTGAAGCAAAAAAATAGAGTCATGGTCAATACCGTTGTATTAAAAAATACTAATAACTCGATGTGCAACTTATTCTTAGAACCCCACTTCCATTCCTCTGTCCGTTTCGGGGAGAGGCTTTGATTCTTGCTCCCCAACGCTGGGGGCTGGGTTTGAAAGAAAGTTGCACACGGCGCGATAAATCTAATTTTCTAGCAAAGTTTAAGAATTTTTAGGATCGAACCACTTATCATATAGCGATTGATAAGTGCCATTTTCTTTAAGATTCAGCAGAGCCTGATTAATTGGTTTGCGGTAGGGACTGTTATTAGGCAGAATAATTCCGTAGCTTTCTTCACGCAAGATACTGCCAACAATCTCTACCTTCCCTTTGCCTTCATTGGCAGCATAAAAGAGGAGTACAGGTGCATCAAACACCACAGCATCAGCTTTTTTTGTTTGCAGAGCTTTGTAAGCTTCCTCAATTTTGGGGACTTCTAAAACTGAAATATGATGTTCTCGCAAGAATGTCGCCGCTGTGCTTCCCGCAGTTGTAGCCACTACCTTGCCAGGTAAATCGTCTATACTCCTGATATCGCCCTGAAGTTGCTGCACTGTTAATGAAGTAGTCGCACTGGCTGTAAAGTAGGCGACAAAAAGGACTCCGATGAACATCCAGACTATAGCTATAAAACGTCCCAGCACTCCCTTGGGCATTTCATCGGCTTGAGTCGCTAATGTGGCTGCTGCCCACCAACAAGCTTTAAAAATACCAGGAAAGTATGATTCAGAAATCATCCCTTCTTTGTGATTGCGCTCGGATAGCCAAATAATATGGGCTGCTACGACAATTAGCACTAGGGCAATGCCTATTACCTGCAAGAGGCTAGTAGAGAAAAACAATTGCAAAATATTTGGAAAGGCACTGCTTTTACTCTCTAGGTTGCGTACCATAATTTGCAGCCCACCAGCAAAAATGGGTAATGAGAAATCAAAATTTTGCTCGCGTTCGGCTGTAATCGAGATAGCTGCAATTCCCAAGTTGACTTTGTTGTCCTTAATAGCAGAAATCACTTCTGGCACACTGGAATATTCAATAAATTTAGACTCTATACCTATTTGGGTAGCGATGCTGCGCCAGAGATCGATACTGAATCCCGATAGCTCACCTTTGTTTGATAGCACAAAGGGCGGTATAACTCGTGTCGCCACTAATAACGGTTGTTGGAGTTTTAGGGATTGTTGGGGTTGCGGTTTTTGGGCCAGTCCTGGAGATGCGATTAACAACAATGCCAAAATTGCACTTATTAATCCTATGCAGGTATACAGCGCTATGGAACGCCTAGTTTTGTTTTTGTGGTTATGTCTGTCAAAATAACCTGTCGGGCTTTTTCTTCCAGTTATAAGTTGGCGAAATTTAGTAGCGATCGCATTTATCATCAGAATTATCTTGGGGTTGTATGCAAAGCATATTTATGATGCCCACCCCAGATCAAATATCACATTCATCATCCCCCTAAAACAGATTTTTTTAGATTTAGGGGGATGAATATGGCTAAAGCCAAATTCAAGTCGTACTACAATTTGATGGTAACGGTCTTAACTTCGGTATATTGCTGCAAGCCATATTCGCCTAGTTCTCGCCCAATACCAGATTGCTTAAATCCACCAAAGGGTGCAGCAGCATCAAATACGTCGTAGCAATTTACCCATACAGTACCAGCCCGGAGATTGTTAGCGATCGCATGGGCTTTGGTGATATCCTGAGTCCACACTGCGGCAGCAAGCCCATACATGGTGGCATTCGCCCGTTGAATGACTTCATCAATATCTTTGAACTTGATGATGCTCATCACTGGCCCAAAAATTTCCTCTTGGGCAATCTTCATATCATCGCGGACACCAGCAAAGACTGTGGGTGCAATAAAATAACCTTTGTCGCCAACTTGATTACCACCACATAGCATTTCGGCCCCTTCGCGCATTCCAGATTCGATATAGCTCATCACCCGATCGAATTGGTCTTTGTCTACCTGGGGCCCTTGTTCTGTTTTGGCATCGAAAGGATTACCAACAACCCGCGCTCTTGCTCTTTCTACAGTTCTAGCAACGAACTCGTCATAACATTTTTCTTCGACAAACAGCCGCGAACCAGCACAGCAGCATTGCCCTTGGTTAAAGAATATGGCATCGTGGGAACCTGCGATCGCTGCATCCATATTTGCATCAGCAAAAACGATGTTGGGACTCTTACCACCCAATTCCAAGGTGACACGCTTCAGGTTACTTTTGGCGGCAGCTTCCATAATTAGATGACCGACTTCAGTGGAACCAGTAAAGGCCACTTTGTCAATATCTCTATGACTTGCGATCGCAGCCCCGGCAGTTGGGCCATATCCTGATAAGATGTTCACCACACCAGGCGGAAAACCAGCCTCAATAATCAACTCGCCTACCCGCAGCGCTGATAATGGTGTTTGTTCTGCTGTTTTGAGAACTACTGTATTACCAGTTGCTAAAGCTGGTGCTAACTTCCAAGCCTGCATTACTAGGGGAAAATTCCACGGAATAATTTGACCAACGACACCCACAGGTTCATGGCGAGTGTAGCAGAAGTATGGCCCATTAATCGGAATAGTTTTGCCTTGTACTTTGTCAGCCCAGCCTGCATAGTAACGGTAGCAGGCAATGACTAAACTCAAGTCACCGAATGAATCTTGTAATGGTTTACCGTTGTCGAGAGTTTCTAGCTGCGCCAACTCATCGATATTCTGCTCAATTAAATCAGCTAACTTGTAAAGTAACTCGCCGCGACGGGTGGCAGATATCTTTCTCCATTCTCCATTAGCGAAAGCGTTGCGGGCTGCTTGTACTGCTTTATCTACATCTGGGGCATCTGCTTCTGAGACTTCACAGATTACCTCACCTGTAGTTGGGTTGATTGTTTCAAATCGGCGATCGCTGACACTATTTACCCACTCATTGTTAATCAGCAACTTGGTTGGGCCGATTTTGACCTGTTGTCCTGGTACTGTTGCTGTAACCATCAGGCCCTCCTTAAGCTATAAAAAAATTTGTTTTAATCTACCTATTATCTTTCTAGCTGTACAGCACCCTAGGTAGATTTGTTTATTAGTTGCCTATTTTAGCATAGTGGTAAGAGGTTGAGACCATATACATTGTGTTTTATTCACTGGTCTAACTTGCCTTGGCAAGATAAACCTCTATCTTTTGAGCAATAGTTTTGAGTTCCGCTTTGAGCGTACAGTTAAAATCACACTTGCTTGATTTTTTTCTCACGTGCGCTTTTTAGGTTTAGCAAAGTGAGCAACATGAATGTAGACGATTTTAGTCGGCAAATAGAAATACTGCGCTCACAGGTGATGAAATTATTGCAAAGTACTGCAAGTGAGGGGTATTCGCAACAAGAGCTGACAAAAGTGGCTTTTGCAGAGCTTCAAATCGCTTTAGAAGAAATGAGAATTGCCTCTGAGGAACTACAAGCAACACGAATTGCAGTAGAGAAGGAGCGTCAGCGCTATCAAGAATTATTTGATTTTGCACCTGATGGTTATTTGGTAACTGATACTTATGGCACTATCCTTGAAGCTAACCGGGCCACTACTATCTTACTTAATATCTCACAGCGATTTTTGATTCGGAAACCGTTGGTTAGTTTTATCGGACAGTCAGATCATCAAGCTTTTTTTAATTACCTAGCTCAGTTGCAGCATCTCGACCGGGGTGGAGAATGGGAAGTGTGTTTGCAACCACGGGAAAAAGTTTGTTTTGATGTTGCTTTGACAGTAGTTACCGTCCGTAATGAGGTGGGTAAGCCAGTTGCTCTGCGCTGGTTAATACGCGATATTAGCAAGCGTAGGCGTTTAGAGTCGGAGCGTGAGCAGTTATTTTGCCGTGAGCAAGCTGCTCGGATTGCAGCCGAAGCCTCAGAAAGGCGCTCTAATTTTTTGGCTGAAGCAAGTCGTGTACTAGCATCTTCCTTAGACTACCGCAATACTCTAACAACCGTCGCCCAATTAGCAGTGCCTACCCTCGCAGATTGCTGTATTGTGGATGTCGTTGAAAATGATTCAGCAGCTTTCAGTAACCCAGTCATCGCTGCATCTGAACCACAGAAAGAAGCACTAGTCAGAAAACTTCGACAACGCTATCCAATTTCTGTTGATGCAGATTATGGACAACCACAGGTTTTACGGACTGGTAAGCCGGAACTGGTTACAAACATTTTTGAGTCTTCGTTACAAAGAAAAGCATGGAACGATGAATACCTTAATTTACTGCAAGTTAAGTCTTATATGGTTGTGCCATTGCAGGTGCGTCAACACAAGCTAGGGACAATTGTATTTGCTTCTACACAATTAGGGCGCTATTACACTACTGTAGACCTAGCAATGGCTGAAGAACTTGCTCAACGTGCAGCGTCTGCTATTGAAAATGCACAGCTTTATTGGCAAGCTCAGGAAGCTAACCGCATTAAGGACGAATTTTTAGCAATTGTCTCTCACGAACTTCGTACACCTCTCAACTCAATGCTGGGTTGGGTTCAAATAATCCGTCATCGAAAATTGGATGAAGCGATTACTTCTAAGGCACTGGCAACAATCGAGCGAAATGCAAAACTTCAGAGCAAACTGATTGATGATATCCTCGATATTTCACGCATTGTACAAGGTAAAATCCGCCTAAATCTCCGTAAAGTTGATCTTCTAATTGTAATTAAGACGGCGATTGAAGCTATATATCCGACATCTGAGATTAAAGATATTCAAGTTGAGTCTAACCTTGACTCGTCAGTAGGTGAGGTTATGGGTGATGCAGACCGCCTCCAACAAGTAGTCTGGAATTTGCTCTCTAACGCCGTCAAGTTCACACCTAGCGGGGGTCGAGTTGAAGTGTGTCTAAAGCAGGTGAACTCAAATGCTGAGATTTCTGTATCTGACACAGGTAAGGGAATTAGTGCTGACTTTCTACCTTATATATTTGAGCGCTTCCGTCAAGCTGATAGCACAACTACTAGAGTAGATGGTGGTTTGGGGCTAGGGCTGGCAATTGTACGCCATTTAGTAGAAATACACTCTGGCACAGTTTATGCAGCTAGTGAAGGGCAAGGACGGGGAGCAACATTTACAGTCCTGTTACCTCTAATACAACCGCAATCAGAGCAGCTAATTAAAGAAAGTGCTGTAAAAGTCAATCATCTCTTAGCGCTCGATGGCTTGCAAATACTCCTTGTAGATGATAGTGCCGATACTCGTGAGTTAATTGCTTTTGTTCTTGAAGAATCAGGAGCGCAGGTGACATCGGTTAGCTCAGTAGGTGAAGCCCAAGAAGCGTTGATGCGATTAAGACCAAATATTTTAGTCAGTGATATCGGAATGCCAGACGAGGATGGTTATTCGCTGATTCGCCAAGTTCGCAAGCAGGAAGCCCTTCGCGGAGAGAAGATTCTGGCTGTAGCACTGACGGCTTATGCTAGAGATGAAGAACGCAAACTGGCTCTGGAAGCGGGATTTGAAGTTCATCTATCTAAGCCCATCGAGCCAGATAAGTTGGTGAAAGTAGTGGCGAACCTAGTCAAAAGCGGCAAAGAAGTTTAACGCACAAGTCTGAAAGTTGTTTAATCAGCAATTGCATGGGCGTAGCTACTCGTAAACATCGTTGAAGTAGCAAAACTGAAAGCATAGCCAGCAGTATAAATTGTCTACTAAAGTAAAAGACCAGAGAAACATAAATGTCTCTCTAGCCTATGGTACGCATAAATCATATTTAAGGCTTTCAAATAATTGCCTGTAATAATACTTAAGATATTTATATAACCGCGAAGTTGTTACTTCTGCCGTCTCTGTGTTTCATACTCACAGAATAAGTTTTTTGAACCAGGTTTTGCTTCACCCGATCAGAGTAATTATTGATTACCCAGATGGTTCACCCGATTGGGGGAAGACGATAAGCAACGATCAACTCAGATTGATAAGATGAAGAAAAAGTAAAGATTTTTGCTATGACTATTTTTGATATTGGTTCTCCCCTAATTACGATCGCCCAAAAAACCCGCAAAGCTGCAAGTAAACTGGCGATTCTCTCCACTGAGGCAAAAAATCAAGCAATTGTTGCGATCGCCCAAGCTTTAGAATCAGCTAAAGATGAAATTTTACAAGCAAATATTGCTGATTGTGAAGCTGCTAATGCCGAAGGAATTCCCAAACCGCTTTATAAACGCTTGCAGTTGGATGAACATAAATTAAGAGATGCGATCGCTGGGGTACAAGATGTCGGTAAGCTAGACGATCCAGTTGGTAAAGTACAGATTCACCGCGAACTTGACACTGGCTTAATTCTCAAACGAATTACTTGTCCTTTAGGCGTTTTGGGGATTATTTTTGAAGCCCGTCCAGAGGCGGCGATTCAAATTGCTTCCTTAGCAATCAAATCTGGAAATGGGGTAATTCTCAAATGTGGAAAGGAAGCCGTGCGTTCTTGTGAAGCGATAGTTAAGGCAATTAAGCAAGGATTGTCACATACTGCTGTTAACCCAGATGCGGTACAGTTGCTGACAACTAGAGAACAAACTTTAGAACTTTTGAAGTTAGATAAATATGTGGATTTAATTATCCCTAGAGGTTCTAATTCATTTGTCAGATTTGTACAGGAAAACACACGCATTCCAGTACTAGGTCACGCCGACGGAATTTGTCATCTTTATATAGATAAAGTTGCTGATATTTCTAAAGCAGTTCCGATTACAGTAGATGCAAAAGCGCAATATCCTGCTGTTTGTAATGCCATTGAAACTTTGTTAGTCCACCAATCAATTGCTACAGAATTTTTACCAAAGGTTGCCGAGGCTTTGCAAGAACGCCACGTAGAATTGAGAGGTGATAAACGCACTTTGAAAATTTTGCCTAACATTTTAACTGCAACAGAGGTAGACTGGGAGACAGAATACAGCGATTATATTTTGTCGATCAAGATTGTAGACTCTATCGAAGATGCGATCGCACATATTAACGAATATGGTTCTCGTCATACCGATGCGATTATTACTGAAGATTCAACATCTGTAGAAACTTTCTTTGGATTGGTAAATTCAGCGAATATATTCCACAATTGTTCTACCCGCTTTGCTGATGGCTTCCGTTATGGTTTCGGTGCAGAAGTAGGGATTAGCACACAACAAATGCCTCCCCGCGGCCCCGTTGGTTTAGAAGGATTAGTGACATACAAATATCAAATGACTGGTGATGGACATATTGTCGCTAATTACACCGGAGCGAATGCTAAGGCTTTTACTCATCAGGATTTTTAGATGAGTTTTTAATGCAATAAGTGCAAAAACAAATCATTTTAAATTGTATTTGGCGAGTTTCAAGTACAATTAAAGCCTCCTTTCTGCAAAGAAAGAGGCTTTCTATATATAGCGGTTATCGAATGGAAGCAATACACTTTCACCTCTCTCCTTTTAGGAGAGAGGCTTTGAATTTTACTCCCCTTCCCTTGTAGGGAAGGGGCTGGGGGTTAGGTCTGTATTGCACTCAACTGAGAAGCGTTATAAATAATTCCACTAATTTTTTATGATTATCGGTAAAAGCACAACAATTGTGTAGCATCGAGTGGATTGTTATACAGGCAATCAAAGCAAGTAAAATTGTATTTTTGTGAAATCTCATCAAGAGTTTTCTGAGTTTCAGGAAAATCACTTGAAGAAATATGATTTGATAACATTAAATACTCTTGAGGAGTAATTAAAGACCAGTATTTTTGTACATTATCTAAGTAACATTTCAGATATGTTTCTCGATCTTCTCCTTCTTTACGAACAACATCAATGAGAATAAAAACACCATTAGATGTGAGTAGATGCTTAAGCTGACCAATAATCGAGTCCTTTTCTTCAAGGCTTAAATGATGTAGAACAAAAGAGCTTAAAATGACATCAAAGCTATTTTGCTGACTTGACATCAATTCAGGAACAAATTGGGAAATATTTCCTTGGATAAAGGTTGTATGGCATTGAATCTTTGCCATATTATCCTTAGCAATCTCTAGCGCAGGTATAGATAAGTCTATGCCTTGGTAGGAAGTAATCGTACTATTTAACAAAGCTTGGGAAGTAAAGCTAGCATCGCCGCATCCCAAATCAAGCATATTAAAGGGTTGTTGAAAGTGTCCAAGGAGCAACTCGCGCAGTGTAGAGTAAATTTCACGGTGTCCCATGTAATTGTTATCGAGTATTTTTTGGTAAAGTTTCCACTGCTCGTTAAAAAACTCTTGAGGCGGGAAAAGTTCTTCTTCGCTACTTTTAGAAAGTTTTATATCTAACATATTACTTATTTCCTTAGCATTTATAGTTGATAGGGTTCCGTAAAAAACCACAATATTTTCATATTATCCACTAAGTTGCTGTCTAGTACGTTGTTGCTCATAGCATTTTCTAGGTCAACGACTAAAGAATTAACTTTAAACTAATGCTTTGAGTAACGCCTGAAGCTTAAGTTGTACCTCTGCAAACTCCTTGTCAGGATCAGATCCCGCAACAATACCAGCACCAGCATACAATCTCGCGCGATCGCCATCAATCAATGCTGAACGAATTCCCACAATAAACTCACAGTTACCCTGAGAATCTATCCAACCCAGAGGCGCAGCATACAAACCTCTCTCAAAGCTTTCGTAACGACGAATTTCGGTACAGGCTACATCTCTTGCTGCACCAGCAACGGCTGGTGTAGGATGCAATTGTCCGACAATCCTGAATGGGTGGATGTTGGTTGGAACTACAGCACTGATTGGTGTCCATAAATGCTGGATGTTCGATAATTGTCGTAGCCGTGGTGCTAATATTTGTGGTGATAAACCTAATTGGCGTAGGCGTTGTGTAATAAAATCAAGTACTAGCGAATGTTCGTGCTTTTCTTTTTCACTATTTACTAAGCGATTGGCATTAGCTGCATCTTCAGCAGGGGTTTTACCTCGTGGTGCAGAACCAGCTAAAGCATCTGTAATTAACTGTTGATTATTAATACTAATTAATCGTTCTGGACTTGCACCAATAAAATTTTGTCCTTTGCCATTACTTGTAGAAAAAATATAACAATTAGGATGTATTTGCCTAAGATTATTTAAGGATTTAACTAAGTCAAAGTGGTTGCTTGACTTTACGTCTAATATATCTGCTAAGACAATCTTACTTAAATGACTAGACCGAATTTTTTCCAAAACAGATACTACTGAACGTTTAAACTGAGTAGCATTTGTGACAGATTTTTTGTAGAAGTTTGCCGGAAAACAATCAATATTAGCAGAGTAATATTCTAAAGATTGGATAAATTCAATTTTATGTTGCAGATTCTCCAACAACCTTTGAATATTTGCATTTTCATTAATAATTATATTTGTTACTAATATACAACGCTGATTTTTCACAGCTACTTGCCAACGTGGAAGAAAAATGGTAGCAGATGGAAATGGATAATCTACTTGGGCGTTTTTATCAAAAAAGCTGAAATAAGAAAAAAAGTGAGGACCAGAAAAAGGTTGATTAGCGTTACCAAAATTAATTATATTTTTTAGACAAGATTTGATAAAATATTCGGCTTGAGTAAAACGATCTGCACCATCAATCTGTAATTTTGCTACAGAATCAATTGCTGCGATCGCTTCTCCTTTAGCTCTGTCCTCAAAGTAAAAATTTATTTCATTTGCTTGTGTAAGTTGATCCAATACAAGTAAAGGATCAACTAAATCGATCTCTTGAGAGATACTGACAATTTGCTTGCCATTATTTTGGAGGCACTTTTCTTGGACTGATAGCAGAAATTGATATAAATCTTTGCGCTCTACAAACAAGTTGCTACGACATGGTGAAACTGTCATGGATCTATAGTAAATTTTTTTTAAGTTAACTTCCTAAAGTGTAATTAATCGTGGTCGTATTTTTACAGGTAACATATTAAGTTGCCATTTCACCAGCGTAGGATTTGCTTTGTTCATGGTGTTCCTAGACCATGATAAGACAGTTTCAGCCTAAGAATGCAATGTGAGAGTGAGTGTTAACAACACTTTTGTTAACCAGCCATAGTAAAAGTGACAATTGTTTGTATATCACCCATATCTAGCGTCTCTTTAAATCATAAAATCTAAAGTGTGAGTAATATTCCGGTAATTTAATTAATCACAACTGATGACTACCAAGCAAATTTTATATCCCAACACTAAGTTATGGATGGCAGCGATTAAACCGCCAATGTATAGCGTTGCCATTATGCCTATTTGGGTAGGAACGGCAGTCGCATTTGCCGAAACTAAAATGTTCAATGGTGCAGTATTTTCTACTTTTGTAGCTGCGGCAATTTTAATTCTTGCCTGGGAAAATATCAGTAATGATGTCTTTGATTCCGAAACAGGTATCGATCAAAACAAGCACCATTCTCTGGTGAATTTAACTAGCAATAAGCCATTAATATTTTGGATAGGAAATTTGTGTTTAGGTTTGGGGTTGCTGGGCATACTAGCGATCGCTTTTTGGCAACAAGACCTAACTGTCATCGCCATCATTCTACTATGCTGTGGTTTGGGCTATATGTATCAAGGGCCTCCCTTTCGCTTAGGATATCAGGGTTTAGGCGAGATTCTTTGCTTTTTTGCCTTTGGCCCTTTAGCAGTGGAGGCAGCCTATTACAGCCAAACGCAAACTTGGTCAATGACAAGTTTAGCAGTCTCAGTCATAGTCGGGATTGCCACAACCTTAATTTTGTTTTGCTCACATTTTCACCAAGTTAAGGATGACATAGCCGCAGGTAAGCGATCGCCTATCGTCCGTCTCGGAACCCAAAAAGGGGCCCAAGTCCTAGTTTGGTTTACTGCCAGCATTTATCCCCTCACCTTGCTATTCGTACTACTGGGAATATCTCCAGCTTGGACATTACTAAGTTGGGTGAGTTTACCATTTGCTGTCAAATTATGCCGCCACGTTCAAGAAAATCATAACCATCCAGACAAAGTTAGTAACTGTAAATTCATCGCCGTAGCCGTGCATTTCTGGGCTTGCTTGCTGTTCGGCTTGGGATTTATTCTTTAGGGCATTGGGAATTGGGACAATCACTAATAAATCTTGACTAATGACTTACAGGTTTCAATTTCGTCCCTATCGGCGAAGGTTTTTGCGATCGCTGACTACCAATCATGGGAAGTGGGATATTCGTGAAGGTATTATCCTCCGTCTCACCGATGAATCAGGTAAACTCGGCTGGGGAGAAATCGCCCCCATTAGCTGGTTTGGTTCCGAAACGCTAGAACAAGCTTTAGATTTTTGTCGCCAACTCCCAGGAGAAATTACAGACGAGATAATTTTCTCGATCCCAGATGAATTACCTGCTTGTCAATTTGGCTTTGAGTCAGCGTGGGAGTGGGGGAGTGGGAAGTGGGGAAATGAATTCTTCTCAATGCCCAATGCCCCATGCCCCATGTCCCATGCCCAATCTTTCAGTGGTTTATTACCAGCAGGGGAAGCGGCTTTAAATCAATGGGAAACGCTGTGGCAGCAAGGATATCGCACGTTTAAGTGGAAAATTGGTGTGGATGCGATCGCTGATGAACTAAAAATTTTTGAATCATTGATACAAACCTTACCAGCTTTTACCAAACTGCGATTAGATGCCAACGGTGGACTCAGTTATGAAGAAGCTAACTTATGGCTGCGGACTTGCGATAATCTCAAGGCAAATGCAGAAGTACCCATAGAAATTGAATTTATCGAACAACCGCTACCCGTCGATCAATTTCAGGGAATGTTGGAATTGAGTACGAGTTATGAAACTGCGATCGCTTTAGATGAATCTGTCGCCACACTTAGGCAACTCGCCGCCTGTTATCAACAAGGTTGGCGAGGGATTTTTGTGATCAAGCCTGGGATAGTTGGATCGCCATCTCGCCTGAGAAAGTTTTGCCATCAGCATCAAATTGATACTGTTTTTTCATCAGTATTTGAAACTGCGATCGCAAGACGAGCAGCACTCAAGCTAGCAGCCGAATTATCCCAAAACAACAGAGCGATTGGTTTTGGCATCGACCATTTTTTTGAACAAGAAGAAACGTGGTTTCAAAGTTTATGGAACGACCTTTAGACTGTCTTAATAACCTAGCTCAATATGATTGGCTTATCAGTTACAACAGCCATGATTTTAATCAAATAGCTCAAGAATTATATTTAGAACTAATACAACTATCAGCGTGTGGAACACCACCAAAAATTATCTTAGCCGAACGCGAACCAGTACGATTTTTAGCAAGTTTTATTGCTGCTTGTGCAGCTAATTGTCCAGTTTTTCTTTGTAACCCCGATTGGGGAACACAAGAATGGCAACAAGTCTTTGATTTAGTACAGCCAGATATTATTTTGGGAATTGGGCATGGGGCATGGGGCATGGAGTATGGAAATAATATCCAATGCCCAATTCCCAATAGCATCATGATTCCTACGGGTGGTTCATCAGGAGAAATTAAATTTGCCATTCACACTTGGGAAACTCTCATCTCATCGGTGCAAGGATTTACAGAATACTTTCAACTAAAGCAAGTCAATTCATTTTGCGTATTACCGCTATACCACGTTAGCGGTTTAATGCAATTTATGCGCTCTTTCAGCACCGGAGGTAAGCTGGCTATACTACCCTTCAAAACAGTAGAATCTGGTGAAATATTAAATATTAAACAATCAGAATTTTTCATATCTTTAGTACCAACACAGTTACAACGCCTCCTGCAAAATTCAGAATTAACTGAATGGTTATCTCAATTTAATACCGTACTTTTAGGAGGTGCGCCAGCATGGAACGAACTACTAGAAAAAGCCAGATTTCACCGCATCCGGTTAGCACCTACCTATGGCATGACAGAAACCGCCTCTCAAATTGCTACCCTCAAACCGGATGATTTTCTCGACGGTAAAATTAGCAGTGGTCAAATTCTTCCCCATGCAAAAGTAACTATTCGCAATCAGCAAGGCGAGATTTTAAATTCCAATCAAATCGGAAATATCACCATTCATACTCAATCTTTAGCCCTTGGTTACTATCCTAAAATTAGAGAAAATCAAACTGATTTACAAGTAGATGATTTAGGTTTTTTAGACGAACAAGGACATTTAAATATAGTCGGACGTAACAGCGATAAAATTATTACAGGTGGTGAAAATATTTACCCAACAGAGATTGAATCAGCTATACAATCCACTCAAATGGTTGCCGATATTTGTGTCATTGGTATCCCAGATAAACACTGGGGACAAGCTTTAACAGCGATTTACATTCCCAAGAAATCAGATATCTCTGCTTTAAAAATTCAAACTCTACTCAAAGACAAACTCAGCAAATTTAAAATCCCTAAATATTGGATTCCCCAGCAAAATTTACCCCGCAACTCCCAAGGAAAAATTAACCGCCAACAGCTACAGCAAATAGCCACAGAATTCCTGCAAAACCCCATCACATAATCTCTCTCGACCTTCTTCTCTCCGCGCCCTCTGCGTCTCTGCGGTTCGTCTCCAACCACTGAATTATGTCATCAGGTAATTCCTGCTTACTTCTACTACTCACATCAATACAAACATGGCGAGTAATAGCCTTAGCAACTACTACCTCAGCTACTGTAATTTCATAAGTAATTTCAAACTTTTCAACACCTATTTTTTGCGGTATTAAGCTAATTAGCAACTTGTCCCCACCAAACATAGGGCGCAAAAAATCGACACTAGCATGAACAATGGGGAAAGCTACAGAAGGATTAGTAAAAAAATCTTTGAGATTAATACTTGATGCTTCTAAAGATTCTTCATAAGCTTCATGGCAAATACCCAAAACATTAGCAAAATAGACTACCCCAGCAGCATCAGTATCTTGAAAGCGAACAGTGCGGTTATAAGTAAAAGGCATTTTTGACAATTGAATATTAAAAAACAGCAGGTTTATTCCCTGCTTTACAAACTAATTTTATTGCAACTAAGATAAGTCAGTGATAAAAATTTAATTTCCCCAATTCTGAGTTTGTATCGATTTGTTTAGCCTCATTCAATGCTTTGGGGTTGAATATATGGTGAGGAAAGGTGATCGCTTCTACATTGACTCCAACGACGGAACCTCAAAGTCATTAAACGAGGAAACATTGTAAGACGAAGTGCCTAAAGCCTTTACCAGCTTACCGTCGAGAGTCAGTAAAGTAGCACCTACTTGTTGTGAAAGTGCGACATAAGAGCCATCGTAGGCGGAGATTCCATAATTTAATGCGATCGTAACTGCATCCGCCATCAAATCAGCTGTCGAGACAACACGCAAGGGGAAGCTTTTGAGAGTTGCCAAATCTGCTTGCACATCAGCAACAGCATAAAGTCTGGCGCGGACATACTTCCAAATGATGTTGCCACACTCAATGTAAAACAGGTCTGGGACAAAGATCGCAGTTTGAGGATTGGCAAGATGAGCAAACAGTTGATTAACTTTCGGAGTTAGTGGATCGTCTGGTATAAATTGCTTAATAGCTACACTTGCGTCTACAACACACCTGAGAGGGATAGTCATCTGTCTCGGTCTTCTCTGATTAACGCAGTACTATCAGGCCATTCCACATCAGTCTGGCGACTCTCACGACGAAGGCGAATTTCCTCTAAGAGTTTTGGGACATTTTTTCGTCTTTCGTCCTCAGTTAACTGTGTTTTTGTCTTCTGCAAGGCGTTTTGCAATATTGTAATTACTTGAGCATCAACTGAGCTATTTTCAGCTTTAGCTAACTCTTGCAGTTGTTCGTACAACTCATCAGGTATGTTTAGCGTATGAAAGGTAGTCATTGATTGACCTCCCAAAAGAATTTATTGGTAATCGTAGCACGATGGCAGTAGAGGCAAGAGGTTAGGGAGCGATCGCCTTTGCTTTGTAGGTGCGATCGCTTTATTATCTCTACTACCCACCTATTTCTTAATCCTTCTCTTCTGATTCCTCTGACAAAAATTTTAGTGATGTTTTTCGTAAAACCCAATCAAGATAAAGTACAAGAATCTGCATTTTTAGAAAGCTGTTAGCACTTTTGATATTGGCATCACTCAGCACCCATTTACAAAACTTTTCCAGCAGTATTCCAACAACAACTTCAACAGACTTATTTACAACCAGAGGGATTAGTGTTTCTAGCATTGCGATTGCCTCAGTAGCTTAACTGAGTTCAATGTCGCAATTTTCCTTTGTAGTTATTTATCTGACTTACCTTGACTTAGCCTGACTTACACTGATTTAATTCCACATTTTGATAAAAACTTTGGCTACACTGGCTTATAAGTATTTGTGGGAGTGTTCAATGTCTATACCAGAAGACTTTCTTAAGCAACTGGAGCAATACAGTGAATTGTCGCACCGAGAGAAAGAAGTCTTTCTGGAAATATTCGGTCGTAGTAAGAATCGAGTCCACGTAACTCAAGAGTTAAACATTTCTCAAAGTAACCTCGGCACTTGTCTTACAGGGATCTACAAAAAATTTTGCATCACTGGTAATGGCCCTGTTAAAGAAAGCCGCTTACGGGAGTATCTGAGCAAAAGGTATGCACAACAAAAACCCTCTAGTCATTTAACTACAGATTATGTAGATGATTCTATTGATACCTTAGTGCAAGAAATCCGCAAACAAATCAAACCCTACATCAAAGAAAAGTGCGGAACCATGCGGGTATTAGATATGCCTAAGCCAATTGAGCTAACAGGAAAACAAGGTATTTACACAAATGTCAATATTCTGGAGGCAATAACAGGACGAAGACGATTAAAAGTTGCGGAACTAATGCAAAGCTGTGAGCATGATAACTTTGAGCGACTTGGACTTAGCGGAGTAAAACAGAAACGAGTCTCAGGATTAGAGGTTGTACGGCGTTATAGTAAACTGATGGTTTTAGGTAAACCAGGAGCAGGAAAAACTACTTTTTTAAAATATCTAGCAATGCAGTGTATTGAAGGTAAATTTCAAGCAAACAGAGTTCCCTTGTTTATCACATTAAAAGATTTTGCAGAAGCACCTAAAAAACCAGATATTTTGAAATTTATTGTTCAAGTATTATCAAGCTGTGGGGTACTTCATACCAGTGTAGCAGTAGAGAAACTGTTGAAACAGGGTAAAGCATTGGTATTGCTGGATGGATTAGATGAAGTACGAGAGGAAGACACCAAGCGTGTTTTACGACAAATTCGGGAATTTTCTGACTTGTTTCATAACAATCAGTTTGTAATTACCTGTCGTATTGCTGCCAAAGAATACACCTATGAAAGTTTCACAGAAGTAGAAATGGCAGATTTTGACGAAAAACAAATAGCCATTTTTGCTCAAAATTGGTTCCAGTTGACTGATCCAGTTAAAAGTCAAAGATTCATTCAAAAACTAAAGGAGAATAAACCAATCCAAGAACTAGCAAGTAGTCCTTTACTTCTGACATTATTGTGTTTGGTGTTTGGAGATAGTGGAGATTTCCCGGCAAACCGTTCTGAACTTTATCAAGAAGGATTAGATGTATTGCTGAAAAAATGGGATGCCAAACGCAACATTGAGAGAGAACAGGTCTATAAAAACCTGTCTTTGCAGCGTAAGGAAGACTTGCTGAGTCAAATAGGCTTAACTACATTTGAACAGAAAGACTATTTCTTTAAACAAAAAATGACCGAAGTATACATTGCTGATTTTATCCGTAACTTACGTGATGCTGATACAGATCCAGAAGTCTTGAAACTCGATAGTGAAGCCGTTTTAAAATCTATTGAAGCACAGCATGGACTACTAGTAGAACGAGCAAAAGGCATTTATTCTTTTTCTCACCTGACGTTTCACGAGTATTTTGCCGCAAGAGAAATAGTTGCCAACTCTGCCTGGGAAAATTTGGTAGAGCATATTACAGAGAAACGCTGGCGGGAAGTTTTCTTACTCACAGCAGGAATGATGCGAAAAGCTGATGATTTGGTATATATGATGAAGATAAAAATTGATAAACTACTGGCAAAAGATCAGGATATCCAGAAAGTTTTGCAATGGGTAAGTAAGAAATCAAATTCGGTTAGAAATACTTATAAGTCAACAGCAGTTAGAGCTTTATACTTTATGTTCATAGATGAAATTATGTATGATATCAGTATTTATCGTTTCAATGGCCAATATAGGTTTTTGCCTAATCTAGCTATAAAAATAGATAAAACTTTAATTCAAAAAGACCAATCTAATGATATTATTATTGATAGTGTAATATCCTTTTTAATTAGTGGTTTATTTGATGTTGATTTCTATCATGAAAATTTATGTATTCTTATTGAAGATATATCAAACTTAGATTTTCAGCAACAGATTAGAAAGATTCAGAATGAACTACCTAGTTTAAGCCAAGATAAAGAAGTTCTTTCAAAGTGGCTAGTTACCGATAGATATGTTTGGGTTGAAAAATTTCGCTCTGTAATAACAAAAACTCGTAATATTGGGCATGACTGGCAATTCAGCGATATACAGAAAAAACTGTTAAAACAGTATTATGATGCAAATAAACTCTTGGTGGATTGCTTAAATAGTGATTGTTATATTAGCCGAGAAGTCAGGCAGGAAATTGAAGATACCTTGTTTTTACCAATCAAAAGTTAATAATTTAGTGAAAGCTGAGACAATGCCAAATGAAAAGGAGAGGAACGGTATAGTAATTTATTTTAATTTTTAATCTTGACTAATGAAGAGAGATATTTGCGATCGCGCTTTTGCTTTTTCAGTTTGCATAGTTAAATTGTGCCAGTTTTTAGATGACAAACCAGGAGTAGCGCGAACTCTTGCTCAACAGCTATTAAGGTCAGGAACATCGATTGGAGCTAATGTAGAAGAAGCACAAGCTGCTCAAAGCAAAGCAGACTTTATCAGCAAGCTCATGATTGCACTAAAAGAATCCCGTGAAACTCGGTATTGGTTAAGGTTGCTCATTGCTACCAAAATAGTACCTCAAGCAAAAATTAGTTAACTCCAAACCGAAGCCGAAGAACTAACCAAAATTCTTGGTGCCATCATCATCTCCACCTAACCTCTTCAATTTTTAATTTTTAATTTTCAATTTTTAATTCCTAAACGGAGAGGGGGAGATTCGAACTCCCGGAGGTTTTAGCCTCATCCGATTTCAAGTCGGACGCAATCGACCACTCTGCCACCTCTCCAGTAAATCTGTCAAACTTGTGCTGATCCTAGTTTCAGACGCTATTCAGGCGCTTTTGTTGGTTAGCACTAAACTTGACAGATCATACTATACCCTATTATTTACGCAGATTGCACTACTGGATGCGAATGTCTACGACACAATCCGCGATCGCTCATACAAAATTTCCCCCTTAGCCACCTGAAAGTCATTCCCCACCCAAACTAGGGAAACTTGCGAAACCACACCCGCTTCTAGGGTGACAATGGAAAAGTTACGCAACTTCTCGCTGTCATTTTCCACAATCCTGGGGACACTAGCCGCATTTAAGTAAATTGTCCCCTCTGGACTTCTAAAGATGGGCTTGCGCTGCACCTTCTTGGTATGGCGTAAATCTCGGTGCATGTGACCAAATGTCACCAGGGGAATGGTTTTACCAGCAGTCAAGGCTTGAGAAATTGCCTCGCCCAAATCTGGATCTCCAAAGTCGCCGCCAATTGGATGCCAGTCTTTGCCGCAGGGGTCTTCGGGGCGATCGCCTAACCCACTAGGCCCATTGTGACCCAAAAATATAATTGTCTCGTAAGCGGCACTTTTGACTGCTTTGAAAATGAGATCGGCGGATTCTTCCAAACTCGTCACACCGTAACGTTCTTTACAGATTTCCGCGAATTTCCACTCTGGGCCACCCCAAGTAAAGGGACGACCCCCCACGACAGTTAAATTCCAAGCCGGAAAATCCAATTTACCGTAACCAACATGGGACGGGCCTAATAAATCGAGTTGTTCCTGTACCCAGTCTTCCTTAGAGCGGTCATAAGGAGCCTTTTTGCGTCCCCATTCGGTGGCGGTGTACCAGGCATCGTGGTTGCCCATCACGGCTGCTTTGGGAATATCGAGGGATGCGATCGCTCTGACCACTTCCACCGACTCGTTGCCAAAATCCCCGACAAACAGCACTAAGTCAACACCCAAATGCTTGAGTGCAACGCCATCTTCCACTTCCCATTGGTCGTGAATATCTCCAACTACAGCAATTTTGAGGTTTATCGATTGAGTTTTCTGACTGGTCATGCCACTTTCCTTGCCGTCTATCTCCAGGATATGAAACTCAGCCCGATTTGGACACAACCCCAAAATATCAACCGTCCACTATTTTTGGTAAAAACTACTATAATTGAATCCACAGGACATACATTTGCAACATAAAGCACCCCTAAACTGTGTTTACTACTGCACTAGCTCAACGAGAAAACACCCAACTGGGTGAACTACCACTAGATTTGTTTGCCGCGATTCAGAGTCTCAAAAAAGAACTCAACGCCGTTATCCTGGCGCATTATTATCAAGAGCCAGATATTCAGGATATTGCAGACTTTATTGGGGATTCATTACAACTAGCAAGAGCCGCCGAAAAAACCAATGCGGATGTGATTGTCTTTGCTGGCGTTCACTTCATGGCAGAAACAGCAAAGATACTTAATCCCGATAAATTAGTACTTTTACCAGATTTGAATGCTGGTTGTTCTTTAGCAGACAGTTGTCCAGCAGATGAATTCGCAGCTTTTAAAGCAGCGCATCCAGATCATTTGGTGGTGTCTTACATCAACTGTTCTGCTGATATCAAGGCGATGAGCGATATTATTTGTACTAGCTCCAATGCTGTGAAAATTGTGCAGCAGATACCAAAGGAACAGCCGATTATTTTTGCCCCAGATCGGAACTTGGGGCGGTATGTGATGGAACAGACGGGACGAGATTTGGTGCTATGGCAAGGTAGCTGTGTTGTCCATGAAACCTTCTCGGAAAAGAAAATTGTCCAGTTAAAAATTGCTCATCCCGAAGCAGAGGCGATCGCACATCCAGAATGTGAAAGTAGTGTATTGCGCCACGCCAGCTTTATTGGCTCTACAGCCGCTTTACTCAAATATTGTCAAAGCAGCCCCACGAAAGAATTTATCGTTGCTACGGAGCCGGGAATCATTCACCAAATGCAAAAACTAGCTCCTGACAAGCATTTTATTCCTGCACCGCCGATGAATAACTGTGCTTGTAACGAATGTCCGTTTATGCGGTTAAACACCTTAGAAAAGCTCTACTGGGCAATGAAAAATCGCACTCCCGAAATTACCATGTCAGAGGATATTCGCCTTGCTGCACTGCGACCAATGCAACGAATGCTGGAGATGAGCGTGTAACCAGTATTTTTTATACAAATGGTAGAGACGCAGTTTTGTTGCGATCTCTACCCGCAAGTTATTTTTTCCAATCACTTGCAATTTCTAAAACATGGTGCTAAGATTTTAAATCGTGAGACAAATCGGGTCGGTGTCCGAGTGGTTAATGGAGACGGACTGTAAATCCGTTGGCTAGCGCCTACGCTGGTTCAAATCCAGCCCGGCCCACCACTTACGAAGTTATAAGTTATAATGTCTGGGTAAGCATCAAAACTCCCAGCATTTTAACTTCTAGCTAAGAAATTGGAATTATGTTTCGCCCGTGTGGCTCAGTGGTAGAGCACACCCTTGGTAAGGGTGAGGTCACGAGTTCAATCCTCGTCACGGGCTTTTTAAATTAAAATAAATACAACAGAAGCATTAAGTTTCAGTTTTTTCATAAGCTTTCTTAACCCAATAACCTCTGGGTGGCTTTTCGACCCCATAGACTTTACACCACTTTTCTACAGCCTTGTCAGACACGCCAAAATCTCTCCCAATTTGCGCTGTTGGCTTTTCCCAAACTAGTTTTTCCAATTCCTCTTTAGATGGCCTTTCTACTTTTCTGGTATGAATTCTAGAATCTGGGTTAACCTTTCTAGTTGTTAAATCAACACCAAACTCCTTGTAGGTTCGCTTAGACGCTACTTCAGTAAAGTCTGTAAAATCCTCCCACCAATAAAAAGCATTGGGTGATTTAGGTGGCGTAGTTCTAATACCGCAACCGCCAAACGTGATTGATGGATATACTACTTTGTTTATATCTGGCAAATAAAGACCATAGAAATCAAAGTCATCAGATTTATATTTTTTCTCATGACAACCATTCTTGTCTGCCCAATTGCTTTTATTTTTCAGTGTGCCATCACAACTGTACTTAGCTTGAATTCTGTAACATTTGCCATCTTTGTAGGCAATCAAATCAAAGGGTGCATGTTCAGTTACTACTGGTACAAAAACCGAATATTCTTTCTCTACTAAATCTGCTATCACTTTAGCAGCTGCTAGATCACCCTTATCTTTTGTGTGGTGCATTTATATGAACTCTCAAGCCTATTTGGTAAATTACCACGAAAAGGCTTCTTTAAGGTTCGTATTAAGTTAAAACGAGCGCGGCAGGGTTCGAACCTGCGACCAACGGATTAGAAATCCGTGGCTCTATCCACTGAGCTACGCGCCCAACATAAATTAATGGCTCCTGAAGGAGTCACCTACACTATTATATCGTCTTTACTTACCAAGAAGCAATCAAAAATTGCAGATTTACTACTAGCAAGGCTAAGATGCTAGTCGCTAGCTAGTCAATTTACACCAAAAACGAAACAGATGGAGTATCGGTTTAGATATATTAAGTTGTCAAGGGGTTATTTGCCTGTTAACGCTAATGCCCTCTGGGTAGCTAACTTCGGGAAGAATCTGGCGATCGCTAGGCTCATTTCCACAGTATGCTAGGTAATTTCAGCCTTGGCGATACTGCCAAATGCCATTATATATTCCATATTAAGAGTGCCCCTGTGAGGAGTTTTTGCTAGTGCCATGTTTATTCTCAAACGGCAGGATGTTGAAATATCAAGCATTCAGCACCCAAAAAAGGATCAGCAGGTGCCGATTCTCAATTATCAAGGGCAGACTTTTCGCTTGATTAGTGTTTTCAAAGCTAGTCAAGAAGAAGAAGCTAGAGCCTTATGGAGAGAATTAACGGATAACCGGGGTAAAGCCTGTGTTTTGCTGGAGGAACCGGAACGTTTTAGCGTCTGGGGTAAAATCCGTTTAGAGCAGCTAGATAGTGATACAGGTGGTCATGGCAAAACGGCGATTTTAGTCCAAGCCGGTATTTTGCTGTTACAGGGTGTTTCTATCGACATTGAAGAGTTTTTAGGTGCTAAACAAGCTGCATTATTTGAAAAAGATATTGCGGAAGTATTAAAGCAAAAGCAATTTCCTCAAGCATCTTCCCTAGAAGCAGTTAAATATTTGGTATCTACCAATCCTTTGCCAACCGCCAAAATACCTGATTGGCAGGAAAATCATGTAGTTATTCTATTACAAGAACTGCATCGATTAGGAAAAGCATATTTTGGCAATGGCAATTTTACAAAACAAGTGATTTATAAGCTAGAAGATATGCCAGAAGCCGAGCGATTACTATTTATCAGTTGGCTAAATCAATCGCCACTGGGTAAACTGTGGCAGTAGCATGGAAAATTTTAACAAAATTCCGGCCACTGGTACTTGCTTTTGGTGTCCGATTGTGTATTATTTGGCAGACACACTGCTATATATACAGTCCTTTAACTCAAAATACTGCCAGAGTGCATCTACATAGTCAAGTCCTATGAATAACTCTTACGAGAATTCGTTCCTTTCTAAATCGATTTTCAATACTCAGAACATTGTCTTAGCTAATATTGGCTGGGCCGTACTAGCACTGCTATACTTTTTGTTGTTTAGTGCCAAAGTTCCCGGAGCTGATGGCATAGAAAGCCGGGCCGAGTGGTACGTGATTGGTACAAATATTTTTGAAGCTTTAGCTTATTTGGGTGCCAGTATCTTATGCTTGAGGAACTGGCTGAGTCCACAAATCGTCAGTGGGCGAAATGTCTGGCTCTTAATTGGCTTAGGTATGCTTTCCTATTTCGTTGGGGGGATAATTTTCGGATATACCGAAATAGTGTTAAAAGATGAACCAGATGTGTCTGTAGGCGATATATTTTTTGTACTGACTTATCTATTACTTGGCGCAGGCATGATTTTAGCTGTGGCTTCCAGGCGAATCAATCTGGAAAAATGGCAGTGGCTAATTGTGTTAGCAATTGCAGTGTTCGGTAGTTTGTTGGCATGGTGGATTTCTATGCAACAGGAAACACCCTCAGAACTGCTAGTCGCTATTTTGAATTGGTTTTACGTAGTTAGCGATGTGGTTCTGTTAATTATTGCTACCACTTTGCTGTTAGCCTTTTGGGGGGGAAGAGTTTCCCAGTCTTGGCGAATGATTGCAGCAGCGGCCTTTTCGCTTTACATTGCAGATATGTGGTTTAAATACGCCCAAGGCCCCAACTATCAAAGTGGGGAGATATTAGAAGTGTTTTGGGTGTTTAGTGGGGTGTTATTTGGCATGGGCGCTGTCTTAGAATATGACGCATCACTAAGACGAACGCGGCGTACCAGTGGACGTAAACGAGCTTAGTAAAGATTTTTGGTATCTACCGTGAGAAAACTAACAGACTCTGACAAGCAAGAAATTCTTAAATTATATCGAGAGACTGCCGAAACAACCTCAACTTTGGCAGAACGCTATGGTGTGAGTAACTCGACAATTAGTCGCCTGCTCAAAAGCACTTTGCCAGAGGACGAGTATGAATACTTAGTCTCTTTAAAGCGGGCTGCGAGAACTCCTGAAGGCAGGGCGCAGGTAAGCTACGAGCAGTTACCATTGCTGACTCAACCGGAGCCGGAGATAGAAGTTCCACCCATCGAAAGCCCACCGTTGGAAGTGACAAAGGTTGAGCCGCAGCCACGTCGGGTAATTCGTGTAGAGCAGGAAGTTTACTCAGAGGAAACGGCAGAATCACTCGCTGCTAGTAGACGGGTGCGCCGTCGCCCCTCGGCGGCAGAAAAACCGAAGCTCCGAGTTACAGAGAAATTAGAAACTCCAGAGCAAAAGCCGCCGGAAATAGTCAGCATCTCCATTCCACCGCTAAAAGATAAACATCCAGGAGCGGCTGTCATCGCGCAGATGCTGGGCGAAGATTTGCTAGATGAATCGGAGGATTTGGATGATTTAGAAGATGATGATTTAGAGGATGATGACTTTGAGGAAGAAGACTTTGATGATGATGACCTGGATGACGAAAGACCTTTAGTCACAAAAAGAAGACCAGGTGAAGCATCAGTTCAAGTTTTACCTCTGTCGATAGCCAATTTGCCGAAAACTTGTTATTTGGTAATTGACCGTTCCTCGGAATTAATTACCCGACCTCTCAAGGACTTTGGTGATTTGGGACAAATTCCCAGCCTAGAAACCCAGCAAAGAACTCTGCCGGTGTTTGATAATCATCGCGTCGCCAAGCGTTTTTCTACCAAGCGCGATCGCGTGATTAAAGTTCCTGATAGTAAAATGCTCCATAAGGCTCGTACTCATCTGCAAGCTAAGGGCATCACACGACTGTTAATTGATGGTCAGGTCTATTCTTTGTCTACGGTTTAGGATTAGGTATTGGGCATTGGGTATTGGGTATTGGGCATTGGTTATTCCCTTTGTCTCCTCACCCATTCCCCAGTCCCCAGTCCCTTCAACTGTAGACAGCCCTTGCAAAACGCTCTGCCAAGTAAATAATGTCTTGTCTACGGGCAATTTGGTTCATCCATTTTTGAGGAATATTTTCCACCCCGTAATAAATTCCGGCTAACCCACCAGTGACGGCGGCAGTAGTATCGGTATCTCCACCTAAGTTGACAGCTTTCAGCACCGCCTCAGAATAAGACGAGCTATTTAATAAACACCACAGGGATGACTCCAAAGTATCAATCACATAGCCACCAGAATTAATCTCTTCAACTGGTAACTTGGCAATCTCACCACTAAAAATTCTGCCAAAATGCGGCTTTTCTAACAAAAATTCTCGGACAGAATAAATTGTTTGGATATCTTGCAATGCTTGTAGATAAGCTGTTTGGGGGTCAGCCCCTTCTAGGAGCGCCACTGCAATACTAATATAAATTCCACAGGACATTTGCGATCGCGCATGAGCATGGGTAATCGCTGAAACATCATGCACCCGCGCTAGCAATTCGCCTAAAGTTAAGTTTCGGTGACAATAAGCCATCGGCAAGATTCTCATCAACGAACCATTGCCATTACTATTTTCAACCTTCCCACCCGCCTGATGGGGAACAACTCCCTGTTTCAGACGCATAATTGCTGTGTGGGTAGTTTGACCAATATCAAAGACATCGCCACGGGGAGTCCAGTAAGCCTCCTTGTACCACCGCCAGAAGGAATTAGCTATGGCATCCAACGAATACCCCCTACAAAGGCATTCTGCTAGGCAAAAGCTTAACGAACTATCATCTGACCAAGTTCCTGGTGGTTGATTCCATGTGCCATAACCCTGCATCGTTGTCACTGGAGATTTTACTCGTTCAGCACGGCTAGTAAACTCCACTGGCACACCCAACGCATCACCGACACATAAACCCATCAAACCAGACAACGTTTTTGCACCGGTTAGCATTATTCAATCTCCACAATAACTGCTCAAAATTAACTTTATAGATTCCCTCTATAGGTTGTTGCAACAGATGCTACAGCCGAGTTTTTCATCCTCCGTGAAAAACTCGGCAAAAAATGTTAGTCGGATATTTTATTTACACTATTCCGACATAGTTTGAGTTCCAAATATTGTGACAGTTTTAAAAGCGTCTATTTTTGGAACAAAGAAACCAGATGAAAAGCCATTGAATGTAATTATAACAGCTTATTTATGATTGCCTGGGATACTTAGCCTGTAACTCTTATGCATCATTAGCAACATTTATTTAATAAAATCTGGGAAATATTTGGAACATTGTTAAATGATTTTCGACTGGGAATATACAAGTAAAAAATACAAATTTTGGTAAAATTTATGAAACGCTTACTCAAGTCTTTCGTGACATTTTCTGCATTATCTTCCTTAATAGTTGCTCCTCTATTTCTATCAGCTAGTCAAGCTTCTGCTGAAACCAAAAAGGGTACTGATGCTAGTTATGTTGGTGCAGGTGTTGCAGCTGGCGTTACTAGCGGCGGAGAAGGTATCAATGATGCTGCCACATTTGGTGGTAATGTTACAGGTCGCGTGAAATTAGGAACTACGCCATTTTCTGCACGCGGTAATGTTCTCTGGAGTGATAAGACAAGTGCTATCATCCCAGAACTTTCTGTGGATGTGCCTATCGCTAATAGAACTAACGCCTACTTAACTGGCGGTTATTCTTTTGTAGAAAAAGATGGCTCACCAACTCCTATAGGTAACAAAGATTCAGTAGTGCTAGGTGCTGGTGTTGAATCAGAAGTTGCTAACAATTTCCTTGTCTACACGAACGCTAAAGTCGGACTTGGTGCCTACCAAAATAGCGATGCTTCTGCTGTCACCATCAATGGCGGTCTTGGCTATCGCTTCAAATAAAAAATTATTGAGTCCTCGGTCACTCTATACTTTACTTAAGTACTCAGGACTTAGCACGGGCTAAACGCCCCGCTACCGCTAACAAAACTCACTACTCCCAAAAGCTGGTTTTGTTAAGTGTTACATCACTGACAAAGCCGGCTTTTGCCGTGGTAAAATTAAATCATTCCTCATTATTCCGGCCGGATTACCGGGGATAAAGTAGCCGAAGGGTGCTGATTCGGTGTCTACGTAATGCTTTATTGAGAATACTATACAAGTCTAATGGTTAAATCTGCTCCTTCCCCAATCGCTAGCCGTAAGCCTTCCAAAGTAGAAGGAATCAAGGAAAATAGTAATTTTTTGCGTGAACCTGTAGCAACTGAAATTCTTGAAGATACTACCCATTTTACTGAAAATGCGGTACAGCTTTTGAAGTTTCACGGTTCTTATCAGCAGGATAACCGCGACAACCGCACTAAGGGACAGGAAAAAGATTACCAGTTTATGCTGCGGACAAAAAATCCGGGTGGTTTAGTACCGCCGCAGCTGTATTTGGCTTTAGATAAAATAGCTGATGAGTATGGCAACCACACCTTACGAGCAACTACCCGTCAAGGTTTCCAACTGCACGGTATTTTAAAGAAGAATCTGAAAGCAGCGATCGCCACAATTGTCAACAATCTGGGTTCGACTTTGGGAGCTTGCGGTGACATTAATCGAAATGTGATGGCACCACCAGCCCCTTTTAAAAATCGCCCAGAGTATCAGTATGCTTGGGAATATGCCCAGAATATTGCTGATTTGTTGTCAGCACAGACGGGTGCTTATTATGAAATTTGGCTAGATGGTGAAAAGGCAATTAGTGCTGAAGAAAACCCAGAGGTGAAAGCAGCACGACAACGCAATGGAAATGGCACAATTATCCATGACAACGAAGAACCGATTTATGGCACGCATTACATGCCCCGCAAGTTTAAAATTTGCGTGACGGTGCCAGGGGATAATTCGGTGGATTTGTATTCCCAAGATCTGACTTTGGTAGTAATTACCAATAAGAAGAAGCAATTAGAAGGATTTAATATTTTTGCTGGTGGTGGTTTAGGCAGAACCCACGGTAAAGAAGAAACTTTCGCTAGGTTAGCAGACCCCATCGGTTATGTGGCAAAGGATGATGTCTACGACATAGTGAAAGCGATTGTTGCTACTCAGAGAGATTATGGCGATCGCACCGACCGTCGTCACGCCAGATTAAAATATCTAATCAACGATTGGGGTTTAGATAAATTCCGTGCCCAAGTTGAAGAATATTTCGGTAAATCAATCGAAGCCTTCAAACCACTGCCAGAGTTTAAATTCCACGACTTCCTCGGCTGGAATGAACAAGGTGATGGGAAGCTCTTCTTAGGAATTTCCATTGACAATGGTCGAGTTAAGGATGAAGGTTCGTTTCAACTGAAAACTGCTTTGCGGGAAATTGTTGAGCAGTTCAACTTACCCATCCGCCTCACATCCAACCAAAACCTGATTTTTTACGATATCGAACCAGATAGCAAGCAAGCTATTCAAGATATTCTCAGCCGTCACGGTGTTGGAGACGACCCTAGCAAAATCGAACCTTTAGTGCGGCATGCAATGGCTTGTCCGGCTTTGCCTACTTGTGGCTTGGCAATCACGGAATCAGAACGGGCAATACCAGGCATTTTAGAGCGAGTTCGGGCTCTCTTGGATAAAGTAGGTTTACAAAATGAACATTTTGTGGTAAGGATGACAGGATGCCCCAACGGTTGCGCTCGTCCCTACTTAGCAGAATTGGGCTTTGTCGGTAGCGCCCCAGAATCTTACCAATTATGGTTAGGTGGTTCGCCAAATCAGACTCGGCTGGCACAACCTTACACAGAGAAGCTGCACCATAATGACTTAGAAATCTTCTTAGAGCCAATTTTTGTTTACTTTAAGAAATCTCGGAAATCGAAGGAGAAGTTTGGTGATTTTTGCGATCGCGTTGGTTTTGATGCCATCCGCGAATTTGCTGCTAGCTACGATCCTAATACCGCTAATGGTGCAAACAAATCGCGCCATCGGGTAAATTTGAAAGAAGAGGTTTATGGCAAGTTGAAGGAAGTAGCAGAAAGCCAAGGTAAGCCCATGACTCAGTTAGTGACTGAAGCGCTAGAAGCTTACTTCCAGAATCTTTCGTAAGCCGAAAAATTGAAGATAATGAAATCAAAGAGAGACACAGATAAATCCATCTGTGTCTCTTGCGTAAGTCCTAATACACTTAGTACACAGTTTCGTAAATTCGTGGCCAATTGAAGGTTTAAGTTTAAACGCAAAAAGGCGCAGAGGTAAGCGCAGAGGAGCGCAAAGTTTTTTTGGAGCTATTTATTCTTTCCCCCTGCTTCTCTTCTTCCCCTGCCTCCCCTTCTCTCTTCGGTGACACATCCACAGGAAAACTGAAATATGGTAACAACAGCAAAATTCGCAGAAACTAGGGATGTGCTGCAAAACATAAGCTGGCAGACATTCAAAGCTATGCTGGCAGATATGGGATCTGAGCGAAATAAAAGGCTAGCTTATGACAACGGAATAGTAGAAATTATGACTCCGCTAATGCCGCACGAGAATTCAAACCGTCTCATTGAAGGTTTTGTTCTTGTGCTGTGTGAAGAATTTGGTTTAGAAGTTAAAAGCGCTGGCTCGTTGACTATGACGCGGGATGATTTGGAGCAAGGAGGCGAGCCGGACAGTAGTTACTACATCCAAAATGAATTGTTAGTCCGCAACAAAGAAAATATTGACCTGAATACAGACCCACCACCAGACATAGTACTGGAAGTAGAATATTCCAGATCCAAGATAGACAAGTTAAGCCTTTATGCTTCAATGGAAGTCCCAGAATTCTGGCGGTATAACGGAAATGTCTTGAGGATCTACACCCTTAACAGTGGACAATACTTACAGAGCGATCGCAGCCCAACTTTTGCACCTGTGCTAATAACAGAGATTCCCCGATTTATCCAAGAAAGCAAGAAAGTTGGACAAATAGCAGTAACTCGTGCTTTCCGTACCTGGGTTAGACAACAGATATCTACAGCAGGGCAATAATTCATTAAGAAAAATGTCTCAACTGCAAAGAATTGCGATCGCACCCTCCCAATTTCAACAAGGGCAAATTTTACTCACCAAAGAACAACAACATTATTTGGGGCGTGTGTTGCGCTTGCGTGAAGGCGATCGCTTTATTGCAATGGATGGTAAAGGAAAATGGTGGTTAGCGCAGCTAGCAGGGGAGCAGGCACAGGTTTTAGAATCGCTTTTGGTGGAAACTGAATTACCTGTATCAATTACCTTGATGGTGGCGTTACCCAAAGGCAATGGATTTGATGAAGTGGTGCGGTGTTGTACAGAGTTGGGAGTAACTTGTATTGCACCAGTATTGAGCGATCGCACTTTACTTGATCCTAGTCCTCAAAAGCTCGAACGTTGGCGGCGCATCGCTGCGGAAGCCGCCGAACAATCAGAGCGCTCTTTTGTGCCAACAATTTTAGAGCCTGTTGCTTTTAATACGGGTTTGTCATTGGTCACTGGTCATTTGTCATTTGCCAACAGTCAGCAATATATCTGTGAAGCGCGTGGTGAGTTTCCCCATTTAAAAGATTGCTTACAGCACAAAGGACATAGGCGCTTCGCCTTCCCGCAGGGTATGACAAATGACAAAGGACAAGAAACCATTGTCATTGCTACAGGTCCAGAGGGAGGATGGACAACACAAGAAATTGAGAATGCGATCGCATCTGGATTTCAACCTGTTTCCCTTGGTCGCCGCATTCTGAGAGCAGTTACAGCCCCAGTAGTAGCATTAACCCTAATTACCGCAAGTTGTGAAGTATAAATGATTTATAGCTTACGCAAAAGTGATTTTGCGCGAGACATCACTCCATCCTGTATTTAAAGTAAGTGATGATTGAGCAAGTTGCGATCGCCTTTGATCATAAAGACTATCAAACAGCTGCCAAATTACTCAAACAGCTGCTAATAGAATCACCAGACAATCCTTGGGTACAATTTTATCTTGGTCGCTTGCATGAAGTATCTGGAAAGTATCAGGATGCGGAAAAAGTTTATCGGCAACTGCTGCAAGATACGACAAATACCAAAATAGTGTCGCTAGCACGTCAAGGTTTGCAACGACTGCAAGAAATTGAGATTGAACAAAGACAAAGAGCCATTTTCCAAGCAAAATCTGAACCTAATAACACTGAACTTGGCGTACTAGTTTTAGAGCCACTCAGTAACGAGATGAAAACAGACGCATCTCGAAAATTTGCCCAGATTATGCAGCTAGATCCCTATACCGCACGGCTATTAATGCCAAGTCGTGGCTGGAGGTTGTACCGTACTGGACAAGTGGGAGAACTAAAATTTTACGGCAAACAGTTACAGCAGGCTGGTATTCCTTGTTTTTGGGCAACAATAGCTCAAATTCAGCAAATTCAAGTTTATCAAGTCAAACATTTTCAAGAATCTACCCCACAAGTTACTGTCGTTTGCTGTAATGACACAAATCAACTCGGTTCTCTCACCTTTGACTGGTCAGAAGTCACAGCCAGAGTAGTGGGACTATTGCCCATTTTTGAACAAGTTGTAGATGTTGATGCCCACCGTAAACTGGAATGGAAAACTCAAACACAAGACTATGCTCAGTTTTGTGATTTACACCTACCTGGTAGACGTTGCATTCTTCGATTTGATGATAACGGCTATGAATTCCAGCAAGGTTTAAAAATCATTCCCCAAGCTAGCCAAAATACAATCAGAATTAATTGGAATAGTTTATCAAGTTGGATTGACCAGCAACTACCTCAAGTCAAAATTTGGTCAGATTTCACATCATTTGCAGATACAACATTAGATCAAACAGAAATGTTGGGTCATATCAAGTCACATATTCATTTGTTTCGTAGGGAACAGACTAATTGGGACTCAGCTTTTCATTTATATAGTGGACTGGTGTTTCTTAAATAAAATGATAAATGCATGTAAAACACTGGCATAGTGAATTAAAAATGTAATCCACCTGAAACTTAATGTTTACTTCATAAATGACCTGTAACTCACAAATAGCAGAAGGTTGGCATGGAAAACTTAATTTAGTCTATGCCGATCGTCAGGGTGCAACCCAGTTAATTTACAATCACCAACAAGCGCCCTTGAAGGTACAACGCCCATTTTATCCAGAAGGGGAAAAAGTTTGTCATAGCGTAATTTTACATACAGCTGGGGGAATGGTAGGAGGTGATCGCTTATCCTCTAATATCCACCTCCAAGCCCAAGCCCAAGCCTTAATTACTACAGCTGCTGCAAGCAAGATATATCGCAGCAATGGCTTACAAGCTAGACAAACCATCCAGATGCAAGTTGACGCTGGCGCTTGTTTAGAGTGGTTGCCACAGGAGACAATTTTATTTAATGACGCGATTTATCGGCAAGATTTACGGGTAGAATTAGCAACCGAGGCCAGTTGGTTAGGCTGGGAAATTACCCGGTTTGGTCGCAGTGCTAGAGGAGAAAAATTTTACCTTGGAGAATGGCGATCGCACACAGAGATTTGGCAGCAAGGCGTTCCTTTATGGATTGATCGGCAATGCTTACGCGGTAGCGAAGACATTTTCCACAGTCCCCACGCCTTGGCTGGAAAACCAATAGTAGGTAGTCTAGTTTGGGTTGGTGGTGCAGTTTCAGCAGAAATTGTCGAAAAAGCACGAAGTTTATGGAATGGGGAAGGAGAAGTGGGTGTTAGCCGATTACAACATGGATTATTGTGCCGATATCGCGGTTCTTCTACTTCTGAGGTGAGAAACTGGTTTATTAATGTTTGGCAGTTGCTACGAGTTTCTTTTCTGAATCGTGGTAATTGTATACCAAGAGTTTGGCAGGTTTAAACGAACCGCAGAGGCGCAGAGAACACACAGGAGATAAGAATGCAACTTACGCCGCAGGAAAAAGATAAGCTATTAATTTTTACTGCTGCTTTATTAGCAGAAAGACGGAAAGGAAGGGGTTTAAAACTTAATTATCCTGAAGCAGTTGCTTATATTTCTGCCGCCATTTTAGAAGGAGCGAGAGATGGGCAAACTGTAGCTGAATTGATGAGTTATGGTACAACACTATTAACGCGGGATGATGTCATGGAAGGGATATCAGAAATGATACATGATGTGCAAGTTGAAGCTACTTTTCCTGATGGTACAAAGTTAGTAACAGTACATAATCCAATTCGTTAATTTTGTAAGTTTGAATTTATTATGATTCCCGGGGAAATTATCACACCAGCAGGTGAAATTGAACTAAATGTTGGTCGTCCAACTATAAAATTACAAGTGTCAAATACAGGCGATCGCCCCATACAAGTAGGTTCCCATTATCACTTTTATGAAGTAAACACCGCCTTAAACTTTGACAGAGAACAAGCTAGAGGAATGCGCCTTGATATCCCCGCCGGAACCGCAGTCCGCTTTGAACCAGGCGACGAAAAAGAAATAACTCTAATCCCCCTCGTTGGTACTCGCCAAGTCTACGGCTTCAACGCCAAAATTAACGGAAACCTCTAAAAACCTCCGCGTACCTCCGCGCTTCCCTCCGCGTCCCTTTGCGTTAAAAAAAAGGATTTTATATGCCTTACAGAATTGATCGCCGCGCCTATGCCGAAACCTATGGCCCAACAGTAGGCGATCGCATCCGACTTGCAGATACAGAATTATTTATTGAAGTTGAACAAGATTTCACCACCTACGGCGATGAAGTGAAATTTGGCGGCGGAAAAGTTATTAGAGACGGAATGGGACAATCCCCCATTTCTAACGCCGATGGTGCTGTAGATTTAGTAATTACTAATGCCTTAATTCTCGATTGGTGGGGAATTGTCAAAGCGGATATTGGCATTAAAGATGGCAAGATTTTCAAAATTGGTAAAGCCGGAAATCCTTATATTCAAGACAATGTAGATATTATTATCGGCCCCGGAACGGAAGCTTTAGCTGGTGAAGGAATGATTCTCACTGCTGGCGGGATTGATGCCCATATTCATTTTATTTGCCCCCAACAGATTGAAGTTGCGATCGCATCCGGGATTACTACCATGATTGGCGGTGGTACTGGCCCAGCTACGGGTACAAATGCCACTACCTGCACCCCCGGCCCTTGGAATATTTACCGGATGCTGCAAGCTGCTGATGCTTTCCCCGTCAACTTAGGATTTTTGGGTAAAGGTAACGCCAGTCAACCCCAAGGACTTGTAGAACAAGTAGCTGCTGGTGCAATGGGGTTAAAACTCCATGAAGACTGGGGAACCACACCCGCAGCAATTGATACTTGTCTCAGCGTTGCCGATGCTTATGATGTGCAAGTAGCGATTCATACTGATACTCTGAACGAAGCCGGATTTGTCGAAGATACGATCGCAGCTTTCAAAAATCGTGTCATCCACACTTACCACACCGAAGGCGCAGGCGGCGGACACGCACCAGATATTATCAAAGTTTGCGGTCAAGCCAATGTTCTGCCATCTTCCACTAACCCCACACGCCCTTACACCCTCAACACCTTAGATGAACACCTGGATATGTTGATGGTATGTCATCACCTCGATCCTGCGATCGCTGAAGATGTCGCTTTTGCCGAGTCTCGCATCCGCCGAGAAACCATTGCTGCCGAAGATATTTTGCACGACTTAGGCGCATTTAGCATGATTTCCTCCGACTCTCAGGCAATGGGAAGGGTAGGCGAAGTGATAATTCGCACCTGGCAGACATCTCACAAAATGAAGGTGCAAGGGGGAATTCTTAACCCACAGGGAAATGAGCAAAAAGCAGATAATTTTCGGGCAAAAAGATATGTTGCAAAGTATACAATTAACCCTGCGATCGCTCACGGAATTGCTCAATATGTAGGTTCAGTGGAAGAGGGAAAATTAGCAGATTTATGTTTGTGGCATCCCGCGTTTTTTGGCGTGAAACCACAGATAGTGATTAAAGGCGGAATGATTGCATGGTCGCAAATGGGCGATGCTAACGCCAGTATTCCCACACCGCAACCAGTTTATATGCGCCCAATGTTTGGTAGTTTTGCAGGGGCGCGTCATGCCACGTCATTAACTTTTGTTTCACAAGCAGCTTTAGAGAACGAAATTCCTAGCCAGCTAGGTTTACAAAAGGCAGCAGTAGCAGTTTCTGGAACACGCCAATTGAGCAAGCGTGATATGAAGCTGAATGATGCACTACCCCATATTGAAGTAGATCCAGAAACATATCAAGTCAGGGCAGATGGTGAGTTGCTGATTTGTGAACCTGCGACAGTTTTACCAATGGCACAGAGGTACTTTTTGTTTTAATTCATGAGCGAGCAACTTACTGATTACGATAGTCCTTGCAAAGAAGTCATCGAGCTATATTTTCCCCGCTTTCTAGAATTATTTGAGTTTCCTGTGGCGAAACTGTTTGACTATGAGCAAGGGTGGAAAACTTTAGAGTAAACTACCAATCCTTTTGGTGTAATTGTGATGGCACATCTCAAGACCAAGGCAACGCAACGAAACCCAGAAAATCGGTCAGGATTAATTTGGCTCATGAGTTTTTATGGAAAAGTGGAAGTGCGTAGGCGTAGCCCATGTTAGACATCGCTGTAGTTCAGAAAAGCGATACGATAAGAATTAAATCGCTCCAAATAGTAACATCTACATACAATAATGGAAAGATTGTTAAACATCCACATTGAGAAATTACCTGAAGGCGTTTATTTAGCAACATCTGATGAACTTCAAGGTTTAGTAGCTCAAGGACGGACTGTTGCTGAAACTTTAGAAATTGCTCGTGATGTAGCGCGTAAGTTATTAGAAGCACAATCTCGAATTTGATAACTGCTAAAACACCAAAAGCGTAAAATTGAATTTTGAGGATGTAATTGCACGCTTTAATCTCGAAAAAGCCACTGAGCTTAATGAGTTTTATAGAAAAATCTCCGTGTGTACCCTGATCCTGTTTGTTTGCCCTAGATGATAACCTATGTTTGTTAAAAAATATGTGGTAAAGGTATCATGCTAAATCGAGTGGCTAGCGAACATTTTTCTTTAGGAACAGCTTTATATAAGGAAGTTTCAAGAGATTTTGAAAATGCCAAATCTTTTTTAATGAAACAACAGGTAAAACTGCTAACAGTTTAACTGAATTAACTAATAAATCTCTTACTAATGTATCAGAAGTAGCTGAAAAGGTAAACAATTCTTTAAACGAAACTGTTGGCGGAGCAGTTATTACCATAACTACTAAGACTGGTGAAGCCGTTAATACAGTTGCTGAAATTACAGACAAGGCGAAAGGCTCTTTAAGTCAAACAGCTGCAAAGACAAGCGACATTGTAGCTGAAAAAACTAGCCAAGCTATTTATACATTTACACAAACAGCTGAACATGCTAAAAATTCATTGACTCAAACAGCAGAAAAAGCAGTTGATAATATTAGCCTAGCCAGTGGTAAAGCAGTCAATACGATAGCAGAAACTGCCAAACAAGCGGAAGATTCTATTGTAGAAAAGTTTGATAAAAGTAAGAATTATCTAGAAGATACCATTCAAAAAGCCGAACAACTAAGCGCTACTGCTTCTACAGCAATTGAAAATGCTGTTAATGATTTTATAAATCATCGATTGGATGCCTTGAATCTTTGGATTGAGGCTCATCCAGCAATATCTTGGACAATTAAATCAGTCATTTGGGGAGTTGATCACCCAATCTATAGCATAGTCATAATACTGTTAACTATTTTTATTCTGTGGCAATTAATTAAAACCTTTAGTCGTTTGATTGAGCAAGGCTTATTAGTTACATTAACTGCTCCTTTTAAATTCCTTCAGTCTTTATCCAAATTTAGCTTTAAGTCCTTATCCATCTTTACAGACAATTCCACTTCTGATTTAGGTTCGCAGCCCAACAATGAACGGCTGGCAAAACTTTTAACGAGGCTTGAAGTAATTAAACAGGAGCAAAACGACATTTTACAGCAGATTACAAACTTAGTCTCATCAACTAAATAACTTTTCCCTCTCCTCTTCCTCCTCCGTGCTGTTCTAACCAAGCTACCAAATCAGCAATTTCAGAAAAATCTAACAACGCCTCTCCCAATTCCTCTAACTGTTCAGCAGATAAATTACTAACCTGCTCAACTAATGATCCATTAATATCACCAAAACGCCGTTTAAGTAGACGACTAATCAATTTAAACGCTTCCTTTTGAACGATATCTTGATAAATTACAGATTCTTTCATAATATCCTCCCGCAAAAATTGCCGAACCAAATCCTTTTCAAACCGCAAACCCGCTAGAATTTCTACACAACCTGCAATATTTTGTCGCTCCTCCCTATCTGGAATTGTAGCGACTCGTTCAGCCACTTGTGCCAGTAAAGTTTGTGGCGAGTCAGTTCGCGTCAAACTTGCTAAAGGTAACAGCGCCGGATTAGCCAAAAATAGTGTTGAATCTTGCTCCCAAAGACGAACAACCTGATATTGGTGAATCGTCGTGTTGTCCCGATATTCTTCAGTAAAAGCCATTTCGTTAGTAGTTTCTTGCAAAAATATTAGTACTTGCACTACAGGACAACGGTATTGGCGCTTCAACCTCACAGAATAATCGAGCATTCGGAAATTAAGCGCCGGATTAGATTTCGCCAAAGTTTGAAATTCAATGTGCAAAATTTGGTTAGCTGCTTGCAAAAATGTCACAGAATCCGCGCGAATTGGTTCAAGCGTGAGTTCCGTTTTTAAGACTTCAATTTGTTGTACCTCTACCCCAAGCAACCAACGCACAAACTCGGCTGGGTACTGTTCAGCTAAATATTTACAAGCGTTGTCGTAACTCACTCTCTTCCTCTTCTCCTGACACAAAAAAACAGCCACCTCCATCAGGAAGCAGCTGTTTTTCAACTTATGCAACTACAAAGTATTAGTAATCGAAGTCGCCGCCACCAGCACCAGCGCCAGCAGGAGCGCCGTCTTTTGGTTCAGGCTTGTCAACTATAATACATTCGGTTGTCAACACCATACCAGCGATGGATGCAGCGTTTTGCAGAGCAGAACGAGTCACCTTAGCAGGGTCAACAATACCAGCAGCTAACAAATCGACGAATTCGTTCGTTGCAGCATTGTAGCCAACGTTGAATTCTTTCTCTTTGACGCGTTCAGCGATCACAGCACCATTCTGACCAGCGTTTTCAGCAATCCGCTTCAGAGGTGCAGGTAAGGCGCGAACAACAATCAAAGCACCAATCAACTCTTCATCTTTAAGATTGCTCTTTGCCCAAACTTCCAATTCAGGAGCAAGGTGAGCCAGAGTTGTACCACCGCCAGGAACAATACCTTCTTCCACAGCAGCTTTGGTGGCGTTGATTGCGTCTTCTAGGCGCAGCTTCTTGTCTTTCATTTCGGTTTCAGTCGCTGCACCAACTTTCACGACAGCGACACCACCAGAGAGTTTAGCAAGACGCTCTTGCAGTTTCTCTTTGTCGTAAGAAGATTCGGTTTCATCGATTTGACGACGAATCTGTTCGACACGAGCTTTAACAGCAGCTTCGTTACCTTCGGCAACAATTGTGGTGCTATCTTTGGTGATGGTGATCCGGCGAGCTTTACCTAGGCTATCCAGCTTGGTGTTATCTAGCTTCAAACCAGCATCTTCTGTAATTAGTTGACCACCAGTTAAAACAGCGATGTCTTCTAGTAGTGCTTTGCGGCGATCGCCAAAGCCAGGAGCCTTAACAGCAGCCACGTTGAGTACACCGCGTAAACGGTTTACTACCAAGGTTGCTAAAGCTTCTTTTTCAATATCTTCAGCGATAATTACCAAAGGACGACCAGCACGAGCTACTTGCTCTAACACTGGTACGAGGTCTTGTACCAAAGCGATTTTCTTATCGGTTAGCAGTATGAAAGGCTCATCAAAAACTGCTTCCATCCGCTCAGGGTCGGTAGCGAAATAAGGAGAGATGTAGCCTTTATCAAAGCGCATCCCTTCAGTGATTTCCAATTCGGTGAACATAGATTTCCCTTCTTCTAGGGAAATTACGCCTTCCTTGCCCACCTTGTCCATTGCTTGGGCAATCATCTGACCGACTTCTTCGTCATTACCAGCCGAGATTGCACCAACTTGGGCAATAGCTTTGGAATCTTCCACCGGACGGGCGTGTTCTTTGATTTTGTCTACTAGAAAGGCAGTAGCTTTATCAATACCACGCTTGAGCGAAATTGCGTTAGCACCAGCTGCAACGTTCCGCAAGCCTTCTTTGACGATCGCATGAGCTAAAACGGTAGCAGTTGTGGTACCATCGCCCGCAGCATCGTTGGTTTTAGAAGCAGCCTGACGAATCAAAGCTACGCCAGTGTTTTCAATGTGGTCTTCTAATTCGATTTCTTTAGCGATCGTTACACCGTCATTAACAATTTGCGGTGCGCCAAATTTCTTTTCTAGGACTACGTTACGACCTTTGGGGCCAAGGGTAACAGCTACAGCCTCAGCCAGGATGTCAATGCCTCGTTCTAAGGCGCGACGGGCGTTTTCGTTGTAGATAATGCGCTTTGCCATAATTGTTTTAGTTGTCCTTTGTCATTTGTCTTTTGTTCTACCCTTCGGGAAGCCGCCCGGAGGGCGTCTACGTCATTTGTCATTTGTCCTTTGTCATTGGCTAATGACTAATGACCAATGACTAATGACCACTAAATAACGACTGCTAAGATATCTTTTTCAGAAAGCAGTACATATTCTTCGGTGCCGAGCTTGATGTCAGTGCCGGCGTACTTAGAGTACAGCACCTTATCGCCGACTTTAATTTCTAATTCCTGACGGCTACCGTCTTCGTTACGCTTGCCAGGACCAAGGGCAACTACTTCCCCTACCTGGGGCTTTTCCTTGGCGGTATCGGGCAAATATAGACCACCTGCGGTCTTTTCCTCTGAGGCGTTCACTTTTACGAAAACGCGATCGCTCAAAGGTTTAACTGTAGAAACGCTTAAAGATAAGGCTGCCATAATTATTTTCTCCAGAGATTAGCACTCTCAACCCCTGAGTGCTAATTTACCTAAAATTGGCATCCAATGGCAAGAATTCATTGAGTACGGGTTCCCGAACTAGAAGCTCGTTGATGTACTTAAGTATTAATGCCTAATTATTTATATCCTTCGGGTTCTGCTCTGTAAGTTACGTATATTTTTATATGGTCATAGGGAGTCGGGAGTCGGGAGTAGTGAAGAGTTTTCCCAATGCCCGATACTTATATTTGAGAGACTCTGCTCAGTACAAGTTGCCCAATGCCCCATTCTCTTCTCAGTCAACTTTATTTGCAAAGCTGGGAAATTGTTATAGAACTGTAATCAGGGAGCTGCTCGATAAGTAACAATACAGTGATACAGTCAAGCCATCAAATCCCCAAAGCCACTAAATCTCTAGTAGAATATAAAGCCCTGAGTAATTGTGTAGAAAGTTTCGGACTTGCAAAGATTCAGCGACACATTTTTATTTGCGCTGACCAGACAATTGCTAATTGCTGCTCAAAACGAGCTAGTCTGGAATCCTGGGAATACTTAAAAGAGCGACTTAAAGAGTTAAAACTTGATGAGTCGCAACAGAATTATTCCTTATGCATCTACAGAACTAAAGCCAACTGCTTGCGCGTTTGTTGTTCTAGACCCATAATGGTGGTTTACCTTGATGGTGCCTGGTATCGCCAAGCAAACCTAGAAGTTATTGAGCGGATCATCCAAGAACACTTAATAGGCAATAAGGTGGTAAAAGAATATGCGTTTTTCAACCATCCTTTGCCAGAAACTTCCCTAGTTTCTTGTGAACACCTCATAGAGGCTTAACAACCGAAGGATATGGAACAGCAGTAAGCTTTAAGAAAGTGCGGGTTGGTTTTGAGGTAGGGTCATCTTTAAGCCAATACTTACTTGTGAGTCAGAAGGATTATTATTTAATCAGTGTTTTTTCGCCCGCCACTTTCAATGCGATATATAATAGCGCATTATAGATACTACTGCTATACGTATCCTTGCTGGACTTTTGCTATCGAGCTATTAGTCTCTTGAAAATGCTCGGCATTTTTGAGACTTCGAGACAGCAAAGGCAAGTTAAGTAGGAAAAAGGACAACATCTCGAAATAACCCACCATAGAGGATAAATATTCAAGACTTTGATGGACCGAAGCGCGACAAGTGCCACTGCTATGAAAGAGCCCAGCATGAAAGATCACAAACGACTTCTATTGATTGATGATGACCCTAACCTCATCTTGCTGGTGAAGGATTACTTAGAATTCCGGGGATACGAAGTCATCACCGCCGAGAATGGACGTGAAGCTCTGGAAATTTTAGAGCAAGATGTTCCAGACATGATTATCTGCGACGTGATGATGCCGGAAATGGACGGATATACTTTTGTGGAACAAGTCCGGCAAAACGAACGCACCAGCTGGATTCCAGTTCTTTTCCTTTCAGCCAAGGGACAAAGTGCAGACCGAGTTAAAGGTCTGAACAAAGGTGCTGATGTTTATATGGTCAAGCCCTTTGAACCAGAAGAACTCGTAGCCCAAGTTGAATCCTCGCTGAAACAAACTATCCGTTGGAAAGAACACCAAGCAAAAGGAGGCGAAAATGGTTCCCGCATCCAGGTTCCCTTCGATGTGCAATTAACCCCAACAGAACTGAAAGTAGTCCAGTTTGTCGCTAGGGGTTTAGCTAACCGGGAAATTGCTGAAGAACTAAATGTTAGTCAGCGCACGGTTGAAAGCCATGTGTCCAATATGTTGGGCAAAACCAATCTCCATAACCGCACTGAACTAGCGCGGTGGGCGATTGAAAATCAAATGGCCTAAAACCAGTAACGAGTACTGAGTGCTGAGTGCTGAGTGTTTTTGACTCAGCACTCATAACTCAGGACTGAGAACTCAATTTACCAACCATCTTCTTCAGGGCTGGATTGGTGCAAAACTTCTAAATCCAGTTCATCTAGGTAAGTTAGGGCACTTTCAATCTGAGAAACAGTACCTCGCAGTTCCAGATCGAAGCAGCTATATTGTGGCACGTTTGCGCTTACCTGAGCATCAGCAATAATAACTGTGATCCCATAGTGAGAAACCAGTCGTGAAATGACTGGTTCCTCATGCAAGTCTTTAGGAATACGAACCTGGATGCGAGTTTGGGTGCGTCTATTATCTAAAATATCTGTATTAGATTTTACTTCTTTATTTGGAATTGCCATTCTAGCTTCCTACTCGACTTCTGGGATGAGGGTTTTGATTTGCATGATTTCTTTTAACACTAGCGTCACTTATCCCACGTAGGCAAGCAAGAAAGTATTTACCTTTGCAAACCATTAATCTAGATACAAGTAGGTCAATCGCATCTTTTGGCGTGAAACCAGCCAATTCTAGCTAGATTCTTCTGATTCCTTGTGTCAAGCCTGATTGAGATCCTCTTACTCTGGAAAAGTTGTCATCATCAATTTTCTGTCTTGGAGTTACGATTAATATAGTAAAACGTTGTATCTGATATACAAAATCATGCTACCTTTTAAGAAAAAAATTGTGACTGATGAAGCCATGCGTCCGGTAGCAGTGTTGATTGATTATCAGGACTGGCAGCAAATTGAGAAAATATTAGAAGCTCATCAATCACAACAAAAACAAGAGTTTAATTTAAACCACTATGCAGGTGTAATTCAACTAACTCAAGACCCTTTGGAATATCAGAAGCAAATTAGGGATGAGTGGTGTTGACACAAGCTTTGATTTTTTTAGATACAAATGTAGTCTTGTACTTTTTGGGTGGTCGCTTGGTAAACCCACTACCATCAGGACAATATTTTATTTCAGTGATTACTGAGATTGAATTACTCTCTTATCCGAGTCTCAGTCTAAAAGAAGAAACACAAATTATTGATTTTTTAAATAAAATTACAGTTGTTGGTATTGATAATAATATTAAAAAGTTAACAATTGCAATTCGTAAACAATACAAACTCAGGCTTCCTGACGCAATAATTGTAGCAAGTGCAAAATCTCTAAATGCAACATTGTTTACGAATGATATAAGATTGGCTAATTTAACAGAAATTAATACTCAATCAGTGCAAATTCTGTAATGGAAGCGATCGCCTATTTTGGGTTAAGAGTTCGATCGCAATTCCTTCCACAGCAGAATTTCAGCAAGTTTTGGATAACCTCACCTCTGGGAAATAATAAATATAAAGACCGAGTGCCTTATTGCCAGATATCGCTCTAGTGCAATCAGGTTTTAGGTAAGATGTGATTGCAAAGTTATAAATTAGCAATGTTCTATTCTAACGCTGATGAGTCTTCAAATTCAGGCTGAATAATCATAGGATATTGATACAGTGGTACGGTGAAAGTGACTGTTGAGCCAAGGCCTTCGCCCACGCTGTAAAAATTTAGTTCACCACCCATAGCTTCTATGAGCTTCTGGGATATTGCTAATCCCAAACCTGTGCCACCATATTGGCGATTACGGGAGCCATCTAATTGAGAGAATAATTGAAACAGTTTATCTTGTTTATCCAAGGAAACACCGATACCAGTGTCTGCTACACGCACTCTCACCATGCCAGGAAATTGCTGACCTTGAAAGTTCGCCTTTGCCTTTTTTAGTACTAAATCAGCGCTGACGGTAACGCCACCCTCATGGGTAAATTTGATGGCATTTCCTACCAAATTGAGCATAACTTGTAGCAGCCGTTGGTAGTTGCTTTGGACAATGATTTCATCGGAGGTAGCTGGCATTTGCATCCGAAAGCTGAGATTTCTCATTTCTGCTTGGGGACGCATGAAACTTTCGACATCACTGAATAGCTGATCTAGCTTGACTGAAGTAAAAGCTAGCTCCATTTTACCTGCTTCGATTTTTCCTATATCTAAGATGTCGTTGATAATATTTAGCAGATGTATCGATAAGTGGTGAGCTTCTGCCAAAAATTGGTTTTGTTCTTCTGGGTCATCTGCCATACCCTCTAAAATCAGCTTTAAAAATCCGATGATGCCATTAAGAGGGGTGCGAATTTCATGGGAAACATTAGCCAAAAATTCTCTTTTGGTTCTTTCTCCTTCCCCACGAGCTATATCAAGTTGTGCAAGAAGTATTATACTGTCAAATTTTTGGCTAGCAGTTAAAAACTGATAATCTTCATTACTTAATTGTTTACCTATTGCCCATTCTTGAGCATCTTGTAATGCCTGTCCTCGTAATAAACGCGACTCGTCTTTACAGCTAGACAACAACCAAGCTGTTATTGCCTCAGCGTATGGTCGTAAATGAGCTAATGCTTCATCGACCCAACTCTGGTTAAATACACATTTATAAATTTTGTTATAAATCCTTAATCTACCTTGTTGTTCAACTACCAAACCAGATAGTCGTAATTTTATCTGTTCAAGAGTTTCAGCGCCTGCCACTTCACCTCGCTGTAAAATCTGCTGATAAAGCACCAGCATCTGTGCAGCAAGCTGTTCATTTTGCAAAATCCGATCGCGTATCGTCCGTAAATGTTCTGGCTCATCCTGATATTTCCAATTATCAATAATGTGCGAGCGCACATTATTTTCTAATTCTGAAATTCCCATGCCTTTCGGAATGAATTTACAAAGCTTCTGGGTGAGAAATGGTTGCCCATCCGTCCAATCCAATATTCCTTGAAGAATTGCTTGAGGGTTACTGACTTTACCCACCAATCCCTCAAGTAAAGGCTGAATTTCGTGGAATTCAAAGCCTTTTAATTCAATTGCTTTACCTATATTAAACGGTGTGCGCTTTTTATCTTTAATCAAATCTGAGGGAGTCGCTACTCCCAATAGACAAAATGTAATATGTTTGTAGGATGGCTTATCTACACGTTGGTTATAACAAAACCGAATCCAAGCAAAAAAATCATCAATTGAAAAATTTAGGCTGAGAACACTATCGATTTCATCTACAAAAATGACGATAGGTCGAGAAATTTCAACTAATAAAACTTCTTCAATAAATTCACTCAGTCGCTGTACTGGAGAAAGATGATCGTGATCGCGCCACCAACTCCGTAAATTAAACTTTCCTGAAAGCTCAAAACTACTCACCAAAATCCGTACTACGCCCGCGTACCATTGATCTGGTGTAACGTGCTGACTACCAATCTTCGTCAAATCGATTACCGCACAAGCAATGTCTTCATTTTGCAGCTTTTGCATAGTTTGCACTCGCAAGCTAGACTTGCCCATCTGCCGTGAGTTTAGAACATAACAAAATTCTCTAGCCTTTAATGCCACATACAAATCTGTATCTGCTTGTCGCACTACATAAGTAGGCGCATCAACTGGTAAACTGCCACCAACTTGATATTCATAAGCTGAGTTTTGTTCTATGTTCATCAGCTAACTCTCAAGCGATCGCGGAAATATTGACGATACAAATCACAACGTGGCGTTACATCATTTCCTTGCTGTTGTAATAAGCCCATACTAAGTAATTTAAAGCATTGTATCGAATCCAACCGAACTGGGCTAGTATTGGCGACTACTTTCTTGATCGCAGCAGCTAATTCTGGACGCTGTTCTAAATTCCACAAATGCCGACGTAAATGGTCGCTATAAGGTCCAGCTTCTGTAGGGGCTGTTTGTAAAAGTAGATTCAGTGTAGTATCCCGTCTGGCAATATGATAAAGTGCCACTCGTACAAGAAAGGGATGTCCTCCCACCATTGCCATTAGTTGTTCAACTTGAGTAAAACTCCAGTTGAGTCCATGTCTTCGTGCTAAATCAAGAATCTGTTGGGCGTTAAATTCTGGTAACTCAATCGGCAAGCCTACATTAAACGGCGATTGATTGATATTCATTGGAATATAAACTTCTGTGGAATGTACTACTACCAACCGCAGTTTTTTCCAAATATCCCGGTTTTTAGCATCTTCATGCCAAGCACGTAACAGCCCAAAAAAGTCTGCGGCAATTTCGGGATGCTGAAATATACGATCAACTTCATCTAATCCCAATGCTAGGGGTTGGTTGATTTCTGGCAAGAGATATTCCTCGAAATAAGCAGTGCAATTGTCCTTACTGCCAAAAATATCGTCCCAGTAGTCTGCTAATTTGTTGGGTATGCTTAACCTCCGTCCTACACTGGCACAAAACCACTTAAGGAACTTATCCAAATCTGCAAAAACCTTTCCATCTGCCAATTGAAAACTCAAAGGCACAGTTAGATGATCTTGTTGTGACGCTTGATGAAGAATACGCGCCATAAGTGAGGTTTTACCCATCTGCCGGGGAGCTTTGATCCGAATTAAAGATCCTGGCTTCAAAATTGCCTCGTAGCAGCGAGATTCTATGGGAGGACGCTCAATATAAAATGCCGAAGCCAAATCTACCTGTCCTTCAGGTAATTCTGGTTCTGCCACTGGCAAAGGCGGTGATAGAGTTAGAGGGTGAGTGGGTAACAAAGGGAAAAAATCACTACTCATCTCTCCATCTGCCAATCTTTCTACATCCCCGTTTGCCAGTAAACTAAAAATTTCCTGTAAAATTTTGGGAGTATCAGCAGCCGACTTCCACTCTCGCTGCTGAACCTGTTGTAAATAACCCCGCAAATCATAATTCAGTGGCGCACTCCAAGGGAAGTTAATGCGAATAGGCAAAATCACTGGCTTATACTTATCGCTGCCATCCCTTAACTGCTTGGCCTGTCTCACCTCTTCTGTCACCATCTCACTGGTTGCCGATCGCTCAGACAACAGCAACAAAAAGTAATCACATAGTTTTAATTCTTCATCAATCCGTTGAGGCCATTTTTCCCCTAAGCGAATACTCTCGCCTGCCATAAATGCTTCGTGTCCAGCAGCTTTAATAGCTTCATAAAAATCCTTGGCAAGGCTCAAGTCTGGATCTTGGCTGCGGTAGCTAATGAAAAATCTAGCGCTTTTGCTGGCTGCTGGCAAAGTTGGCATAGTCGGATAAATATCCAGAAATTTTGACAAATTTGACTATATTATTGCAATTTACGGAATCGAAGCTAGTTTTTACTTTTTTATAAACAACTTGCTAGTAGCCGATACCCGACCTACTGATACATCTGGTAACTAAAATATTTCCGCCATCCTCTGTATCCAGTTCTAGAAGTTTACGAGCCATAATTCAATTAGCTTGTAGCTATCTGCTAAAAAGGTCAGTAAAGTAGTTTTTAAAACACATTTATATAAATTTATTAGTAAACAATTTTCTTTGGAGGAAATTTACTTAAGAGAACTATCTCAAAAACTATACCAATAAACCAGTTTCCCTAAAAATTTACTTTTATCCCATACCCTGCATCTATATGACTTCACAATCTTCTCGTTCTGGCAAAATTCTGGTAGTTGATGACTCTCCTGATAACGTGTTTTTGATCAAAACTATTTTGGAGGAAGAAGGTTACATGATTAGCACCGCCGAAAATGGTATTTCGGCTTTAGCAGAATTGAAAGCTTCTCCTTGTGACTTGGTTCTGCTGGATCTGATGATGCCAGATATGGATGGGTACGAAGTGACTAAGCACATTCGTAGAGAGATGAAATTGCCACAATATATCCCCATCCTGCTGATTACTGCCCACGATGCACCCAACGTTGCTCACGGATTAGACTTGGGTGCTGATGATTTTATCCGCAAACCTGTAACTGTAGATGAATTGCTGGCACGAGTGCGATCGCTCCTACGTTTGAAGCATAGTATGGATGAACGTGATGAAATTGCCCGCCAGCGAGAAGATTTTGTCTCTCGTCTCACCCACGATTTACGCACTCCCTTAGTGGCGGCCGATCGCATGTTGATGCTATTTCAGCAAGGTGCATTGGGAACATTATCACCACAAATGCAGGAAGTAATCACCATTATGGCCCGTAGTAATATCAATCTGCTTACTATGGTCAATACCTTATTGGAAGTTTATCGCTTTGAAGCAGGTCGCAAAAGTTTGGCATTTCAACCAGTTAATCTAGGACGTTTGCTAGAGGAGGTGACTGGAGAATTAGCACCACTAGCTCAAGATAAAACACTGTCGCTAAATTTGGATTTTACTGAAGAGTCAAACACAGTTATGGGCGATCGCTTAGAATTGCATCGTCTATTTACAAACCTGATCGGCAATGCAATCAAATTTACCGACTCCGGGTCTGTGACTATTCGTTTTACTTCTCAACGACAGTTCGACAAAAGTAGTCAATCTCAGTTATCTGGAAAATCCAATTCAGTTGAATATATTAGCATTGAGATCGCAGATACTGGCCCAGGGATTCCCACCGAAGAACAGTCCACCATATTTGAACGATTTCGTCAAGGTAGTCACAAGAGTTCTGGTAGTGGCTTAGGACTCTACCTTGCTCGTCGAATTGTCGAGGCACATCAAGGCATTATTTTGCTGAATTCTGAATTGGGTAAAGGTAGTGTATTTATTGTCCTTTTACCCGCCACAACATGAGAAAATTAGCAATTATAATTTATGAATTACGGGGTATTTTATCCTGATATTTCATAAATTATGACTTTACTAATATCTCCCAAGAATTTCAATTAAATATTCTAATCAGAAAGTCAAACGCCAAAAAATGACGAATTAAATATGCTGAGATAGCAACGCCACATTAAAAAAATAGTTTTTTAGAATACAAAACAATGATTACCACTGAATTATCTAAGATTGGCGATATTATCCAGAATCAGCGAGAGTTTTTTGAAACTGGTAAAACTAAAGATGTCACTTTTCGCATTGAACAACTTAAAAATCTCAAGCAAGCCATAATTGAGCATGAACAAGCAATAGTCGAGGCATTAAAAGCAGATTTACATAAACCAGAATTGGAGATTTACATTACAGAAATAGGCGTAATTAAGGAAATTGATTATGCTATAAAACATATCAATACCTGGACTAAGCCCAAAAAAGTACCAGTTTCCTTTGATTTTTTTTCCTACTCAGCAAAAATTTATCCAGAACCTTTAGGGGTTGTTTTAATCATTGGCCCTTGGAACTATCCATTTCAGTTAATTATCTCACCATTAGTAGGTGCGATCGCAGCCGGGAATTGTGCAATTATCAAGCCTTCAGAAATCGCTTCTCATACCTCTAGTGTCGTTGCTAAGATTATTGCCAAACATTTCGACCCAGCTTATATTGCAGTCGTAGAAGGAGATATGGAAGCAAGTCAAAAACTACTTGCAGAAAAGTTCGATCATATCTTTTTTACTGGTGGCACAGCTATCGGCAAAATTATTATGGCAGCAGCAGCCAAATATCTCACACCAGTGACTTTAGAATTGGGTGGTAAAAGTCCTTGTATAGTAGATACTGATATTAATCTTGAACACACCGTCAGACGAATCACTTGGGGAAAATTTATTAATGCCGGACAAACTTGTATCGCCCCTGACTATCTTTTAGTTAATAAAAAAATCAAAAAAGATTTAATAGATGGGCTGAAAAAATGCCTAAGAGAGTTTTATGGTGATAATCCTATAAGTAGTCTTGATTATGCCAGAATTATCAGTCAAAAACACTTTGATAGATTGATGAATTTTCTCAAAGATGGTGAAGTTATCATCGGTGGAGAAAATCAATCTTCAGAGCGTTATATCGCTCCCACAGTGATTGATAATGTCTCTTCGGAAGATTCTGTAATGCAGGAAGAGATTTTTGGGCCAATTTTACCAATTATTGAATATACTGACGTTGCCGAAGCGATCGCATTGATTAGCTCTAGACCTAAACCTCTGGCGTTATACTTATTTTCTCAAAACAAAAACCTGCAAAAGCGAGTTTTGCAGGAAACTTCATCTGGTGGGGTCTGCATCAATGACACAGTGATGCAGGTTGGTGTCTCGTCTTTACCATTTGGTGGGGTAGGAGATAGCGGCATTGGCAACTATCACGGCAAAGCTAGTTTTGACACTTTTTCCCATAACAAAAGTGTATTGCAAAACTCCTTTTGGCTCGATTTAAAATGGCGATACGCTCCTTATGAGGGCAAATTGCCACTCATAAAGAAACTTTTGGGTTAAAAAATTAGGAGTTAAGGATAAAAATCCACAACTCCTAATTATGCCAATTTTAGATTTTGAATTTTGGATTAAAGAAGAAATTTAAAATCTAAAATCCAAAAGCGTTGCTGTAACGCTCCTCAGCCCAAGGTTCACCACGGCGATGGTAGCCATTGCGCTCCCAAAAACCAAGTTCTTCACCAGCTAAAAACTCTAAACCATTAATCCACTTAGCACTTTTCCAAGCGTAGAGGTGGGGAACAACTAGCCGCATCGGGCCACCGTGTTCAGATGGAAGGTCTTCACCAAAGACTTTAAAGGCAAAGAAGTTTTCTTCCCGGATGAAATCTTCTACAGAAATATTGGTAGTGTAGCCGCCATAGCAGTGTTCCATAATGTGGGCTACTTTCGGATCTAGCTCGATCAGATCCATGAAATCTGTAACTTTAATGCCAGTCCATTTGACATCAAGCTTAGACCAGCGCGTTACACAGTGGAAGTCTGCCGTGAATTCGTGTTGAGGTAGCGCCATAAAGTCTGACCAACTAAAGGTAGCAGATTTTACCAAACCCCAAACTCGAAATTCCCATTCCTCAATGCTGACTTGAGGAGTTGCACCGTAAGTTAGTACGGGGAAACCTTTAGCTAAGTGTTGACCAGGAGGAACACGTTCCCCCTCTTCTTTCCCTGGTTTGTGAAAAAATTTTCCTAGCATAGTTGGAGAAAAATAAGTTTTCTCAAAGTGTTTACAAGCTTTCTTGCTGAATTGCCAACACTACCAGATGTTTTACTTTTATATGATTACTTAATTATCACTCATCAGTGATAGGTAATGGGTAATGGATGTTCCCAATTACTCACTACCAATTTTTATCGAGCTAATGAGCTTGTGTAGAGTATCTATGATTCAAAATGCAATCAGGAAAGCTAATAAAAAGCGTTGATCCAGTAGTAAGAAGATTGGTGCTGTTTATGCTTTGCCTGACTGGGAAATTATGATTCTTCTTCCTCTTCTTCAGCCGTTGGATACACAAATGTAGAACGTCCAGTCAAAATTGACTTACCCAGAGAGAGGGCTTTCTGAGCTTCGACGACGGCTTTGTGCCTCCAGGTAGCTCGACGTTTATCTCGTTTTGATTTGGAAGTTTTCTTCTTAGGAACAGCCATGTCAGCAGATATCGCGATTCTTGACAACCTTCTTATTCTAGGCCATCCACTGACGCGAAGAACAACAGGTAAGTTGAATTGATAAGTTGAGATTGAAGTAGGACACGCAAATAGAGGGAATTTAAGTATTCCACTCTTTACGTCTCCGTGTCTAGCTCAACGAAGAGGCAGGGGGAAGAGGGCAGGGAGCAGGAGGAAATGATCCCTTCATCCTGCCGTGAAGCAAAGCGGAATATGGGTCTGAGCCTCCCACTTCTGTTAAGTGGTTCTGGAACAGGGAGGGGTCGAATCCCCTTTCTGTTATATTCCCCCTACTCCCTGCTCTCTTGCCTCTTCTTCAATCCTTCATTTTTTGCTTGATATACCGTTAGCTGCTGTAGAGCTATTGTCAAAGAAAAGTAGCGATCGCGCAGTTTTGAAGTAAGTAGCCCAGTTTTGGGCATCAGGACGCGATCGCCATTGGGGACGACTCACATCTAATGCCAGAACTGGTGCGATCGCTCCAAAATTTTGTACGGATACAATGATTGAAACATCTGTCACCAAGATATCTTGGTCGAAGCTCCTTTGGGCGGCGGCTCTAGCGGCCGCTTCCGCCCTCCGTAGAACGGTTTCATAGTTTTCTTCTGGCAGGCGGTCAATAGCTAGATCGACTCTAGCGGTGTAAGCTCGCACAACCTGGGGCGCGATCGCTTCCGTCAAAAACCACGCAGGAACAGTGGATATGAGCAAAATTAATAAAGGAACTATCCGGATTCTTCTGGCAATTTGGCTAATAACTGAAAAGGGAGTGATCGATGATGGTAGGTGAGCAGCAATCTTGCTCATGACCTTCTATCTCCTTAGTGATGATCTGTTATTGAAATTAGGTAAAAAGTATTTTCCGACTAGATAACGTAATAAAAATTACATTCTAACTTAAGATTCGATGAGAATCACCTAGGCTATAAGACATAGGTTAGCTTTGTTTTTTTGGCAAAGCCAACCGCAATTTTAAGACCAGCAAACAATAACTGACAAAGAGCGGGATGGCAAATTACTGGGCGATCGCGATTGGCATCAATCACTATCAGTTATTTCAACCTTTAAGTTGTGCCCAAGCCGATGCTGAGGCACTAGAGGATTTTTTGGTGACAGAGGCAGGCTTTCTCCCCAAACATTGCCTGCTAATGACGGATACTTCGCCGCCAATTGGAGATCGATCAACTTATCCGACTAAAGAGAATATTCTGTTGCTGCTTGAGGATTTGGCAGCCACAAGTTGGCAACCGGAAGACTATCTGTGGTTATTCTTTAGCGGTTATGGAGTCAATTACAAGGGCAAAGATTACTTAATGCCAGCAGAGGGCAACCCCGAACTCGTGCAAGAGACTGGCATAGAATTGCGATCGCTAATGCAAAGTCTCCAACTTGCTGACTTGAATGTATTGCTACTACTCGATATCAACCGCGCTTTTGGCACTCAAGCGGATGCTCCCGTTGGTGAAGAAACAATAGAACTAGCCCAAGAACTACAACTAGCGACAATTCTTTCTTGTCAACCAGAACAATTTTCTCACGAAAGTAGCGAATTAGGTCACGGATTCTTTACAGCAGCTTTATTAGAAGCTTTGCGTTCTGGTAATGGTAGTAACCTGTCAGATTTAGAAAGTTACCTAAGTCTGATCATGCCAAAATTATGTCACCACCATTGGCGACCTGTCCAAAACCCTGCAACTATCATCCCATCAAGGGCGCAGATAATTTTGCCAGAATTGGCAATGGAAAGTGACTTTCAAGCAAATCCGGTGATTTATCCTGAAGAATCTTTTGCTGTTGCTCTTGCAGCCCCTCCCCTTGACGATTACCCCAGAACTTCAGCAGAACGGGGCAGATGGGGAGAAGCTACTGTGAACTCCTCCCAGCAGGTGAAGGCTTATAAGGTTGAGAAGCCTAAAGGTCAACCAGTCCAAGAGTCAGCTACTAACTTACTTTCCCAGCCAATGGCGGAAACTTCTTTAGGAGCGAATCCCAAGGGAAGATTTATCCCCAATTCCTCCAAAGGTTACGTCTCTCGATTGCCATCAAATCAGCCAGGCCTCCCTTTTTGGAAACAGTTTATCTTATGGGGCGGAGGCAGCTTGCTAGTAGCAGGTTTAATTGCTGTAGTTTTTCTTCGCAATCAAGAAACTTTTAGAATTAAGCAAATATCAACTGCATCGCCTAGTGCTACTGCTAGCGATCGCCAGATTATCGAGAACTTACCAAGTGATAGTACTTCAGTAGTTAGACTTAACAACCAATCTAGCGCCCAAATCATCTCTAGTTCCGAGTCGAAAAAGCGGAATCAAGCAGTATTAGACTTGGCGAAAATGTCGCTCAGACAAACTCAGGCTAGCGATTTGAGTATGGCGATCGCTACAGCCCGGAAAATTAAACCTGGTGAACCACTGTACGAACAAGCCCAGGAGAATATTAAGATTTGGAGCCGAATGATTTTAGATTTAGCAGAGGGTCGTGCTAAACAAAGACAGTATGCTAGTGCTATTGCTGCCGCTCGATTAATCACCAAAGATGAAGCCCCCTACGCCAAAGCACAAGCAGCTATTAATCTGTGGCGGCTAGAGGGCAAACAGTATGTGAGTAACAAAACTCTTTTAGATGCAGCGAATGCCTTAATTAAGTCTGGACAGGCATCTACTTACAATCGGGCGATCGAAGTTGCCAAGAAAGTACCAGCAGGTCAACCAGGCTTTGATAGTGCCCAAAAGTCGATCAATAAATGGAGTGAGAAAATTTTAGACATGGCCAAGCGTCGCGCTGCCGAAGGAGATCGTAGTGCCGCAATTGCAACTGCTGCGCTAGTTCCAGAGGAGACAGGCGCTTACGAAGATGCTCAGGATGCCATTCAAAAATGGCAAAAGAAATAGTAAAAAAATAATAAAAAATGCTTAGGAGTTAGGAGTTAGGAGTTATATTATTGATCCCCGACCTTTTACTCCTGACTCCTAACTTTTCCTCAGCGCTCATATCGCAGTATTAGCAGTACTGTGATACATCTTCGCCACACTCGTCGGCTAGATAGCACAACGCTCGGAAACGCAAACCAACCACTTCTTCATATAAGGGGTTGAGCTTGCACATGGGTGGAATGTGAAACAAAGTTTTCCCAAATACTTTGACATCACGCTCAAAGGGACATTGAGATGGGATTAGTTTGCACAAGCGGTGAGCTAGTTGGCGATCGCGAATTTGAATGTTTTCTACTCGTTGCCGTAGGGGTTGGAGAATATCCCAGTAAGGCTTGGAAGGAGAATGGTTAAGCTGGCTTACTTTATGGTCAGTAGTCTCTGCTTGATTGATTGATACCCAGCTCGCCAGAAAAATCTTTTTCGTGGTATTGTCGAATACCTTCATGGTTAACCCTCTGTGTTATTGAGGCTATTCACCTTTTTGATGAATATATACAACGTGGCAACGAACTTTCCCGGAAAAATCGCGTTCTGACTGCGATATAATGTAATACCTGATTAGCCACTTAAGTCAGAACCTAATTTATTACTACGTCAAGTTAATCGCAAATTTCTGGGGATCGGTAGTGTAATATTACGATCTTGTTCATAACTTGACACAGTTTAAATTTTAATAAAGACATCCATCATTGGATAGGTTTTAGTGTAACATTTACAGAACTTAATATAAGGTCTTTCTAAAAGAATTTTTGCTAAGTATAAATATCAGTAATACCCTAGAAGGCTTTTTTCCTCTCCGTGTTCCCACTTTCTCACGTAAGTGTGTCTTGTTCATAGCTGGCTGAATACCGTAGAAGTAGTGATTTTTGAGCGACTAGAATCGATTGCATTTCACAAAACGTAGGTTGCCAGTGCCAATTTGAGAATGATATAGTCTGACGCATTAAAATCAGATGAACTTGCTTATGGTGTCTTTGTACTCTACAACGCAATCCATCCTGCCAGTACGCTGTACGCACGCCTTCAGTGACAGCAACCTAACAAGTTAGATCGAAGAACTATAGGCAAGCTCTATACCCATGAGAAAAGAAAGCGCAAAGACGTTCAGAAAAATTCTGTGTCTTTGCGCCCATAGAAGTTTGAGCGGTGAAAACCACTGCTCAAACTTCTCTCTGTATGAAATTTTTACCTTAAATTCTCTATGATGCTACTTGAGCAGCAGTCCGAGTCCGTCGTCTTCTGCCATCGGCAACTTTTACAGGTGGCTCATCAGGGATTTGCATCAATAAAGTCACAGATGGCTGACATTGCAATTCTCGACGGATAGAACGTTGCAATTCTCGTTCTAAAGTTCCTTGCAATCCGCCCCAGTCTATATCTGCTGCTTCACCGCCAGGAGCAAATTCTGTCCAGCGCACAGTGAGGATTTCTTCAATGCGTTGTTTTACCCAGGTTTGTAGCAGCGATCGCTCTACAGTTGTAACTACACCCCGCAGGTGAGTTTCTGGTTTGGCCAACAGTTTACCATTCCAATCAATTGCAGCTGCGATCGTGATAATGCCTTCTGAAGCCATGCGTTGCCGTTCTTGTAAAACTTTGGCGCTTACCATACCCGAACTGGTAGTATCCACTAATTCAATACCAGATGGCACTTTACCAGCAACGCGAATAGCATCTTCAGTCAGTTCGACAATATCACCATTCTGAATAATGATCATGTTTTCTGCGGGAATACCCATACTCTGAGCCGTTTCTGCGTGCTTCACTAGCATCCGATGTTCGCCGTGAAATGGCACAAAGAACTTGGGTCGAGTTAAGGCAATCATCAGCTTTTGCTCTTCTTGACAGCCGTGACCGGATACGTGAATCCCTTTATCCCGTCCATAGACCACTTTTGCACCCTGAATCATTAATTTATCAATGGTGTTGACTACAGCGATCGTATTTCCGGGAATGGGGTTAGCAGAGAATACTACTGTATCTCCTTGGCGGATTTTAATATGAGGATGTTCTTTATTAGCAATGCGAGTCATTGCTGCCATCGACTCACCCTGAGAACCTGTAGTTAAAATTAGTACTCTTTCATCAGGCAGATTTCGGACTGCGTGTAATGGTTGCAGCAGATTATCTTCACACTTGATGTAACCTAAATTACGGGCATGAGCAATCAAGTTCAGCATGGAACGCCCCACAATCGTCACTACGCGATTTTGCTTCTTGGCGATATCCAAAATCATATTGATGCGATGCACGCTAGAAGCAAAGGTTGTGACAAATAATCGCCCAGTGGCTTGACTAAATACTCTCTCCAGGTTTGGATAAACCGAACGTTCTGAAGGTGTAAATCCTGGTATCTCAGCGTTAGTGGAATCACTTAGCAGGCAAAGAACGCCTTTTTCACCATGTTCTGCTAATCGTTGCAAATCAAACTTTTCCCCATCTACTGGGGTATGGTCAATTTTGAAATCCCCTGTGTGAATGACTACACCAAGGGGAGTATGAATGGCAACAGTGAAACTATCCGCGATGGAGTGGGTGTTACGGATATATTCCACTAAAAAGTTTTTGCCAATCCGCACTACATCACGTGGTAAAACTGTTCTGATTTCTGTGCGATCGCGGACTCCTGCTTCTTCCAATTTACCCTCTAGCATCGCCATTGCTAGCCTAGGCCCATAAATCACTGGGATATCAAATTGCTTGAGATGAAAAGCAATCCCACCGATATGGTCTTCATGACCATGAGTAACGATCATCCCCTTAATTTTGTGGCGATTTTCCCGTAGATAGGTCGTATCTGGCAAAACAATATTTACTCCATGCATTGCCTCTGTGGGGAAAGCCAATCCTGCATCTAACAGGATGATTTCATCGTCATACTCAAAAAGACAGGTATTTTTTCCAATTTCGTGCAAACCGCCCAAAGGAATAATTTTCAAGGCGGAATTATTAGCTTCGTTTTTAGCCATTTTCTCCTTAGATTGTTACTTGTAGTTAATTAAGTTGATAGTTAACTTTCCTTGTATTTAAGACAACATCATCTGTTTCTTAAGTCAGTCTGAAAGCAATCAAGTTTTAATTGAAATTTTCAATTTTTTATTCAATAAAATCGACTGTACACTTAAGGATTCATAGTATATCTATCAGTCCTAGCACAGGTTTTTAAATTGCAACTTATGAACAATTATGGTCATTGTTTATATCTATCTTTAGAAAGCAGCAGACTACCAACGTTTAACTAGATGGTGGCTAGATTAAACTAAGTTCTTTCAGAACCGCTTCTAACTTTTGACTTACTTCTAAATCAGCTTCACATAGCGGTGGACGAGTTGAACCAACCTCCCAACCTTGGAGTTTCAGCGCTTTTTTCACTGGAATGGGATTTGAAGTGAGAAATAAAGCTTTAAACAACGGGAAGAGTTGGAGATGAATGTCGCTTGCTACCTCAATTTTTCCCGCACTAAAAGCTTGGATCATCTGCTGTAGTTGGTTTCCTACCAGATGAGAAGCCACACTTACCACACCCTTTGCCCCGATCGCTAACAAAGGCAAAGTCATGTAATCATCACCAGAATAGATGTGAAATTCTTTTGGTGTCAAGCGACGAATTTCGCTTGCCTGGTCTATGCTACCAGTGGATTCTTTAATCCCGACAATATTGCTAACCTCAGCTAACCGGGCAACTGTTTCTGGCTGAAGGTTTTGTCCGGTACGACCTGGGACATTGTATAACAACAATGGTAAGTCGGGACAGGCTTGTGCTATTGCCTGAAAGTGCGCTTCCAATCCCGCTTGCGGCGGTTTGTTGTAATAAGGAACAACTTGTAAGGAACCATGTACTCCTATTTTAGACGCTTTTTGGGTGGCAGCGATCGCTTCTTTGGTTGAATTTGAACCACAACCTGCGATTACCTTGGCTTTTCCTGCCACGGACTGCAATACCTCGACAAACAACTGGTATTCTTCATCCCAACTCAAGGTAGGGGATTCTCCTGTTGTGCCGCACATCACCAATGTATCTGTACCGTTGTTAGCTAGATGCACTGCCAGTTCTGCCGCTACACCATAATCTACACTACCGTCTGCTTTAAACGGTGTAATCATAGCGGTTAAAACATTACCAAAATCTCCCACCCTGTTTTCACTCCTGATTGCCCATGTTTTTATATCTTGGTGGTTTCCTATTGTAATAACCTATCTGCAAATTGCTTTCAAGTGTCATTTGTCATTTGTCCTTTGTCACTTACCAATGACCAATGACTAATGACTAATAGCTAATGGTTTGAGTAGATTTTTTTCTACTAGTAATTCGGCGATTTGTATTGCATTCAATGCTGCGCCTTTGCGGATTTGGTCGCCGCACAACCATAATTCCAAGCCACAAGGATGAGAAATGTCCTGACGGATTCTTCCCACTAAAACTTCATCTCTACCTGTTGCTTCAATTGGCATCGGAAAATGATTAGTTTCCCAATCTTCTACCAATTTCACCCCAGGGGAGGAATTTAAAATTTCTCTGGCTTCCTCGGCACTAAAGGGAGTCTCAAATTCTAAATTAATGGCTTCTGAATGGGCGCGGAGTACGGGAACCCGTATACAGGTCGCAGTGATTCTGATTTGCTGCGTGCCAAATATTTTTCGGGTTTCGTTGACCATTTTCATCTCTTCCTCACAATAACCCAAATCATTTAATGGTGAGTTGTGGGGAAATAAATTAAATGCCAATGGGTAAGGCAATACCTCAGCTACTGGCGGCTGTCCTTGTAGTATAGCGCTTGTTTGGGCTTTGACTTCTGCCATTGCCCTAGCCCCTGCGCCACTAGCAGATTGGTAGGTTGAAGCCACGATACGTTGCACTGGTTTAACTTTATGCAATGGCCATACTGCCACAGTCATCAAAATCGTTGTGCAGTTGGGGTTAGCAATAATGCCTTGATGATTGGCTGCGGCTTGTGGATTAACTTCTGGCACTATTAAGGGAACTTGTGGGTTCATCCGAAAGGCACTGGAGTTGTCAATTACCACTGCACCCTTTGCCACAGCAACTGCTGCCCAAGCCTTAGATGTGGAACCACCCGCGCTAGCTAGTACTATATCGACATTTTCAAAGGCGCGATCGCTCACTGGCTCTACTGGGATATTTTCTCCTTTAAACCGTAGCGATCGCCCAGCACTGCGCTCTGATGCCAATAACTTCAAGTCAGCAATCGGAAAATTACGGCTTTCTAATAATTCCAGCAACTCTGTGCCAACTGCACCAGTAGCTCCCAAAATAGCTAAACGATAGGATTTCGACAAACTTGCTTCCTCCTTTAAGAGACTTATCTGCAATTTTTTGGAACAATTGACAATTTATTTATATTTAAATAGCGATCGCAGTCTTGAAATTAATTTTGAATAGATTGAGATTTTCTCTAATTTAGTCTATCTTTAATAGATTTTATAAATTTATTTACTTGGGTTATTTAATAAGTTAAGTGATGTTGCATTTGACAACAACCCCATCCAACTTTATTGATTTATCTAAACTATATTATATTATTGTACAACAAAGCGCCATCTAGCAGAAAAATACATATATCTGCACTTAGACGTTTGACCTGTAAGGTGAATAAACGTCTTGGCTGTAAAGTGAGTTGCCAGCCCGATGAATGTACTATGATGCAAATGGTATAAAATTCGCAACCGATAAAATCGAGCTATGCGGCTAGGCAGCATATTTACTCCTGTACCACAATATAGCTAGACTCAATGCTATAACTTTGAAGTACTAAACTACTGGCTGAAAATCAGAATATCACGGTGTTAGCCCACCGAATAATGAATTCTTGACTTTCCAGTGCTAAATTCAGACTAACTGAAAATTACGGACTGGGGAATAGGGATAAAAATCTTCCCAATCCGCAATGATGCAGCGCTTATTACAAATATTAGGCAAGAAACCCCAGACCTTCTTAGCCCTGGGAGTGTCAATAATTGTTATGACGGTAAATTGTCAAGTCCTTGGCCATTGGCAGTAAACTGGATCTCTGTGCCAGGACACACAATCCATCCTTGCATGTCATAAAGCCTTGTGACAAACTCCCCCTCCTCCCTAAGAGACATCAAGCCATAAACGCGAAAAATTATTGCGTCTTGTGTGTACTCGGAGATTAAAATACCAGAAAACTAGAGACGAAGCATGAAAGTTACCCAGGAAAAACTTCCCGCCAGCCAAATTGGCCTGGAAATAGAGATTACGCCGGAAATTACCAAGCAAACTTACGAACAGGTCATTAAAAACTTAGCGAGTACTGCCAATATTCCTGGGTTTCGTAAAGGCAAGGTACCTCGGCCGATATTACTACAAAGGCTGGGTACAACTCGTATCAAGGCAGCAGCGCTGGAAGAACTAATTCAAGACGGCATTGAGCAAGCAGTTAAACAAGAAGCTATCCCGGCAATCGGTCAGCCGCAATTGCGCTCCTCATTTGAAGATTTGATTAATAATTATGAACCTGGAAAACCTCTGACGATTTCGGCCGCTGTCGATGTAGAACCAGAAGTAAATCTAGTGCAGTACACTGATTTGCTTTTCCAAGCCGAAGAAGTCAAGTACGATCCAGAACGAGTAGATAGTGCCCTTGAGAAGGAACGTCAAGAATTAGCGACATTAATACCTGTGGAAGGACGTTCAGCTCAAATCGGTGATATTGCCGTAGTCGATTTTAAAGGCTCATTTGCCAAAGCCGAGGGCGAAGACGAAACAGCCGAACTAGAACCTATTCCGGGAGCCGAAGCAACTGATTTTCAAGTTGAATTGCAGGAAGATAAGTTTATCCCAGGCTTTATTTCGGGAATAGTAGGCATGAATCCTGAAGAAACTAGAGAAATTGCGGCTCAGTTCCCAGATCCTTATGCTAATGAGGATTTAGCTGGAAAAGCAGCAACTTTCACAGTGACGCTCAAAGAACTTAAGGAAAAGGAACTACCCGAAATAAATGACGATTTCGCCCAGGAAATCAGCGATTTTGAAACCTTAGAGGAGTTACGCGCTTCTTTGGTAGAGCAATATCAAAAAGAGGCGGATGACAAAACAAAAACAAATAAGCAGGAAGCCTTGTTAACGGAACTGCTTAAGCACGTAGAAGTTGACTTACCACTAACCTTGGTTGAACAAGAAGTGGATGCAATGCTAACGCAAACAGCAATGCGCCTGTCTCAGCAAGGATTAGATGTGAGGAAGTTGTTTACTCAAGATATTATTCCTCAATTACGGGAGCGATCGCGTACTGAGGCCATCGAACGCATCAAACGTTCTTTGTCCTTGCGGGAAGTCGGTAAACGCGAATCTATTGAGGTAACACCAGAAGAAATCGCAGCCAGAGTCAAAGAACTTTTAGAACAGTACCCAGAAGAAAAAGAGGTTGATGAAGATAGACTGCGCTCAATCGTGGAAAACGAACTATTAACCGAAAAAACCATCGATTGGCTCTTAGAACATTCCTCAGTTGAACTTGTACCCGAAGGCTCCTTGAGTCCCTCGGAAGAAACGGAAGCCGCAGAATCTGATGCTGATGTATCTCAGACAGAGGAAGAAAACAGCGAACCTTCTACAACAGAAGTCACAGAAGGATAATAAAAAATCCCAAAGCCATAAGTTCACCAGTCCTGAGTTAAAGTACTGGTGAAATGGGTAAGGTAAGGGAGCAGGGACAAAAATAACCAATCCTCAATACCCACTTAGATAAAGTCAAAATAATTTAAAGAATTAATGAATTTTTGGCAAATTGTGACACATGTTATGGACTGAGCTTGATACTGTGTTACACGAGAGGAAGTTATATGAGGCATAATGGTTAACACGTAGCTATAAAAATTCCATTCGTCGAAAAGGCAGCATTTGCTGCTGAAACATCTGTCCTAAATTATCGTCACAGAAAGCCTGTATGTTTGTATCGCAGTCGGGAAACTCCCCCATCAGCAACCAAAGTCGAATAAACATTAACTCCCAGTTGAACAGCCCTAGCAACATCGTACCGATGGTGGTAGAACAGTCTGGCATGGGAGAAAGGGCTTTCGACATCTACTCCCGCCTGCTGCGAGAGCGGATTATCTTTTTGGGAACGCCAATAGACGATGCCGTAGCCAACTCAATTGTGGCTCAATTGTTATTCCTAGATTCCGAAGACTCAGAGAAAGACATTCAAATGTATGTCAATTCTCCTGGTGGCTCGGTCTACGCAGGGATGGCAATCTATGATACAATACAGCAAATTCGCCCTGATGTTGTTACCATCTGTTTTGGATTAGCCGCGAGTATGGGGGCATTTTTGTTAACAGCAGGGGCTGCCGGTAAGCGAATGTCTCTGCCTGACTCCCGGATTATGATTCACCAACCACTTGGTGGCGCTCAAGGTCAAGCTATTGACATTGAAATTCAAGCCAGAGAAATTCTTTACGTTAAGGCTAAGTTGAATCAGTTAATGGCTCATCATACTGGTCAACCCTTAGAAAGAATTGAAGCAGATACTGAGCGCGACTTTTTCATGTCGGCAGAAGAGGCGAAAAACTACGGTTTGATTGATCAGGTCATTTCCAGGCAAAATCTTCCCACAGCAGGGGAAAACGTCACCATTCTGAAATAAGAGGCTGGTATGTCTAAGTACGACTCCCATTTAAAATGTTCGTTTTGCGGCAAGTCTCAGGAGCAGGTGCGTAAATTAATCGCAGGGCCGGGAGTCTACATCTGCGATGAGTGCGTTGACTTGTGTAATGAAATACTAGACGAAGAGTTACTCGATACCAATGGCGCGGCAGCACAACCCGCACCAAGACCAGAAGCACCTCAAAAACGGCGTACTCAATCTTCTAGTATTTCGTTTAATCAAATACCCAAGCCAAGAGAGATTAAAAAGTATCTAGACGAACACGTTATTGGTCAAGACGAAGCCAAGAAAGTCCTGTCAGTAGCCGTTTACAATCACTACAAGCGGCTGGCAGTCATTCAGTCTAAAGCCAGTGGCAAAGGTGGGGCGGATGATGCTGTAGAACTGCAAAAGTCCAACATTTTGTTAATCGGCCCAACTGGTTGCGGCAAAACTCTCTTAGCGCAAACCTTAGCGAAAATCCTGGATGTACCTTTTGCCGTCGCCGATGCTACGACGCTGACGGAAGCAGGGTATGTGGGAGAAGATGTGGAAAATATCTTGCTGCGACTGTTGCAAGTGGCAGATTTGGATATAGAGGAAGCGCAACGAGGAATTATCTACATTGATGAAATTGACAAAATTGCTCGCAAGAGTGAGAACCCGTCAATTACCCGCGATGTTTCTGGCGAAGGCGTGCAGCAAGCCTTGTTGAAAATGTTAGAGGGAACGATCGCCAATGTACCACCCCAAGGAGGGCGCAAGCATCCTTATCAAGACTGTATCCAGATTGATACAAGTAATATTTTGTTTGTCTGTGGTGGTGCTTTCGTAGGCTTAGAAAAGGTTGTGGATCAGAGAGTTGGCAAAAAAGCAATAGGCTTTGTGCAACCTGGAGAAGGCCAAACGAAAGAAAAGCGGGCAGCAGATACTCTCCGCCATTTAGCGCCGGACGATCTAGTAAAATTTGGCATGATTCCAGAATTTATTGGGCGCGTGCCAATGGTAGCAGTAGTAGATCCGCTAGATGAAGAAGCGCTAATGGCGATTCTCACCCAGCCACGCAGCGCTTTAGTGAAGCAGTACCAAAAACTGCTGAAGATGGATAATGTCCAGCTAGATTTTAAACCAGAAGCTTTACGAGCGATCGCTCAAGAAGCTTACCGCCGTAAAACTGGTGCTAGAGCATTACGCGGTATTGTCGAAGAACTAATGTTGGATGTTATGTATGAGTTACCATCCCGTAAGGATGTGACACGTTGTACAGTAACACGGGAAATGGTCGAGAAGCGATCAACTGCGGAACTGATAATCCATCCATCTTCACTACCGAAACCAGAGTCAGCCTAATAGTCATTAGTCATTAGTCATTGGTTATTAGTCAAAAACTAAAGACTAATAACCATGTAATAAGGGAAAATGACTAATGACAACTGACAAAGGACTAATGACTAATGCCTTATATTAAAGTTCGTGGCGTTGACCATTACTACGAATGGATTAAAAAACCATCTGGTTCATTGGTAAAACCAGTGATGGTTTTTATGCATGGTTGGGCTGGTTCGGCTAGGTATTGGCAAAATACCGCTAATGCTTTATCCGAGCAATTTGATTGTTTACTCTACGATATGCGGGGATTTGGCCGTTCTGGTGGGAAGCCAACCATAGCCGAAGCTAGTGAAGCTGTTGCTGAATCTAAGTCCTCGCAAGAAGAATCAGAGGCAATCAGAGATTTGACTTATGAATTAGAAGAATATGCTGATGATTTGGCAGCTTTGTTAGATGGGTTGCATCTTCAGCGTGTCTATATTAATGCTCACTCAATGGGTGCTTCTGTTGCTACTTTATTTTTTAACCGCTACCCCCAACGAGTGGAACGAGGAATTTTAACCTGTAGCGGCATTTTTGAGTACGACGAAAAATCCTTTAGTGCCTTTCATAAATTCGGTGGCTATGTAGTGAAATTCCGTCCCAAATGGTTAAGCAAAATTCCATTTGTTGACCGGATGTTTATGGCGAGATTTTTATATAGTTCGATACCACATTCTGAGCGTCAAGCTTTTTTACAAGATTTTCTTGAAGCAGATTACGATGCAGCTTTGGGTACAATTTTTACTTCCGTTAGTAAAGCTCAATCTGAAGTGATGCCGCTTGAGTTTGCCAAGCTGACAGTGCCGACTCTGCTCGTGGCGGGAGAGTATGACAAAATTATTCCGGCCGAGATGGGGCGTAAAGCAGCTGCACTGAATGACAAAGTTAAGTTTGTGATGATTCCTAACACAGCACATTTCCCAATGTTGGAAGATGCTCCAACTTATATGCAAGTGGTGCAAGAATTTTTGCAAATTAATATTCCACAGCCACAAGTTAAATAACTTCTGGCGGTTTTTTACACAGTTAAATGAACCTGTGTTATACCTTGACGCATTTTATATTGTCGCTTTAACCAAGACTTTTTAATTATTTTACGGAGCAAGGGAGCGAGTTGACTCAACAGCGATCGCAACAGTGCATTTTTTCGCAGTAGTTCGCCTTGTTTAGCTTCCTGTAACTGGAGTTGCTGGGCGCAGATAATTTCTGGCTCACGTTCTGCTTGGATGCGCGATAGTGCCATATCAATGTCCTTGTGTTCGGCTTCTTTGTGCAACAACGGCACAAGGTGATTAGCAGCGACAATCACATCACGCAATGCTAGATTAATTCCTTGAGCGCGGACAGGAGACATTGGGTGTGCAGCGTCACCTAGAAGCAATACCCCTGGTGCGTGCCATTGTGGACAATAACCAACTACAACAGAAAGCCGAATCGGGGATTCAATGGTGTCTGCATGATTACGGAAATGTTCTGCTAGCCATGAGGGTGATAGTGAGGCAAAAGTCTCTGCCCAGTTAGCTTGTTTGGAGTCAGTGTTTTCGGTTGCGGACATCACCCAAGCTAGATGCAGTTTTCCTGATTCTGCTCCGTGAAAGATGGTAAATACGCGATCGCCATTTACAATAGTACGAAAAACATTATCGGCTGCAAACTCAGGGCTGGCGGCAAGTTTAAACCAGAGAATATCAATATTTTTGGGCTGGCGTACTAATTCCAATCCTATACGTTGTCGCACAAGAGAATTTCGACCATCTGCCCCAATCACTAAGTCAGCAGTTAGTTCTCTCCCATCGCTCAATACTACACCTGCGACACGTTGATTACTCCAACGTAAATCTTTGACTGGAACACCCCGGATAAATTCAAACCCATCATTGGTTTGAGCTTGCGAAATCAGTGCATTAAGTAGCGGTGGTTGTGAAACCAGTGTACAGGGTTGGGTTGCCCCCATTGGTTCTTCGACTCGAAACAATTGCTTGTCCCCCACAATGAATTCCCATGCGTCGAGTTGTCGATGGGGAATATGCTCCAATAACGCGGATAGACCCATTTGCTCTAGTGCATCTAATCCACTGGGCATTAATCCTTCGCCACGAAAAACACGATGAAAGTCTTTTGCTGCTTCAATTAAGGTTACAGCAATACCACGTTGTGTAAGGAGCAGGGCAAGGGTTACACCTGTTGGGCCTGCGCCTACAATCACAATCTGCACTACCTTAGCCCTCCCGTATCAGTTGCTCTCAAAGATGTTAGTTGAATTACCTTGATATTAGAGACTTCCAGTTAAAAAAATATCCCGTCGTAGGGGCGCAAGGCGTTGCGCCTCTACAAATCCATAAATAATTTGGGATAATTTATTTTTTGCAAGTCCCTTAATAGATTTTACGTTACGGAATAGGAAACCACAGAGGCGCAGAGAACACAGAGAAATGAGAGTTTGAGAGTATTTTACGTAAGTCGTAATTAACTCAAACCTAGTTCTCGTTTGAGCAAGTTAATCGAGTTAGTGCCGATATAATTTTCAACCTTAATCAGCTTTGGAGGACGAATAATATCTTCATCAGATGCTTGTACGGCTGCTTGCACTGCTGCAAAACTGGCTTGATCGCTGATGATTACCTCAGCGCGTTTAACCATAGCCTGAAGTTTATAGGCATCTTTTGGTTGCGAAGTCATTACTAGTAGTTCATCTCCCCGCAGACCGTGGAGGATGACTTCTGCTGCTCGTGCAATCCCGGAACTGAGGCTAACTATACCTACACAATTTTCTTTTGGTAGGGTTTTCAAGAGGCTGAGTTCTTTGCTGTAGTCGTAGATATCTAGAGGAATTACCCGTGCAGCTTTAGGGGCTGCGATCGCTTCTACATTACTGATAAAATACCGACTTGTAACTACTGTCGCAGAGGTAGTTTTATCTAACACAGCAGTTAATTCTTCCATTGCTACTAACTGGACTGGTATTTTTAGCGATCGCTCCAATTCATAGACCATCAATTCACCAGCACCCATATCATAGGATGGAACTGCAACCAGTACTCGCGCACTACAACGCAAGCGCCAGTCGATTTCCGCTAAAAATAGCTCTCTGGCTTGATTGAGTGAACATCCTTGGGTGAGCAAATCATCGAGTGCTTGCTGAACAACTTGATATGCGTCAGGATTTTGTTTGAGAATTGGTGATTGTAGCCGACTACCGCCCTCATGACCTTGGGGACGAACATAAATTCCCGAACCAGCCATACTTTCAACAAATCCGTCTTCTTCTAGTTGACGGTAAACTTTGCTAATGGTATTGCGGTGTAATCCAGTTTGCATTGCTAATGCCCTTGTGCTTGGCAATTTGTACGCTGGGGGATATTGTCGAGAAGCGATCGCAAAGCGGATTTGATTAAACAGCTGGGTTGATGCGGGAATTTCGCTGTCTGGCTGAATACGGAATTGAATCACCACCAAACCTCCTGAATACTAAGTGCTGAGTGATAAGTGCTGAGTTTTGGGTATTAAGTGTTACTTCTATACATAGCACTCCTTTAGTGACCAGCTGTATTTGCTACATATCAAAATATTTGATTTACAAATAAAATTTTTCTGGTAGAAATTTTTAATGCGCTCACTATGGTATTTGGTAATTCTATTGGAAATAACCTCGGCATACTGGCATAGTTATATCAAACAAACACACCGTTAATCACATAACACGGGTAAAAATTATTATGGCAGAGCAAGCAATAATTACCACAACGGTTAATCTTTTGCAAGATAATATTCAAGTGTCAGCATATCTGGCAGAACCAAAAGAACCTGGATCTTACCCAGGAATTGTGGTTTTACAAGAGATTTTTGGTGTCAACGTTCACATTCGGGATGTTACAGAACGGATTGCCAAACTTGGGTATGTAGCGATCGCACCTGCACTTTTTCAACGCACTGCTCCTGGTTTTGAAACCGGATACACACCCGAAGATATTGAAACGGGCAGAGGCTACGCCATGCAAACTCAAGCATCAGAGTTATTGAGCGATATTCAATTAGCAATTGACTACCTCAAAAATCTGCCCCAAGTAAAAAAAGATAGTTTTGGCTGTATTGGCTTTTGCTTTGGCGGTCATGTTGCATATCTTGCAGCCACCTTACCAGATATTAAAACTACGGCTTCCTTCTACGGTGCTGGAATTACCACCCGCACACCAGGAGGCGGCGCTCCCACTGTTACCCGCACCAGAGAAATTCCAGGTACTGTCTATGCCTTCTTTGGTACAGAAGATGCCAGCATCCCACCTGAACAAGTAGATGAGATTGAAACAGAGTTAGAAAAATATAAAATTCCTCATCGTGTGTTTCGCTACGATGGAGCTGATCACGGATTTTTCTGTGACCTTCGCGCCAGTTATAATCCTAAAGCGGCAACCGATGCTTGGGAGCAGGTGAAACAACTTTTTGGTCAACTGATCTAAAAACGATCCAACCAAGTTCGTCATTGGTTACTTGTACTGAGCGTAGTCCTTGGCGCAGCCTCTCATAGAGAAGTATTGGTCATTAGTCATTGGTCATTTGTTATTTGCAAAGGACAACTGACAAATGACTAATGACAATCTAAACTTCAATGGCACCATCTCAAATAAAAATTAATCTTCAAAAGTCATGAATTCCGAATCGAAACTTTCTCAAACAGCCAATTCGTCATTTACGATGGACGATTTTGCCAAAGCGCTAGAAAAACACGACTACCAGTTTCAAAAAGGACAGGTTGTACATGGCAAAGTGTTCCAACTTGACCATGATGGAGCTTATGTCGATATTGGTGGCAAGTCGTCAGCTTTTCTACCGCGCGATGAGGCTTCTTTGAGAGCAGTTACCGATTTATCGGAAGTGCTGCCATTGCAAGAGGAAATGCAGTTTTTGATTATCCGAGATCAGGATGCAGAAGGTCAAGTCACCCTTTCTCGCAAGCAGTTGGAAATTCAGCACATCTGGGAACGACTGGCGGAAATGCAGGAAAATGCTCAGACTGTGCAAGTAAAGGTTATGGGTGTGAATAAAGGTGGTGTCACCGTCGATATTCTCTCCTTGCGGGGGTTTATTCCGCGATCGCACTTGGCAGAGCGTGATAACTTAGACGCACTCAAAGGTCAAAATCTGACTGTGGGCTTTTTGGAAATTAATAAAAACACCAACAAACTCATCCTTTCTCAGCGATTAGCAACTCGTTCTAGCAACTTCAGCTTATTAGAACTAGGTCAACTAGTGGAAGGTAAAGTTACTGGCATCAAACCTTTTGGTGTGTTTGTCGATTTAAATGGAATGGGGGCTTTGCTTCATATCAAGCAGGTAAGCCAAAAATTCATCGACTCTCTAGAAAAGGTATTTAAAGTTGGACAGCCAATTAAAGCTGTAATTATTGACTTGGATGAGGGTAAAGGGCGGGTTGCTCTTTCTACCAGAGTTTTGGAAAACTTCCCTGGCGAAGTGTTAGAGAATATGGATGAGGTGATGGCTTCGGCTGAGGCGCGGGCTAATAGAGCTAATAACAAAGCTGCTGAATAGTTTTGAGGTGGGCTGTTTGCACAAAGCGTTTAAATCCCGATCTGAAACAATTTTAAATTGTTAATACTCCCCCTGCATCTACAAAGATGTGGGGGGATTTTAAATTGGGAAAACTTTTTACAGACTCTTTTCTTGTTTCTGGCAGTAAATGCGGGTAAAACAAGAATTTCAGTCAGCTTTAGATGACTTTTGCTATGAGCCGCAGAATTTATTCTGAGGCGGACGTGCGGGGAATGCCAACATTTTGCAATGATGCAAATACCTGAGTCTAGAATCTCAGCCAGTGCCAAGTATCGGATCTCAGATGTTGATTAACTCGTAGAAAGTAACCTTATTACAAATATTTAATATAAGCTATGAAGTGCTTATATGTTAGACTTCACAAGTCTCGGCACGAGAAAAAAGATCACGCAACCCCTGAAAGCAAAGCGGAAGACCGTTCCACCGAACCGGAAGCGACATCCATGTGATCTGGGCTTGCTGTGTTTTGGGCAGGTGATGACCCCTATGACCCCACTTTTGGACAATAGGAAGGTGTCCTTCTCGTGCTGAAGTGTTTAAAGACTCGTCATAAATCCAGTTTCCTTCAGTTTCCCAAATCCAGTTTCCTTCTACTCTCCATCCTACGCGCTCGCCAAATTTTTCCCAGGCTTCTTTATAATATTCACCGTCAGCCTTCCCACCACATTCGAGATAAATTTTCTTCTGAACGCTAAAGCCAAAGCGCCCGTTGCTGTATTTTACCCAAATTTGATCAATGGTGCGTAAGTCAGTACAGGGAAAATTATTGATCGATTCCTTATCTAACCAGCCTTCCTCTTCCCTGCTAGATGCCTTAAGCATGACAGCTAAAGTTTCCTCATCCGCTTCTTTCCACTTGCCTGCTGCTAGCAAATCTCGCAATCGCGTGTAGTTTACTCGCTTCTCAGAACTGAGATCATCAACTTGAATTACTTGTTGTAGCTTTGGTTTTCGTCCAGTAATACCCCAAATCAACTGCTCCATAGCCTCAGCATCTGTCCGAAAGTCAACCCACGTATGACCCCTAAGAAAAATTGGAAGTTTAGGCTGCTGTGGTGTATTCCCAAGCAAAACGGGAATCACGGGACAGCCTCTCTCTACAAATTCGTTTAAAAAAGCTTTCATCTCTTTATTTTGCCAGGGGCCCAATCCACTGCTACCTACAAAAACTGCTGCTGATTTAATATTTTCTATTTGTTCTTCTAGTGAAGACTGCCAGTCTAAACCAGGACGAAGTGCCCACCTATCTAGCCAAGGTTTAATTCCTTGTCTTATTAATTCATGAGCAATTTCTATAACTTCAGGTTTGTCTTTGCTATTGTGGCAAAGGAAGACATCAAACTGATCTTCGTCACTCATCTATAAGTCTCCTCACATCCACTTCTCTATATCGGCAATAATTGCTAACACATTATACTTACTGCTTTAAATCCTTCTTCAACGATTCTAACTCAGCTAAATACTGCGAGTTTTTGCCTAAAAAATAACTCTAATGTAGGTTGGTTTGAGGAACGAAACCCAAGATTTTTAGGGCTTTGTTGGGTTTCACTCCGTTCTCCCCAACCTACAAATCTTCTTAACATAATTACTTAAGTTACGTCGAATTTAATAAGCAAAATGACATTTGACTTACTCAAAAGAAGCTTTTACTTTCTCAAACCCCAGTTTGCTTTCTAATTTCAGTGTTTTCCGCAAGCAAAATGAGCTTTTACTTTCTCAAACCCCAGTTTGCTTTCTAATTTTGGTGTTTTCCGCAAGCAAAATGAGCTTTTACTTTCTCAAACCCCGGTTTGCTTTCTCAAACCCCAGTTTGCTTTCTAATTTCGGTGTTTTCCGCAAGCAAAAGCAGCTTTTACTTTCTCAACCTGCTTGATTGCTGACTCATTGCAGTAATTCACGCATTTGTGACAACTATCCCTTGGAGATTACTTTTCTCTATCTTTATCTAATGCTTCCTGGATTGCACGACGGCAAAATTCTGGAGGATCATCTTTGGTAGATAGTTCTTCCTTCATAGTTTTGGTAATGCGTAGGTTAATTCTTTCTGTTAATGATTCTTCTCTATTTGATTTAATTGGTTGTAAATTTTGTGGGTTCCCTTTAGGATTAGGCATTATTGAGAAATATAAACAAGGCTTGATTTACTTGGTGCCAAAACAATAGATTGTTTTTTAGTGGTTGCGACAACTTGCCGGAAGTACAACCACCAATATCCAATTCAAAAAATGGACACTACTATTTTATGTTCACGCGTTCCGAACTTGAAATCAAGACTATTAAAGAATTACGCGATTTATGTCGAAGATACGGTGTAAAACCTACCGGGAATGCAGGATACAAAACCTCGTACATCGTAACTCTGATGGCATTTCCACTTTTAGCGCTCCAACAAATGAAGCTAGGTAAAGGGTTAAAATCCCCTAACTTTAACGCTATCCAGGTAATCAGTTCTGCTGTTGAGGAGATGAATTCACCCACAGACGAACAAACAGCACTGATTCGGATAACTTTGGAAGGCAGAAAAATGAGCTATCCTGACCGATATCAGCAAGAAAATCTGCTGAACTTGCACAAGGCTAAGATGTCACTTGAACAAGCTATCGACTTTTTGAGCCAATAAAACTGATTTTATTAACCTATCCCCTACATCTACAAAAATGTGGGGGATAATTTTTTGAGATTAAGATAAATAAGGTGTGACCAATTGGCTTAGTTGGCGTGAGGATATCTTGAGCATATATCGGGCATTTTGACAACTATAAACGCTGCAACTATTCAATTTAGGTATTTATATGTTTCTAGTAACTGGAGCAACGGGAGGAATTGGTCGCAGAGTTGTGCGACTCCTTCGACAACGAGAACAGTCTGTGCGGGCATTTGTCCGCCTTACCTCGCGCTACAGCGAGTTAGAACACCGGGGTGCAGAAATCTTTATCGGTGATTTGCTGCGGGAAAAAGATATTCAAAAAGCTAGTCAAGGTGTGAAGTATATTATCAGCGCCCACGGTTCTGATAGCGATGCTTTATCCTTAGATTACCGTGCCAATATTGAACTGATTGACCAAGCAAAAGCCAACGGCGTAGAGCATTTTGTCTTCATTTCGGTATTGGGAGCCGATCGCGGATATGAAGACGCGCCTGTGTTCAAAGCCAAACGAGCCGTAGAGCGATATTTGTCAGCTAGTGGCTTGAATTACACAATTTTACGCCCATCTGGATTAGCATCTAACTTGCTGCCACTGGTAGAACGATTTCGGGAAACGGGATTGTATCTGCTGATTGGCGATCGCAAAAACCGTAGCTCAATTGTCAGTACCGATGATTTGGCAAGGATAATAGTTGATTCTGTGACAGTTGCAGGCGCTCGTAACCAGATTTTGCCAGTGGGAGGTCCGGAAATTTTATTACGAGAAGATATTCCCCGGATTTTTGGTCGGATTTTCGCCAAAGAGCCAGTAATAATTAATTCACCACTATTTTTTATTGATGGATTACAAGGTGCATTGGGTTTATTTAATCCCCAAGTCCAAAAAGCTTTGGGAACTTATCGCACATTGCTAGCAAACGAATTTTTCTGTACAAAAGATGAAATTGCCAATTTAGAAGCGATTTTTAACTTCCAATTGGAGACATTAGAAAACTTTTTGCGGCGTTATCTAACAGTTTGAATTAAACACAAGTCATTAGTGAATCACCAAGGACAAATGACTAATGACTAATGACTAATAACAAATAACAAAGGATAAGAATATATGGTAAATGCTGCTCAAGCACGTCAGACAAAAGAGCGATTCGCCCAACCAGAAGAACAACTCACTTATGAGTTGGGGAAGGCGGTACAGGAATTGCCACCCCTGTACACGAGATTATTAGCGGGAACAATGAGCGCCATTGTATTTGGAGCGATCGCTTGGGCGTACTTCTCGCAAATAGATGAAGTAGCAACAGCACCAGGGGAATTAATTGCTTCCACACAGGTTAGGCCAGTGACATCCTTGGGTGGGGGATCAATTGTCGGTGTGAAAGTGCAAGAAGGCGATCGCGTTACCAAAGGTCAAATTCTAATTCAAAAAGACCCTGACTTACAAATAACTGATGTTTCCCGCCTAGCCAAATCAACTAGATTGATTCAAGACGATTTGCAACGTTTAGATGCAGAACGTCTTGGAGGCAAAACAACTGGGACAAAACTACAGGATGAACTTTTAACTTCCCGCCTGCAAGACTACCAAGCGCGTCAAGCAGGAGCAGAAGCAGAAGCAAATCGCCAAATAGCACTAATCAATCAAGCCAAAGTCCGCTTGACTCGATTGCAAGACAACTTAGCTAATGCCAAAAGCAGCTTTGCTAATGCCAAAACCAACCTGGCCAACGCAGACAGCATCCGAATTAAAATTGAAAGTAATTTGGCACTTGCACAAGAAAGGGAAAAAAGCTTACGCACCCTAATTACTACTGGTGCTGTACCTCGTGTCGATTACTTGGATGCTCAAGAAAGATTGACTCGTGCAAAGACAGAAATTACCAGATCGCAAGATGAAGTGACTAACGCCCAGAATAGAATAACAGAGGCTCAAGATAAAGTCACATCATTAGAAAAAGATATTGCTGCCCAAGCCCAAGAAATTCGCCAAGCAGAACAAGCTTACAATGCTGCCCGCAGTCAGGCCCAGCGTGTAGCATCAGAACGCCAAAGTGAAATATTGACACAGTTCAACAAACGTAAAGAAGAACTGACAACTGTTCAAGGTCAATTAGAGCAGGCGAGGAAGCAGCAAGCTTTAGAAACGATTGAGGCTCCCGTTGCAGGTACGATTTACAGAGTCAAAGCCACCAAGGGGCCAGTCCAATCTGGTGAAGAATTGCTGTCAATTTTGCCAGAAGGGGAAGAAATGCTTCTAGAGGTGAAAGTTCTTAACCGCGATATTGGGTTTATTCGTCAAGGAATGAAGGCAAAAGTGAAAATGGCGACTTTCCCATTCCAAGAATTTGGCGTTGTGGAGGGCGAAGTCATGCAAGTCAGTCCGAATGCAATTATTGATAAAGAATTGGGCTTAGTTTTTCCTACAAGAATTAAGCTAAATAAACATTCAGTTAATGTACGTGGTCAAGAGGTAGAATTTACACCAGGCATGTCTGCTACAGGTGAAATTGTCACTCGTAAAAAGTCAATTCTGACATTTATTACTGAGCCTGTAACACGGCGGTTCAATGAGGCATTTTCTGTTAGATAGGTTTGTAGCCTCTCTTGTTCTTATAACTATTTCAAAAGCGCTTCCTATGCATTCCACAAACCACATCTAAAACGTAAGGGTTTAGCAATGCTAAACCCCTAAATTCATTTGTAACAGACAAGCGGGTTGCTTGATTTTTCTAACTGAATAGTATTTGACTCAACTACAAATCGCTATAACTTTTAAGCGATACCTAAGAATTTTTTATACTGTTCTATTTGTTTTTGCATTCCCTCTAGTAGTTTCCAAAAATCAAGATTATTCTCATTTTTATTATCATCATTGCTATCCGTATTGATGCCTATAATAGTCTGACCTATCAGAGAACCAACACTAGAATTATTCAAACTAGCAATAGTCTCTGGTGTGAGATAATTTGCTGTTTCTGTAATAGTCTGACCAATTAGAGAACCAACATCAGAATTATTCAAACTAGCAATAGTCTCTGGTGTGAGATATTTTGCTGTTTCTGTAACAGTCTGACCGATTAGAGAACCGACATCAGAATTATTCAAACTAGCAATAGTCTCTGGTGTGAGATATTTTGCTGTTTCTGTAATTGCCTGACCGATTAGAGAACCGACATCAGAATTATTCAAACTAGCAATAGTCTCTGGTGTGAGATATTTTGCTGTTTCTGTAACAGTCTGACCGATTAGAGAACCAACATCGGAATTATTCAAACTAGCAATAGTCTCTGGTGTGAGATAATTTGCGGTTTGTGCATTGATATGTAGAAGGTTGTCACCAGACATCACCTGCTTTGCCAGAGAACTGACATTAGAAATATTTAAACTAGAGTTTGTACTTTGTGAACTATTTGCTGCTGTGTCTGCGTAGCCCGTCGTAGACATCACTTGCTTTGCCAAAGAACTAACATTAGAAATATTTAAACTAGAGTTTGTACTTTGTGTGCTGTTTTCTGATGTTTCTGCCACAATCTGACGTACTTGGGCATCAGTCAGGCTGGGGTTAGCACTAAGCATCAGGGCAACTACACCAGCCACATGGGGAGCAGCCATAGATGTGCCGCTATAAGTGGCATACTGATTATTCGGAACTGATGAATAAACCTTGACTCCTGGGGCTGTGACATAAGAGATTTGATTTGTTCCAGAGCGGTTAGAGAAATCAGCCATATTATTATTTCTGTCTACTGCCCCAACAGCAATTCCCGAATTGGATGCATAGCGGGCGGGATAGTCTGGTGATGAGTCACCATCATTACCTGCTGCCATGACGACAATCACTCCTTTGCTACTGGCATAGTTAATGGCTGACTCCAGAGTCCGATTGGAAGATGTGCCTCCTAAACTGAGGTTAATCACATTAGCTCCATTATCCACAGCGTAGCGAATACCTTTAGATATCGAGCTATAGGAACCAGAGCCAGACTCATTCAAAACTTTGACGGGCATAATCTTGGCATTGTATGCAATACCAGTGACACCGTAGTTATTATTTTCTCCTGCGATCGTGCCAGAAACATGAGTACCGTGACCATTGTTATCTAGCGTGTTGTTGTTTTGATCTGCAAAGTTCCAGCCGTAATTATCATCAATATAGCCATTGCCATCATCATCTATACCGTTACCCGCAATTTCCTTGGTATTTGTCCAGATATTATTTTTTAAATCCTCGTGGTTATAGTCAACCCCAGTATCTATAACAGCGACAACAACGCCTTTACCTGTGTATCCTTGTGCCCAAACTTCTGGTGCTTTAACAAGGTCTGCTCCCCAATTATTACCACCAAGATCGGGAACATCAGCAAAGGTATTCTGATTAGTAGCTTTAGCCACTGCTGCTGCTGCATTAATTAAGCCATAGCCATTGGTAGAGTTATAACTTTGCGTGGTAAAAGCATTAGTAGTAGCGTTACTGCTATTTTCGTAGTTACTATTATTTAGTAACTGCACATGAGAATCGGCTGAGTTGTAGCTACTACGTCTGCTTAAGTTGAGGCTGGTGTCATTCTTAGTATTAAATGTATCTAATGAAGAGATTGAAGTAAAATTTAAGCTTTTATTAGTAGAAAATAAATTGTTATTAGTATTATCATTGAGCATAATTGTTTTTTCTCAAAAATAGAAATGCTTTTTAACAGCTAAAATTGCTAGAACTTTTGTTAAATAAAAGTTCTAACGTGTGAATAAGCCGTATTGTTAATAATTACTATGAAATTTAATAATAAAATGCTAATTCTATTACCAAAAAATTATTATGAGAATCATGCTTTTTGTGAATAGCTATTTAGAATACACTTAATTATAAAAAAAGCGGCAGAATGAGTGGCATTTGCTGCTCATTCTGGCGCTTATAGAAATTGCAATTTACCTTTGATAAATGACACTTAAGGGATGATTCTATGCCAAACTATTTGCTGCTGTCGTTGTGACAATCTGACGCACTTGGGCATCAGTTAAACCTTTTTTAGCACTGAGCATCAAAGCTATTACCCCAGCAACATTAGGAGTTGCCATAGAAGTACCATTTTTGAAATCATAATTATTACCTGGAAGTGTCGAGTAAATATCGACTCCTGGAGCTGTAACGTATGCAAGTGGAGTTGTTCCAGCTCGGTTGGAGAAGTCAGCCAGTACGCCATTATAAGAGACTGCTCCAACCGCAAGTCCCCACTGGGTAGCATAATGGGCGGGATAGTCTGGTTCTGATTTACCATCATTACCTGCTGCCATGACGGTAATTGCGCCTTTGCTGGCAGCATATTGAATAGCTGACTGTATCTCACTACTTGCAGAACCACCTAAGCTGAGGTTAATGACATTAGCTCCGTTATTGACTGCATAACGAATACCATTTGCGATCGCACTATTAGTTCCTTGACCATCGCTATTCATAACTTTCACTGGCATAATCTTGGCATTATAGGCAATACCAGTGACACCAAAGTTATTTTTCACCCCAGCAATAGTGCCAGCAACATGAGTACCATGACCGTTGTCGTCTAATGGATTGTTGTTGTTGCTGACGAAGTTCCAGCCGTTGACATCATCAATGTAACCATTGCCATCATCATCTTTGCCGTTGCCAGCGATTTCCTTGGTATTCTTCCAGATATTAGCGCTCAAATCTGAGTGATTGTAATCTACTCCACTATCTATCACAGCAACGATCACACCCTGACCTGTGTATCCCTTAGCCCAGACTTCCGGTGCTTTCACTAAGTCAGCTCCCCAATTATCACCACCCAAGTCAGGAACATCAGCAAAGGTACTCTGACCTAAAGCTTTTGCTACGGCGGCGGCGGCATTAATTAAGCCATAACCTATAGTTGAGTTAAACCCGCCACCATTAATAGGAGTGAGACTAATTGCTTGTGTATGGTAAACCGAGTTGTTACTTTCATTACTTTCGGCAACATCTCCCAATCCATCGGCTTTGAACATCAAATAGTATTTACCTGCTGCAATGGTGGTGTCAATAGTCCAAGATATGGACTTTGAAAATATAGCAGAGGGTGCCAGGCTTGGAATGGGAACAGTGTCGTACCCTATCGATATATCATCATCATTGCCTAAAATTGTGTCTCTGGAAAGAGAATAAGCTGTTTTGCTGCTACCAGCATTGCCATTACCTTGATTTTTGATCTTATAGGTAAATTCAAGTGTAGTACCAATAGCGGCGCTAGTTGGAACTGAAGTATCTACTATTACTAAGTCTGGTGCAGTAATTGTAATTGCTTTGGCAACGACGTTGTTATTTTCATTGCTTTCTCTCAATGACCCAAAACCATCTGCTTGGTATAGGAGATAGTAACTACCGGGAGTAATAGTGCTGGAAAGGTATAGGGATGTAGACTCGGAAATTACAGCAGAGGGAGTAATGTCAGAGATACCGATAATATCCGAACCGACCGAAATGTCCTCAATACTGAAGCTGGTATCTTTAGAAAGATAAAAGCGTGTGGTGTTAACACCTGCTTTACCATTACCTTGATTTTTTACCTGATAGCTTAGTTGGATTGTTGTACCAATGTTGGCGCTAGCAGGAGCCGAAGGATTTTGTATTAATAGGTCTGGTGCTGCAATCGTAATTGCTTTGGCCGTAACGTTGTTGTTTTCATTACTTTCAAAAATCTCGCTATTGCCATCGGCTTGTAATAGCAGGTAGTAATTTCCAAAAGTAATATTACTGCTGAGTATTAAAGAGTAAGACTCTGAACTATATTTACCAGCGCCCAATCCAGAGTATAAGTAGCTTCGGGAATAGCTTAAGTATGTGTCATCGCCGCTCAAGGTCGTATCTTTAGAAAGATAAAACTTCGTTGTACTAGAACCAGCACTGGCAGTACCTTGATTGGCTAGTTGGTAATTGACAGTGATTAAGCTACCGGGGTCAACAAGACTAGGAGCCGAAATATTTTGGATAATTAGGTCTGGTTTAGGGCCATTAATAGCGATCGCTTTGCTGACAATGTTATTAGTTTCGTTACTTTCACCAACATTGCCATTAGCATCGGCTTGATAGAGCAAGTAATAGTTACCTGCGGCGATCGCATTGTTAATGATCAGCGATGCTGTCTCTGAGCTAGTAGCACCTGCGGCAATAGCGTTAACGCCATCGGAGCCGAGCAACACATCATCATTACTAAAAGCATTATCCTTAGATATATAAAACTTGGTGGTAGTTGCAACAGCACTACCAACACCTTGATTTTTGACCTGATAGCTTAGTTGAATAGTGCTACCAACGGCTGTTGTAATCGGAGATACAGCGTTTTGTATTATTAAGTCTGCTTGGGTAATAGCGATCGCTTTACTAGCAAAGTTATTGGTTTCATTGCTCTCAACTGCATTTCCTGCGCCGTCAGCTTGATAGAGCAAGTAATAGTTACCTGTGGCGATCGCATTGTTAATGATCAGCGATGCTGTTTCTGAGCTAGTAGCACCTGCGGCAATAGCGTTAACGCCATCGGAGCCTAACAATACATCGTCATTACTAAAAGCATTATCCTTGGATATATAAAACTTGGTGGTAGTTGCAACAGCACCACCAACACCTTGATTTTTGACTTGATAGCTTAGTTGAATAGTGCTACCAACTGATGCTGTACTAGGGGCTGAGGTATTTTGAACTATCAGGTCTGATTTTTGAGTTGGAGTAATGGTGATTACTCCGGCAATACCGTTGTTAGTTTCATTGCTTTCAGCAACATTCCCATCACCATCGGCTATATATGCTAAGTAATAATTCCCAGCAGTGATGTTACTGCCAAGACTGAGTGTGGTTGACTCGGAACTATAACTACCCGCAGCAATGCCGCTAACGTAGTCATAGCCCAAGTACACATCTTCGTTTCCAATATTTAAATCTTGGGAGAGATAAAACTTGGTGTTGCTAGCAACAGCACTGGCATTGCCTTGATTTTTGATTTGATAGTTCAGTTGAATGCTACTTCCAGCCGCCGCCGAACTGGGATTTGAGGTATTTTGTACTATCAGGTCTGGTTTAGTAATATTAATTACGTCAGCAACAGCATTGTTGTTTTCGTTGCTTTCGGCAACATAGTTATAGCCATCGGCTTGATACACCAAATAATAGCTACCTGCGGCGACGCTATTGCCGATGGTGAGTGTGGTTGACTCTGACCGATAGTAACCAGATAGGATGTTATCAACATAGTCATCGCCTAAAAATATATCTTCACTCCCTAAAGAGAGATCCTGAGACAGATAAAACTTGATATAGCTATAACCAGCACTGGCATTGCCTTGGTTTTCAATTTCATAGCTCAGTTGAATGGTACTGCCACCTGCGGCATAACTGGGAGTTGAAACGGTACGTGCTATTAGGTCTGGCTGAATAGCAGCGATCGCTTGAGTAGAATTTCCGTTGCTTAAATTACTCTTCTTGGCATAATTGTTTTTACCTCCGAAAGCGTCGATTTCCGTAGAAGTATAACTACTGCGATCGCTGGATCTAAAACTATTTACACCACTCAGACTGAAGCTAGAGTCAGTATTCTGATTATCAAAAATATTAGATTTTTTTGATGATAGAAGGCTGGCTTTTATACCAGAATTTTCATTAATAGAGTTAGAGTCTTTGGTAAAAAACATTAGTACTTTCACCTCATATATTCAAGTAAATTTGCACCAAGAAAAGTACTCAAATCCTTGATATATAAGGGAATGAGCCGGAAAATATTTCTTTGTAAGACAGGTGCTACAAATACACTTAACTATAAAATTACGTAATTAGCAAGTAAGATTACAGTTTTCTGCATACTTAAGCAATTTAAAAGGCGAATGAATTATAATTTCATTCGCCAAAGACTATATTTAAGTGGCTTTTCAGGCATCAAATAAGCACAAATTAAAAGCTTGTTAAAGCTACTAAATGTTTGCTTGCTGCCGTTGATATAGTGACCAATACAAACCCTTTTGTTGCAATAACTCTGAGTGAGTCCCACGTTCGGCAATCACGCCTTGTTCTAATACCAAAATCAAATCAGCGCGTTTGAGAGGGGCAAAACGGTGAGCAATCAGAAACACAGTACGGTTAGCGGAAACTTTTTGCAGGTTTTGTAGTACTTGTTGTTCAGTTTCACTATCCAAAGCGCTGGTAGCTTCATCCAAAACTAAAATCGGCGCTTGGGAAAGAAATAACCTTGCGAGGGCAATACGTTGTCTTTGTCCGCCAGATAAAGCTGTACCGCGTTCACCCACATTGGTTTCGTAACCGTAGGGCAATTGACTGATGAAGTCGTGTGCTACTGCTAGTCTTGCCGCCTCTACCACTTGTTCTGCGGTAATGTCGGGAGTACCGAGAGTGATATTTTCCAAAATGGAACCGTTGAATAAAAAGTCTTCTTGGAGAACTACACTAACTTGTTGCCGCAGTGAGGCTAAATCGGCACTTTTAATATCAAAACCATCAATTAAGATGCGTCCTGATTCAATTTGATAGAGGCGTTGCAATAGTTTAGACAGGGTACTTTTCCCAGAACCACTACGTCCGACAATGCCAACAAATTGCCCTGGTTCAGCATTGAAAGAGATTCCCCGCAGAATTGCTTCAAAGTTCGGCCGGTAGCGGAAAAATACTTGCTCGAAGGTGACTTGTCCTTTCAGAGGTGGTAAAACTAGACCAGTTCCTAGTTCAGCTTCTGGGGAGACGTTGAGAATATCACCAATGCGATCTACAGAAAGTAGCACTTGTTGGAGAGTCTGCCATAACTGTACTAAGCGCAAAAGTGGGCCCGTGACTCTGCCAGATAGCATTTGAAAGGCAATTAGCTGTCCAATTGTGAGCTTTTGTTCGATGACTAATTTGGCTCCAAACCAGAGAATCAGCATGGTGGAAAAATTAGTCAGGAAGTCACCAATGTTGCTGCTGATATTGGAGGTGGTAGAGGCTTTAAAACCTGTGCGGATGAAGCGAGCAAATAAGCCTTCCCAGCGATCGCGGGCTACTGGTTCTGCTGCATGGGCTTTAACGGAATGAATCCCCGTGATTGTCTCTACTAGAAAGGATTGACTATCGGCACTCCGGTTAAAAGTTTCGTTGAGCCAGTTACGCAGAATTGGTGTTGCAACTATCGTCAAAGTTGCAAACAGTGGCAGTACTGCTAAAGCCACAAAGGTGAGTGGGACATTATAGTAAAACATCAATGCCAGGTACACCACAGCAAAGATGCTATCCAGAATTACAGTTAATGCTGTACCCGTGAGAAACTGACGAATTTGTTCGAGTTCCTGGACTCGTGCTACCGTGTCTCCGACGCGCCGCGACTCAAAATAAGCCAAAGGCAAACGCATCAGATGGCGAAATAGCTGTGCTGATAAACTTAAATCCAGACGGCGGGCTGTATGGGTAAAGATGAATAGGCGCAGAATGCCAAGTACGGACTCAAATATGGCTACACAAAGAAGTGCGATCGCCATAACATCAAGAGTCGGCAAACTCCCCTGCACCATTACTTTATCAATAACTACTTGCGTAATTAGTGGTGTTGTTAGCCCCAAAAGCTGCAAGGTAAAAGATGCTAATAATACTTCTGTTAGTAATCCCTTATACTTCCAAACTGCTGGGGTAAACCAACTGAGATTAAATGTTTCTTGTTTAGATATGAGTTCTACTTGCCACAATTGTCCATCCCACGATGCCTCAACTATGGATTGTGGTAAGCTTTCACAAATGCGATCGGGATTTAGAGGGTTAGCGATAATTAAGCGATCGCCCTTAACTCCATAAACTACCACCCAAGATGGACTCTGGGGTGAGTCAGAATTCCATAATAGTAAAGCTGGAAATGACAGTTGTCGCAACTCACCCCAACTCACTTGTAACCGCCGCAACACTAACCCTAACTTTTCTCCTGCTTCCACAACCTGTTTTGGGCGTTGTCCTCTGAGTTGACGTTGCACCCATTCCAGTTGCACAGAGTTTTCTAGCTGTTGCGCTACCATTGTTAAACAAGCAGCCGCAGTGTTCCAGCTAGCAACAAATGGATAATTTGAGATGATTAAATTCGCGGCTGGGAGTCGTTTTTGGGGTTGGAGGCTGTGAGGGCTGGAAGTCCGATCTGAGACTGTTACTGAAGGAGTGGAAGAGAAGGAAAATGTTTCTCTTTCTCCCTCCATATCCACTGGTAAGACTTGCCAAAATTCCTGAATTTGTGGGTTAGAAAATTCTGTCCACAGCGCTGTATCCCAACACACTACTACTACTTCTTTGCTAGCAGCTACAGCTTTAAAATCCGCAGACAGCTTTTGTAAATCACCAAACCAATCCCCCACTTCTAGGGCTGCCAAAGGTTTGCCAACTCCCTCTTCTCGTAAGCGAACTTTTCCAGCCACAATTAAGAATTGGTAACGACCGACATCGTTAGACCAAATTTTTTCTCCCAAACGATACTGACGAGTTTGACACTCATTTTCCAATTGGGATTGTTGCTCGGGAGTCAGCCAGCATAGCGGTGGCTGATTCCAAGGCAAAGAAGCTAGCACTTTTAATCGTAAAGATTCATTATCCAGAATTTTTAACTCACTTGTAGCTTGACTGTCAGTTTTTGAATTTTCTCTGCTAGCCATTTCTCAAATAACTCATTTTGTAGTGCTTGCTTGAGTTGAGTATCTTCTAAAGACGCTGGCAGAAATTGTTCTACTCGAAACAAACCATAAGGTCCTTCTCCTTGGGGAGAGTCTTTGCCAACGATTTCTATTGGTCCTATTAATTGTCCAGGACTTGCCACATCAATAGCTGCCCGTAATATATCCGGCATACTTCCTCGGCTGACTATTCCCATCATGCCGTTGACAATTCGGTCATCTGAAAGTGAATACTCTTTAGCTAGTTGTTCAAAACTACCTCCTTCTTCAATTTGGGTTTGTAGTTCGTCTGCTAATTCTCGATTATTAACAACTATCCGAGAAAGTACCACCCGATCCAAAAAGATTTTGCGTTCAATAAAATATTCTTGGATTTTTGCTTCCGTGACTACAGCTTTCAGCTTTTCTAACTTGTAACCAAAAGTAACTGATGTATGGAATGCGGCATAATCTGTGTTATTGGTTTTTAACCATTCTTGAAAACTTTGAGGATCGGTCAGTTGATTTTTAAGTCTAAAGTCAATAATGGACTGTTCGGTTATTGCTGTACCAATTTCAATATCGTCTCGTGTTCGGATTTCTTGCTCAATTACGTGCTGGCGGAGAATATCCCCAATGAACTGCCCCAATTTTCCAGAGGCTTGCAGGTACTTTACAGCTTCCTCAATAGAAATTATTTGGTCATTAATTGTCAAAAATGATAAAGATTCCATGAATTAATTATGTGAAAATGGTTAAACACTTATAGGACTTTTAAATTAAATCATTATAGAGATCATTTGGTCGTTGATGAATAACAATGATAAAGATTCCATGAACTAATTACATCTAAACGGTCAAAAAATTATATAGCTACTCAATACGATAATTTTCCATGATTATGTTTACAGTCTAGCGGGGACAAAACAGGATTGAAAATTTTAGAGGTAGTGCAGTAGTAAAGCAGATTGCTTATTTTCTAGCACTGGCTCGCATGAGTATTGGGTATTGAGTGCTGTTAGCAGTAGCGGGGTCTTTAGACCGTGCTTAGTGCTGAGTGGAGAATCTCACTTTTTTACTCAGAACTCACAGAAGAGGAACCGTTTTACCCAATGCCCAATGCCCAATTCCCAATTCCCAATGCTCAATCTACTTAATGATATTTACCCATGTCCAGGAAAGTAGCACAGCCGCGATCGCACCGATTAATGTATTAAAAATATTTACTACTTCATTGGTCAGCCAGGTATACTTAGATTGCAGTGTTGCCCCAATCACACTTTCTAAGTTAGTGGCAATAAATGCTGCCAGTACACACCAAGCGACTCCTAATAGATCGATTAAACCAACTCCCCAACCAACAAATGCGATCGCTACAGAAGCCACAATACCAGCTAAAGTTCCCTCCAAGCTGACCGCTCCTTCTGTACCGCGAGGCACCGGTTTGAGTGTGGTAATTAGAAAGGTGCTTTTACCATACGCTTTACCAACTTCACTTGCAGTAGTGTCAGCCAGTTTGGTACTGAAACTTGCTACATAACCTAGTACTAATAGAGACTGGAGATTGGGAACTAAAGATTGGGAACTAGGTACAAGAAATCCCGAATTTATTATCCCTACTCCCAAGGCACACAGCGCCCCGGTCAAAGCTGAACCCCAGACATTCTCCGGGCCCCTTGCTCCAGAACGCTTTTCGGCAATTCCTTCAGCCTCTTTCTGCGCCATACCGATGCGGGTAACACCAGAACCAACCAGAAAATAGAACATTACTACTGTATATCCTTGCCAGCCTAGAGTTACCCAAATTAGGATGGCCAGAAACCACGCATGAAATGATCCAGCAGGCGTAAGTAGCTTTTTCGGGGCAATCCAAGCTAAACCCAATAGAATTGTGTTTAATACTACTGCCACCAACCAGGGATTAACAGAATCAATTAAGGATGACATCAGCAATTAATCATGAGTAATTTTGTCTTAACATGAACAGAATAACGAATTTGTCATGCTTAGTGCTTAGTTCCTGAAACCTCTCCAGTTAAAGTAATATGTTTGTATTGTTAACTAAATTGCATCCGATCGCCCTCAAAGCTGAGTGTAAAACTACAAACAACGTTTTACATATACACTGCAATATTTATTAAAGGAGGTGGATTAAACAAAATGCAAAAATTTTGTTTAGTTGGGTGGATTCTTCTAACAACTGATCCAAAGCACTTTATTATGGTGCATTAAGTTCTCAACACACCATCTCTCATAAAGTTGTCAGCTTTGAAATCTCCGTTACTGAGTGTCTGCCCAGGCAAACATAAATTAGTATACCTGCACAAGAGAAAGGAGTCACCTAAAGAATTAAGTGTAAATTATGTAAATATAGGGCGAAGTCTTTAGCCACAAGTTGCAGTGACTGAATGGTACTCAGTCCCTAGTTTTATTTATAAAGATCAAGGATATAAATTATTGTCAGCTAAAACTGTGTTCAAGTTGACGACAATCAAAACTTAACAGAATAAATTGTAGATAGCATCAACTACTAATATCTTTTCCAAAAGCTATGAGCCAAACTTTATTCCATCTTGCTTTCCCTGTGACTGACATTGCCCAAACAAAAGCATATTACGTATATGGATTGGGCTGTATTCCTGGTCGTGAAAACCATCATGCGCTGATTCTAAATCTCTATGGTCATCAACTAGTGGCTCACGTAACCAAAGAACCCTTGATACCGCAACACAGTATATATCCCAGACACTTTGGGCTAATTTTTACCCAAGAACATGACTGGCAAGACTTACTAGAAAGGGCACAACAACAACAGCTACTTTTTCGTGAAGAAACCAAAAATCGCTTTGTTGGTTCTCCTCTTGAACATCGCACTTTCTTTTTAGAAGATCCTTTTTATAACCTTATGGAATTCAAGTATTATCGTCACCCAGAAGCGATTTTTGGGAGTTACGAACATACGCAAATTGGGGATAGAACTTAAGTAATTCGTAATGGGCTACGCCCCGCTACGCTAACGTAATTCGTAATTTAAAGATGAATAGAATAGATTCAGGGTGGTAAGTATCTTAGCTACTTAATTGGATGCTTTTTTCAGGAAGGGCAGTTTAATAGGCTTTGTTAAAGCTGCTTTTACTGCTGCTAAACTCCTTGGGTCTGTTAGCATCCAAGGGTGTAGGGCAACTGGTACTATTACTTCACTTCCTAGGGGCATTTGTGAACTATTCGCTGGGACAATCATCAAATCATAAGGTGTCCAGATCGAAGTAAAATCTAATTGCTCCAATATTACAGCATCAGAATTTAAATCCTTGAGAAAAATGCTGTCGGGGCGCATTTGCACGCAACCAGGACGCTGGGAACCATAAGCAACCACAGTTCCATTATGGGGTGAAGAGATCGTAATAAATCTCTGAATGCGGTTAATTCCTCCCAGTCGCTGGATATAGTAACGGCTGACAATTCCTCCCATACTAAAGCCTATTAAATCTAGCTCTTGTTCTGGTGCAAAGGTGGCTGTAACATAATCGGCTACCTGCTCTGCCAATTTATCAAGGCCCACATCACCATTATTAGGAAACAGATCAAGAGAATATACAGGCCACCCCTGCAATCCTAAGTAACCTGCCATTTTATGAAAAACTGCCCCCGTATCGTCAATGCCGTGTACCAATAACACAGGATTGCGCTGCTGATTTTCAGTATTCATCTCTCAAATCTGGCTGAATGAAGTCTGTACAAAATGTAACTGAGTGCTGTTGCTATCTGCGAACAATCTATGACACTCCTCCCACTGGTTAAAAGTAAACCCCTTGCTTTTTTTCCAATCAATAATTTTCAAACGAAGAAGTGTTAATTTTTATAAAGCTTGCTTTCAGAATCTTGCTCTTAGTTACAGTAAAATTTAATAATTAGTTCTCGGTGTATGAAGGTCGCAAGTGCTTGCATAAAGAACATTTGCCCTATAGTTTTACTACAATGTTGATTAAGCACAAATCTATAAGGGTTGTCATCAGAACGAGATGACACCAAAGCAGGAAATGTTACATTTTTTCGTAATTTTTAACAATTACGGTCGATTTCCAAATATACAAGGCAGGAGTAATTGTAATGGATTTTATCAAAAAGTTAATTTCAGGGATTCTCGGTTTCGTGACTGGGATTCTTGGTTTCGTGACTGGGTTGTTACCTGGTAAAAAACAAAGCAATGGTTACTTCTTAGAACTGGATGAAGCAACCAGTCAATCGAAACCAGCAGCATCAAACGGTAAAAAGGCTGCGGCCCCAGCAGCTTCTCCGGCTGCAAAAAGCCCTGAGCCTCAGACTGCTAAAGCAACCACAGCTGCGACACAGACCAAAGTAGAAGCATCTCAGAATGGTAAAGCTGTGAAAGCTGAACCCGCTAAAGCAGCCGCCACCGCTAGCCCAAAAACACCTACTGAAACCACCTTTGCACCAAAATATCTTGCTCCTTCGACTACTAGCTCTAATGGTCGTCGTCGTCCAGGTGCGAATATGAGTGCTTACTTAGACATGGCACGTCAGGTTAAAACGCCTAACACGTCTAACAATTGATAAAGAGGCGAAATTGCCGGTCTCTACAAGTTAAATGTGATCCGCAAGGTTAAGATAGCTTTGCCAGTTGTAGATGGAGGAACTCTCCAAACTAGGAGCGATCGCTTAATTTTCTCCACTACAACTTCATCTTTTACGGTGGAGGCTTTTTTATCCAAAACTACCCGTCCTGAGATTCTGGCATTTTGCCGGATTTTACCAATTGTTTGGTTTTGTAGGTTGATGATAAAGTTTTATAACTGGATTTTTGTTGATCCCCAAAATTTAAAAACCTGGCGATTATAAATTAATACGGTTCAAAGCGCTACTTGTATAAAATGGGGGGTTTGAGACGCGATAAATCGCCGTCTATACAAGTGTTTTGGTCTTATCTGAACTGTATTGGATTATAAATGGCCAGGTCTACCATTTAAACTAAAATTCAGCACTTTGTGGTGTACGCGGAAAAGGAATCACATCGCGGATATTTCCCATACCCGTCATAAATTGCACGAGTCGTTCAAAACCCAGTCCGAAACCAGCGTGGGGAACAGTACCATAACGACGTAAATCAAGATACCACCATAATTCTTCTGGCTTTAATCCTTGCGCTAACACGCGGCGTTCTAAAACTTCTAGGCGTTCTTCACGCTGGGAACCACCTACAATCTCCCCAATTTTGGGTGCGAGAATATCCATTGCGCGGACGGTTTTTTCATCGTCGTTCAAGCGCATATAAAAAGCTTTGATTTGCGCTGGATAATCTGTAACAATTACTGGCTTTTTAAACTGTTGTTCAGCTAGGTAGCGTTCGTGTTCTGATTGTAAATCTAAACCCCAACTGACTGGATATTCAAATTTAACATCAGCTTTTTCTAAAACTTTGATGGCTTCTGTGTAAGTTAACCGTTCAAACTGATTATTAATAATATTTTCGGCTGTCGCCAACACAGATTTATCAATGCGTTCATTGAAAAATTCCATATCTTCTGGGCAAGTTTCCAACACATATTTAAAAATGTGTTTCAGAAACGCCTCAGCTAAATCCATATCGCCTTCTAAGTCACAAAAAGCCATTTCCGGCTCAACCATCCAAAATTCTGCTAGGTGGCGCGAGGTGTTGGAATTTTCTGCACGGAAGGTAGGGCCAAAGGTGTAGACGTTACTAAACGCCATTGCCATCACTTCCGCTTCCAACTGGCCGCTAACTGTTAAATATGTGGGTTTCGCAAAAAAGTCTTGGCTGTAATCTACTGCTTGGTTTTCTGTGCGGGGGATATTCTTTAAATCTAAACTGGTAACGCTAAACAGTTCACCTGCGCCTTCGCAGTCGCTAGCGGTGATGATGGGTGTGTGTACCCATAAAAACCCTCTTTCTTGAAAAAATTGGTGAATTGCTGCCGAACAAGCATTTCTGACGCGGAAAACTGCACCAAAAGAATTAGTCCGCGATCGCAAATGTCCAATGGTTCGTAGAAACTCAAAGGAATGGCGTTTCTTTTGCAGAGGATATGTATCGGGATCAGCTTCGCCGTAAACTTTCACAGACTCGGCTTTTAACTCAATCCGTTGTCCTTTACCAAGAGAAGCCACTAGTACCCCTGTAGCCTCAACAGCAGCACCCGTATTCAGTTTTTTCAATATCGCTTCGTAATCTGGCAAATCCTGATTGATGACGACTTGCAAATTAGCTAGTGATGAGCCGTCATTGACTTCAATAAAAGCAAACCCTTTGGACTCGCGCTTCGTCCGCACCCAGCCTTGAACTTGGAGGGACTCATCAGGTTGGCCACTTCGCAATATTTCTGCAATCCGTCGATTTACCATATTTACCCAGCATAAGACTTTAATATCCAGCCTATGATAACGCCCATTCCACCAAAGCGGACGACTTGCCAGAAAGGTTTTTTGAGGCTACGCCAAGAAAATAACTGGCTTTCTAAGTTCACTTCTAGCCTTTCCAACTGCTGTTGAATGTGCCGTAACTCTGCTTTGATTTCTGGTGTCTGAGATTTATTGTGCTTTAGTTGATCGCGGCGCTGTTGCCATTGTGCCTGTTGTTGGCGATCGCGTTGCACTTGATTGTAACGCTCTTTTAAGGATAGGAGCGATCGCTCTACTTCCTCTAATTCTTGTTCAAAATCTGGTTCAGGATTTTCTGCTGACGAGTGTGATTGTTTTGGCGGCTTCATTTACAAGTAGTAAAGTAGAAGTAAATGCAAATGTGCCAATAGTTATGTCCCAATCTACCCAGCTGCCGAAAACCAGTCAACTGAATGAACTTAGTACTCTGGAACTAGCTCAAGCCCTCATGGAAAGACTGAGTATTTCCCCTAACGATTGGCATCGCCTCAAGTCTAACCGCAATTCCCGCGCTAATGAACAAGTGGCAGCAGCAATTGTGTATCTTTTAAAGAATCAACCACAAGAAGCTCAAGCTAGATTAGAACAGGCAATTGGTTGGTTAGATCGCTCCATTTCCGCCCCTCCCTGTCCAACTCACGGCAAGTAGGGAATGGGGAATAGGGAATAGTTAGTAAAAAACAATCAATTAATAACTTTCCCAACTCCCTTTTTATCGTCGCAGAGATAGTCCCCGGCGAGTTTCCATTTGTTTACAAAGCCTTAATTCTGTGCCTTTGCGGTTCCACTCTACCTGATCAAAAATTTGGTGGAGAAGACATAAACCACGACCACTTTCTGATTCATCTGGTGGTAAATAGTCTGTTGGCTCTTCTTCAATAGCAGATGAAGGAGTAAAGCCACTACCCTGGTCTGATATTATCCACCAATATTGATTATCAATTAAGGAAAAACGGACTACAACTGTTTTACTTGGATCAAGATTATTGCCATGTTTAGCTGCATTTACTAGGGCTTCTTGAAGTCCTAGCCGCAGTTCTGCTTGTAATTTGGCTGGAATTTCTGCCAACAATAAATCTAAGATTGGACAAAGGTAGAGGGTTGAGGCAAAACTAATAGTGCCCCAATAACGTGCAACTGGACGGAGTGAAATTGTAATCACAAGAGAAACCCCATAGCTTTCAGTTAGCTAGACATCAGTTTGCTATTACAGGCACCCTGATAAAACTTGAGGTGGTCATGCTGCCTTCAAACTTGCGTCTTTAAAACTAAATTTTGAAAATGCTAGGGAGCATTAGCCCTATAGTATGAGTTGAGATTGCTTGGATATATAACGGCTGCAATAGTTTTGATAGTGATGTTAGCAACTTAAAAAGATGCTAGTAATTTGACAGAGTATTGGGATACTCTAGTTAATTGCCGATTTGTCATTTACACAATCCAATTCATATTTATAAGAACCTATGCAACTTGAATTTATTTAAACGAAAAGTAATTTTTATTTTCAGCTTAATTCAATTTTAGCATCTTTAGTATGCACTAGACTAAAATTTTCAAATTTCAGTTTTTGTAAAGGAATTACTATCTTTGTGCAAATGTGATAGCACAAGAAATGCGGCAGCTTCAACATGAGCAGTTTGAGGAAAAAAATCAGCAGGTTGTACCCGTGTGATGGTATATTGCCCATCTTCACAAAGCAATTTCAGGTCACGGGCGAGGGTAGATACCTTACAGCTGACGTAAACTATCCGAGATGGTTTCAGTTGCCGTAAGGTGTCGATGACAGCGCGATCGCACCCCTTACGTGGCGGATCGAGTATTACTACTTCTGGTATTGTGCCCATTTTAGGAAGTAATTTCTCTACTGCCCCAACTTGGAATGTCACATTATCAATTCCGTTACGGTGGGCATTCAAAATAGCTTGTTCTACTGCTGCTGCTTGCACTTCTAATCCTGTAGCAATCCGTACTTTTTTGGCGAGGGGTAAAGTTAAAGTCCCAATACCACAGTAGGCATCAACTAGCAACTCATGCCCTTGAAGATTGAGTTCTGATTGAATTATCTGCAATAGTGCCTCTGCTGTTTCTGTATACACTTGGAAAAATGTATCTGGGCGTACTTGAAATTCCAGTCCACCAAAGTTTTCACGCAGGTGGGGGACTCCAGCGATGCAACGAGTTTCTGATCCGAATATAGCATTTGTGCGATCGCCATTGCGATTGAGCGACACTCCCACTAAATGGGGATAACGCTTTAACCATTCCTGCGCTTGGGTTTCAATTCCTGATAAATTCCAGTCTTTCACCACCAAAGTCAGCAACATTTCTCCAGTGTGTCGGCCAATGCGTAAACCCAGGTGGCGAATTTTTCCCTGGTGACGCTGTTCGTCATAAATTTGCCAACCTTGTCGTTGAATATCTTGCTTAACTTCGGCAAGTAAGGGATTTAATCGCGCATCTTGAACTGGACATTGATTTAAATTAATTAATTGGTGACTACCTTTTTGGTAGTAACCAGCTTGTACCTGCCCTGTTGCCGATATGCCCAAAGGATATGTAGATTTATTACGGTAGCCTAAAGCAGAAGGGGCAGCAAGTACCGGATCTACTGGTGGTTGGACAAAACCGCCAATGCGTTCTAAAGCTTGGATAACTTGATTTTGCTTTGCTACTAGCTGGTAGTCATAATTAACATGCTGCCACTGGCAACCACCGCATTTGTCCGCCACAATACAATTGGGTCTTATACGGTGGGAGGATGGCTCTAATAGCTCCTGGAGCTTCCCGTGGGCGTATTTTGCTTTAACATGAACCAAACGGATAATGGCGCGATCGCCCGGTACAGTATGTGGGACAAAAACTACACGCTCATCAGCGCGTCCCACCCCATCACCTGTATCACTCAGGTTAGCGATCGTTACTTCAATTAATTCACCCTGTTGCCAAATTATTTTAGTCATTTGTCATTTGTCATTTGTTATTGGGCATGGGGCATTGGGCAAAACAGTTCCGTTAGCGATAGCGGGGCATTTAGCCCATGCTGTTAGCGGATAGCTAAGGTTTAGCCCGTGAAGAGTTGGGAGTTACGAATTCTCCCCCTGCTCCCCCAGCTCCCCCTGCCTCTCCTGCTCCCTCATCCCCTCTTCCCCATTCCCCAAAAGTTTCAATTCAATACATAAGTAGCTCCTATCTCTTCACTTGTGTACCTCCGACTCGCTAAACTAACAGATAATATTTCAGGTGATTTTAATCATCATGACTGTAATTAGCCAAGTTATTCTCAAAGCCGACGACGAACTGCGTTATCCCAGCAGTGGCGAACTTAAAAATATCAAAGACTTTTTGCAAACCGGGGTACAACGGACGCGGATTGCGGCTACCTTAGCCGAAAACGAAAAAAAGATAGTTCAAGAAGCAACCAAACAACTTTGGCAGAAGCGTCCTGACTTTATCTCCCCCGGAGGTAATGCTTACGGAGAACGCCAACGCTCTCTATGTATCCGTGACTTTGGCTGGTACTTACGTCTAATTACTTATGGTGTGCTTGCTGGCGACAAAGAGCCGATTGAAAAAATCGGTTTGATTGGTGTGCGGGAAATGTACAATTCATTGGGCGTTCCTGTGCCTGGAATGGTAGAAGCGATCAATTCCCTCAAAACAGCTTCCCTTGGCTTATTGAGTGCGGAAGACGCTGCTGAAGCAGCACCTTACTTTGATTACATCATTCAAGCGATGTCTTAATACAAAGTGTGTGTTGGTTCTAGGAGTATACTTCCGATCTAGTAGAGTGAGTGCAAGATATTAGCACTCGATAGGGATAAGATACCGAATTTGATCATACCCTCCCCACAATTGGTAGTGGCTGTGGCAAAATATCTGTCAAGTTACCAACCAGTTGTGGGGAAATTTATTTAAGTAATAGTTATGGGGCATTTCTCAAAGGATGAAGGATATACAGACATAAAAAACCGACAGTCCTTGGTTAAGGCTGTCGGTAATTAAGTGTGTTCCCTATTAATGACTCGGCTAGAGTTCAGTTGTCATTAATTATGCCTAGTTAGCGATCGCAGAGAGACGATCATAATCATAGATATGTGTGATTCTCGTCACTTGATTGTTACAGCTAAACTGCATACACCCGAATAATCTCTGAGTCTTAGTAAATCTATGCAAATTTGGAACTAAGAATATATACGCTAGTAGATAATTTGTCAGCTTAAGAGCAAATAACACCGATTAGACACTTACAAGGTAAAACACCAGACGGAGGAATTCACAAACCTATGCCCCGTTTGCTAAACTGCTGTAGCAGAAAGAGCTATCTGCAAAGATAAATTTCTCAAAGCCCGTCGTAGACAAGCTAATGGAGTTTCCATTGCTGTTGAAAGTGATAGTGGCATTAAGGGTATTGCCCGAAATAACCCCAGATACAAATAGTTCAGAGCGATTGAAAGCCCTGAGATCGAGGGTGTCAAAACCATCTCCGCCATCAACAGTTGCAGCACCAAATCCTTTCAAGTAGTCATTCCCAGCACCTAGAGCAATGTTGATTCCGCCACCGATGGTGACTTTCTGTTGAACTCCATCTAGAGTGCTGGTGGCAATAATTTGGTCATTGCCGTTGCCAGTCTTGATGATTCCTTCTCCATAAATACCATAGGCAGTCCCACCGATTGTTGCTGTCGCCTGTCCAGTAAGCTTGTCAGAACCATTACCAGTATCAATTATTCCATCGTTGACGATGCCAAATGCAGTGGCGTTTGTTCCAGAACTGTTCCCATAACCCGTAATTATGTCCTTGTCTGACCCTGTAGTAATAGTGGCATCTTTAATGTTCTGGATGCCGGTTCCAGCACCGCCATCGCCGATGCTACCGCCACCATTGCCGCCGATGCCACCAGCGCCTCTGCCAATGATAGTGTTTTCACCGTCTTGGGTATTTAGTTTGCCACTATTGCTAATGCCAGTCGCACTACCGCCATTGCCACCGTAATTACCAGCGCCACCGATGCCACCAGTACCAGTACCGGTGATCGTGTCATTTCCTGCCCCTGCATTCAGACTGCCACTGTTAAAGATGCCGGTTGCAGTACCGCCGTTTCCACTCTTCAATTCATCGCCACCGATGCCGCCAGTAACGATACCGGCGATCGTGTCATTTCCTTCCCCTGCATTTAGACTACCACTGTTAAGGATGCCCGTTGCAGCACCGCCTTCACCGCCATAGCCTGGAAACCCACTGCCAATGCTACCAGTACCAGTACCGCTGATTCGGTCTTTTCCGTATCCGGTATTCAGACTACCACTGTTAAGGATGCCAATCCCCTTACCGTCGAGGCTGCCAATCATGCCGGCTCCGCCGTCGCCACCAGTACCACTGCCAGCGATCTTATCTTCTCCGTCCCCTGTATTCAGACTCCCGGTGTTAGCAATGCCGATCCCAGCACCCCTGTTATAGTAACCGTAACTGCCACCAGTACCAGTACCGATAATCGTGTCTTGTCCTTCCCCGGTGTCCAGTTCGCCACTGTTAGCGATGCCAATTCCATATCCGGCTGTGCCGTTGTGGTAACCGCCGCCGCTATTGCCGCCAGTACCAGTACCGATAATCGTGTCTTGTCCTTCCCCAGTGTGCAGTTTGCCACTGTTAGCTATACCAGTCCCAGCAACACCGTTGCCGCCCTCTAAAAAGCGATTTCCATTTCCGCCATTACCGCCAATACCAGTGCCGACAATCGTGTCATTTCCGTCTCCTGTATTAATATTGCTAGTGTTGGCTATTCCAGTACCAGTTCCGGCATTGCCGCCGATGAAGTTGCTTAGACCGCCGCCTAGTCCGCCGCCGTTACCGCCAGTACCAATGCCGACGATCGTGTCATTTCCGTCTCCTGCATTAATATTGCTATTGTTGGCTATTCCAATCCCAGTTCCGCCATTACCGTTAGCGCTGATGGTGTCGAAATTGCCGTTGCCGCCGTTGCCACCGTTACCGATGCCAGCGATCGCGTCTTTTCCATTTCCTGTATTCAGACTGCCACGGTTAGCGATGCCAATGGCATTCCCACCCTCAATGGAGCCGCCGTTATCGCCGATGCTACCAGCACCTGTGCCCTGAACGGTGTCATTCCCTGAGCGCGTACAAATGAAACCTCCAGTTAAAATATCAATACCTATTGCTGGAGATGCATTTAACTGTTCACCGATCAGAGTGTCAGAACCGGGAGTGCCGATAAAATTGGGTGGAACCGTAAGTCTAGGCATGATCAAAATCCTCGCTATTAGATTGAGTGCGGTCAATTTACTAATTGGAATGAGTAGTTTCTCAAAAAAATAAATTCCCAGAATCCTTTCTTCAAAAGCCACTCAGTGATTGAGTTCGCTGTTGTATGAGTCACTTCAAGCGAATGAAATGCCAACGAGATAATTTAGATTGCAGGGCATTAAAACTTGCGATCGCATCCTATGAATTTTTTCTGCATTCAACTAGTGGAGGATCTGATAGGCTGATAGCCATTTCTATAATCTGGAAATAACCTATGCATATTACAGGGAATAAAATTTTATTACTTCACTTTTATCAGTATATTTACCAATAATTCAGCGTTGAATACAATCCATCTTTAGGTGTACAAAAATATATATCTTTAAGTAAATTTATTTATTTTTTTAAAAACTTAGCGTTATATAGTCATGAACTATCCTAATAAATGCACCTACAGGGCAAGTAAATCGGTAGAATAATGCTCTGTACAATTGGTGCATAATTTCCATGACCGCCACATCTCCTGCTTTTTTTTCCCCTCAAGAAATTGCTGCTGAAGGTCTTAAACCAGAAGAATACGCAGAAATTGTCCGTCGGTTAGGCCGTCATCCCAACAAAGCTGAACTGGGAATGTTCGGGGTAATGTGGTCAGAGCATTGCTGTTACAAAAATTCTCGGACTCTACTCAAACAATTTCCTACTGAGGGGCCCCGCATCCTCGTAGGGCCTGGTGAAAATGCTGGTGTTGTAGATTTGGGTGACGGACTCCAACTAGCTTTTAAGATTGAATCCCACAACCACCCATCAGCTGTTGAACCATTTCAAGGTGCAGCAACAGGAGTAGGCGGTATTCTTAGAGATATTTTTACAATGGGTGCGCGTCCCATTGCTCTATTAAATTCCCTGCGCTTCGGTTCTCTAGAAGATGCCAAAACTCAAAGGTTGTTTCAAGGTGTGGTGGCTGGGATTTCACACTATGGTAATTGTGTGGGAGTACCCACCGTTGGCGGCGAAGTTTACTTTGACCCAGCTTATTCTGGTAATCCACTAGTGAATGTTATGGCACTAGGATTAATGGAAACTCAGGAAATCGTTAAATCTGGGGCATCTGGCTTAGGAAACCCTGTGCTGTATGTTGGTTCTACCACTGGGCGCGATGGTATGGGAGGCGCAAGTTTTGCCAGTGCAGAATTGAGCGATCAGTCAATAGACGATCGCCCTGCTGTGCAAGTAGGCGATCCATTTTTGGAAAAGTCGTTAATTGAAGCTTGTCTAGAAGCGTTTAAAACGGGTGCAGTTGTCGCCGCCCAAGATATGGGAGCAGCTGGAATCACCTGTTCTACCTCAGAGATGGCGGCAAAAGGTGGAGTAGGAATTGAACTAGATTTAGATAAAATTCCTGCAAGAGAAACGGGGATGGTTCCTTATGAATATTTGCTTTCGGAATCTCAAGAACGAATGCTGTTTGTTGCCCATAAAGGGCGTGAGCAAGAATTAATCGACATTTTCCATCGTTGGGGACTTCAAGCCGTTGTCGCTGGTACTGTCATCGCTGAACCCATCGTGCGGATTCTATTTCAGGGTGGAGTAGCAGCAGAAATTCCCGCCGAGGCTTTGGCGGAAAATACCCCACTATATAACCGTGAATTGCTGGCAGAACCGCCAGAATATGCTCGTCAAGCTTGGGAATGGACTCCTGATTCTTTACCTGCTTGCACAACTGCTGGCATAGAACTCCAAGGAGGTGTGCAAAGTTGGAATGATATTCTGTTAACTTTGCTCGATACACCCACGATCGCATCTAAAAACTGGGTATATCGTCAGTATGACCATCAAGTACAGAATAATACAGTCATACTGCCAGGTGGTGCTGATGCGGCTGTTATCCGGTTGCGCCCTCTTGAAGAAATTCCCAATCTAAAATCTAAAATCCCAAATCTAAAATTAGGGGTCGCAGCAACAGTCGATTGCAATCCTCGTTATGTTTATCTTGACCCCTACGAGGGAGCTAAGGCAGTGGTGGCAGAAGCTGCACGCAATCTTAGCTGTGTGGGTGCAGAACCTCTGGCGGTGACGGATAACCTAAATTTTGGCTCTCCAGAAAAACCTATTGGTTATTGGCAATTGGCAGAAGCTTGTCGCGGTTTGGCGGAAGGTTGCCGAGAATTGGCGACACCAGTCACAGGCGGAAATGTCTCTTTATATAATGAAACCCTAGATTCTCAAGGCATCCCACAACCTATTTATCCCACTCCTGTAGTGGGGATGGTGGGCTTGATTCCCGATATCACCAAAATTTGTGGACAAGGTTGGCAAGCATCCGGCGATGTGATTTACCTTCTCGGATTGCCTCTGGCATCCAAAATCAGTTTGGGAGCATCCGAGTATTTAGCTACTATCCACAATACTGTTGCCGGAAAACCGCCACGGGTAGATTTTGACTTGGAACGCCGCGTCCAAAAAGTTTGTCGTGAAGGAATCCGTAATGGTTGGATACGTTCAGCCCATGATTCTGCTGAAGGGGGAGTGGCGATCGCACTTGCCGAATGTTGTATTGCTGGAAACCTTGGTGCCCAAATCAATTTAGAAATAGCAACAACGCAGTTAAACCGTGTCGATGAGGTACTGTTTGCCGAAGGTGGTGCCAGAATTTTAGTCTCTGTAGCATCAGAACAACAAGAAATTTGGGAATCATACTTACAGGAACATCTTGGTCAAGAATGGCAAAAACTCGGTATAGTCGATAATTCCCACACAGGTTTGGGGGTTTTCACCACTGATAACCAAACCTTAATCAAAGTTAGGATCGAAGATATGAACGATCGCTATTTCCATGCGATCGCTAGGCGTATCGCCAACCAAACCACTATTTCTGAGTGCTGAGTATTTAGACTTCACTCAGAAATCAGCACTAATCACTCAGAACTATTAGCGTCTCTGGGCATAATTACGGTACTGTTTTAATAGATGGTTAAAGATTTATTAAGAAATCAACAACTATCTATAGACATAATCCCAGTGACTTGACCCCCCCCACCAGGAGCAAAGCTAGCATGATCTCTATTCATTCTGTCACTTCGGATGAATACCCCGACCCTACCAACAACCCAATCAATAGTCATGAAAATCAGCCTGACAAGCCAGAAGAAGCTTGTGGTGTTTTTGGCATCTACGCACCAGGAGAAAACGTTGCTAAACTGACCTACTTTGGATTGTACGCCCTCCAGCATCGGGGTCAAGAATCAGCTGGGATTGCCACCTTTGAAGGTACAAAAGTCCATCTCCACAAAGACATGGGCTTGGTGTCTCAAGTTTTTAATGAAACCATCTTGGATCAATTGCCTGGTAGCCTTGCTGTTGGTCACACTCGCTATTCCACCACAGGTTCTAGCCGCAAAGTTAATGCCCAACCCGCAGTCCTGGAAACTCGCTTAGGTTCATTAGCTTTGGCACACAATGGTAATTTAGTCAATACAGTGCAACTACGTCAAGAGTTGCTTGAGAAAAAATACAACTTAGTCACCACAACAGACTCAGAAATGATTGCTTTTGCGATCGCAGAAGCCATCAATGCTGGTGCAGATTGGCTAGAGGGTTCAATTCAAGCATTTCACCGTTGTGAAGGAGCCTTTAGTTTAGTTATTGGCACTCCTAACGGTGTTATGGGTGTCCGGGATACCAATGGTATTCGCCCCCTAGTAATTGGGACTTTAGCTGGTAATCCAGTTCGTTACGTTTTGGCTTCGGAGACTTGTGGTTTAGACATTATTGGAGCCGAATACCTGCGAGATGTAGAACCAGGCGAATTAGTTTGGATTACTGAAGAAGGTTTAGCTTCCTATCATTGGAGTCAACAGCCCCAAAGGAAATTGTGTATCTTCGAGATGATTTACTTTGCCCGTCCTGATAGCATCATGCACAACGAGAGTTTGTACAGCTATCGGATGCGGTTAGGACATCAACTAGCTAAAGAATCTTGTGTCGATGCCGATATTGTCTTTGGTGTTCCTGATTCTGGTATTCCTGCTGCGATCGGTTTTTCCCAAGCTTCTGGTGTAGCCTACGCCGAAGGACTGATTAAAAATCGCTATGTTGGACGAACCTTTATTCAGCCAACACAAACCATGCGCGAGTCAGGTATCCGCATGAAACTTAACCCACTCAAAGATGTGCTGGCGGGTAAACGAGTAATTATTGTTGATGACTCCATTGTTCGCGGTACTACCAGCCGCAAACTAGTCAAAACCTTGCGTGAAGCAGGTGCGGTGGAAGTACACATGCGAATCTCTTCCCCACCAGTAACTCACCCCTGCTTCTATGGCATTGATACCGATTCTCAGGATCAGCTAATTGCTGCTACCAAGTCAGTAGCGGAAATTGCCAAGCAACTGGAAGTAGACAGCCTCGCCTATCTCAGTTGGGAAGGAATGCTAGAAGCGACACGAGAAGACACCAATAGTTTCTGCTCTGCCTGCTTTACTGGAGATTATCCCGTAGCAATTCCTGAACAAGTGAAGCGTTCTAAGCTCAGTTTAGAAAAGGTCGTGGTGTAGGAATTGAAGAAGGGAATAGGGTACAGGTTACAGGGTACAGATTATTCCCTATCACCTGTCACCTCTCCCCTAATCCCAATGCCCCATCCTCACTCAAGATGCGCGATCGCATCCTTATTTACTTAATACAAGTTTACATAATTGGCTTAACTGTGCTGTAAAAACTCAATCTTTGGCAATAACGGATCAGTTACAATACCCACACCGCTAAAACCCCAGCGTTTGAGCAAATTTCCCAACTGTGTACGCGGAATAGATTCCACAGTAAAGCGATTTGCCACTTCTGCCGCATGGGTGTTGAGATAGCTAAGGGCATCAAAGTTCTCTTGAAACAGTAATAAATAACCCGATGTTTCGGTGTCAGGACGAGCTATGAGATAATTACCGTCAGTTTTTGAGCGCACCAAGTAATAGACTTCGGACAGCATGGAGATGGGGATGGGGAGAGTAGGGTTAAACCAATGACCAATGACAAATAACAAATGACCAATGACTAATTAAGATTTTCTAGCCGAATGCGTGGATCGGCAGCTTTTAACATCAAATCGGCAATTAAATTACCAGCAATCAGCAACACTGCGCCCATTACCAAGCTTGCCATTAACAAATATAAATCTTGAGCTTGTAAAGCCTGTAGAGTCAACCTTCCTAAACCGGGCCAGTTGAAGAAAAATTCGGCAATGAAAGCACCATTTAATAAACCAGCTAATTCAAAGCCCAATAAGGTAATCAAAGGATTTACAGCGTTACGAAGTGCATGAACGTAGATGACGCGGTTTTCTGGCAGACCTTTGGCACGAGCCGTTTGGATATAATCTTGACGCAGCACATCCAATAATTCGCCGCGAGTGATGCGTTGTAAACCAGCAAAACTAGTAATTGAGAGGGCAATCGTAGGTAAAATCATGTGCCAACCGACATCTAAGATTTTGCCAAACCAAGTTAGTTCTGAGTGATTGATGCTAGTCATACTACCCACTGGGAATAACGGCGAGGTGATTTGGGCTAAAACCAGCAGTGCCAAGGCAGTGATGAAACTGGGAAAGCCTTGTCCAGCATAGCTAATTACCTGTAGAAGTCGGTCTGACAGCTTATTTTGGTTAACAGCAGCAAAAATCCCTAGAGGGATGGCGATCGCCCATGTGACAATTAAAGATGCGATCGCTAATAGCAAAGTAGCTGGTACTCTTTCCCATAACAGCGATGCCACTGAACGTTGATAAATAAAACTCGTGCCGAAATCTCCTTTTGTCAAGATTCGCCATAGCCATAGCCAAAATTGCTCTGGCCAAGACTTATCAAGACCAAACTGCCGCTTAATTTCCTCAATTCTTTCTGGAGATATCTTCGGGTTTTGCCGCAGCGTATCTACATAATCCCCTGGAGCGAGTTGAATAATGAAAAACGACAATGCTGATGCCAAAAACAGAGTCAGTAGTGCCTGCAATACCCGCTTTGCCACATAAATAAAAGTTTCGCTCGTGATTAGCCTGACTAGCCAATCCCGACCTGTCTCCAAGGAAATTCTCGTAGATGTCATTTGTCCTTTGTCCTTTGTTATTTGTTATTTGTCCTTTGCTAATGACCAATGACTAATGACAAATAACTAATATTCAATTAGAGAGATAATCGGCACGTCTGGCAGATATTTACGCCCTTCTAAATCCCGTAGCTCGATAATAAACCCAAATCCTACTAATTCGCAGCCAATCTTCTGCACTAACTTTGCTGTTGCACTCGCAGTTCCACCCGTAGCAATCAAATCGTCCACAATCAAAACTCGACTGCTTTCATGTAAAGCATCTTGATGCAGTTCCAGACAGTCAGTACCATACTCTAGGTCATATTCAATTGAGTGAACTGCTGCTGGTAACTTACCTCTTTTGCGGATGGGAATAAAACCAGCCCCTAATTGATAAGCCAGAGGTGAGCCAAAAATAAATCCTCTTGACTCTATACCAATTACATAATCTGGTTTTATTTCAGCTTCGTTGCATTTTTGTGTTAAAAAGTCAATAGTATAGCGTAATCCCTCTGGATCGCGCAGTAATGTAGTAATATCCCGAAATAAAATTCCGGGTTTGGGAAAATCTGGAATGTCACGAACGAGAGACTTCAAATCCATAAAATGGGAATGGGGGATGGGGAATGGGGAATGGGGAATGGGGAATGGGGAAGAAGAGGAGCAAGGTAAGTATGGGAAAAAAGTATTGATTATTGACCAATTCCCAATTCTCAATTCCCAATCCCCAATCCCCAATTTTCAGATACCTGAAAAATCGTACACTATAATGTCATACGCTGGGGGTCGAAGCTTCAGCTTCGTCCTTTGTTGACGATAATTAGAATCTAAACCAAGCTAGAAAAGGTATTACATTCAGAAATGAGGTGAATTAACTTATGTTTTAAAACTTTGATTTCAATATAGGGAAAACTTTGAGTAGAAAGAGTTAAGTAATGTATATATCAGGTAGTCATGCTACTGCTACAAGTCTAATGCTCAAGTCTTGGCTACCGATCTTAAATTTGTTTTATCTAGTCTGTTGGAACCGCACAAGGTATTTATAGAATGAATGTCTCAGCAAGTTTAACGCCGTTCAACAGTCCAACTCAAGATTCATTGCCGACGATTCTGGACACTTTGCCAGATCCTGCGATCGCTTCCAAGACTTGTCCTCGGAGAACGCGGTTGCAAATTGACCTGATTTTATTGGCAATTGAAGCTTTAGAGCTTGGTGGTTCGGAAGCAATCTTGAGTTTTGCTCAAGAGTTGGATCTCAAAGGAATTGTTAAAGACAGGGTGAATTTATGGCGGATGCGTAGCTCTAACCCGCTACGGAGAGCGCATATCCGCCGTCCCTTAACTATCATGGAAGCAAAAGCTCTGGTAGTCATTGCTTGCTACATAGCGCGGCGTTTAACTGTTGTCATTCGCCAGTTATTAATGATATGTCAACAAATGGAAGAAAAGCAGATTCCATTGGAACAGAATTTGCGTCTATCTAACTACCTAGAGCGGTTTAGAGCGCATTTTAAAAGCCGGATGAATGCCCGACGTTCTGGTGTACTAGCATTAACTTCTGATGAAAAATTAGATGAGCTAGCTATAAATTTGTTAGGACAATTACTATTTTGTACTGGTACAGCTGGAATGCAGCGATTCTGGATTAGTCTTTTTGACGGTGAAGTGGAATGAATATTCAACGTAAGTACAGTCTTCCTAATTGTACACTGCTTTTAGAAGGGTTAAGTGATGTCACTAGGGCTGCACACTTCCAGGAAATGCGCCCGGAATTATCAATATTGGTAAATGCAGAATGCTATTTATCTGGTTATAATCAGCCACTAACGGGAGGGCGGGAATTTTTTGAAAGTTTGGTGAGGGCTGTTAGTGGGTATGCCCAAGAATTTTTAAGTAGCGTACCTAACCCCCAAGCACACAATCAGGAATCGGAGCTAGTAGAGTTTCGGAAAGTTGACAGCAACCGACACAGATTAATCATCCATTCCGAAGGAACTCCAGAGGGATTCGATCACTCTAACAATTCCAAACGTCCGCCAATTGAAATAGATTTGAATACGGTGCAGTTGTTTGATTTAGTAGAAGCAGTGGATCAGTTTTTTGCTGATAGCCAAACTTTACCTGAACTTTCTCTAGAACTACAACCAGTTACCAGACGCTATGGCGGTGCTAGTCAAGCTTTGGTTAGACAGGCTGTACCTGCTGCTGTGGGTGTGTCAAGTTTAGCAGTAGCTGCGATCGCTTTTAACTTGATTCCACCTCCCCAACTGCGTCCACCACAGCCAACAACAGATGAGCAAAGTAGCTCTACAATAAACAATATCACTCCTCCAGCATCAGCAGCTGCAACACCCATCACTGCTGCAAGACCCACATTAACGCCTACAGCTAATGGAAAGCCGGCAGTTAAAGATTTAGAAGCACTTTTAAATACAGTTCCAGAAATTACTGATCCATCACAGTTACGTGCATTGAATCGTCAAGTTTACAACCAAGTTCATCCAGCTTGGACTAATCGCTCAGGATTGCAACAAGATTTGATCTATCGTCTGGGTGTAGCTGCGGATGGGGCGATCGTCGGTTATAAAGCAGTAAATAAAGAGGCAAATTTAGGAGTAGGTCAAACTCCTCTGCCGAACGTACTTTACAATCCAGCTACCCGCCCTCCCATTTCCAATGAACCGATCGCTCAATTTCGAGTAGTATTTACTACCCAAGGGGTGCTGCAAGTTAGCCCTTGGCGGGGATATGCTAGAACACCAGAGGTAGTGGGTGCAAAAATTGCTGACTCTAATATAGTCAAAAATTTAAACCAAAAGCTTTATACTACAGTTCGGCAAACTTGGAGTGGCAAACCCACCTTTACGCGAGATTTGAAATATCGGGTAGCAGTCAACAAAGATGGTGTAATTGCTGATTATGAACCACTCAACCAAGTTGCATTTGACTATTTTCGGGAAACACCTCTTCCGAAGATGTTCAATGCTATCTACGGCTCTAATGTAGCAGCTCCCAACGATAAACAACCTCTCGCCCATTTCCAAGTGATATTTAAACCTAGTGGCACGCTTGAAGTTACGCCTTGGAAGGGATATCAGTAATTGGGAATTGGGAATGGGGAATGGAGAATGGGGAATGGAGAATGGGGAATGGGGAAAAGAATTAATTTCTATTCTCTATTTCCTATGGATTTTAGATAAGCATTAAGCTTGGGTAAGAGTTCATCAAGAATTGGTTTAAATTTACTTACCTGTCCGTTTGTCAATAATTGTCTAGCATAGGCTAACCTCAGCCAACTGATAGTTTCATATAAAGACCCTCTAGCAATCTTGACAAAACGTCGATTGTCTTGATAGTTGTACCTACCTTTACCTTCTGCGATGTTCGCACAAACACTATCAGCAGACCGAACAATTTGCTTGCCCAGTGTATCTCTAGTGAAATTGTCCCATGCTTTAACAATGTGCCAAATTTCGTTAGCCAGCTTTTCAGCGAGTTGATAAACTTCTAAGTCCTCAAAATCAGGTCTTCCCACAAAAGTCCATTGATCATTTATTGATCAATAGTTCCCAATTCCCATTTACCTTGTAATGCGCCGCATATAATTTCCCCACAACTGAGCGGCTTGAGCGCTGCTACCAGATGTTGGGGAATTGTTGTCGTTTCCCAGCCAAACACCAGTTACAAGCCGCCGACTTGGGATAAAACCTATAAACCATAAGTCAACGTTTTTATCAGTCGTGCCTGTTTTACCGGCTTCTCCCAGTCCAATGGCAGCACTACGACCAGTGCCTCTGGTGATGACACCACGCATTAAGCTAGTCATCTCGTCGGCTACACCACTTGGCAGAACTCGTTTGTTCGCATCTGGATCTTGGTCGAAGGAGTAGATTACCCGACAGGTTTTGATATCATTGCGATCGCTGCAATCACCACTGTCTAAAATTCGGTTAATCGCATGAGGAGGATTCCACACTCCACGATTGCCAATAGAGCCAAAAGCACCAGTCATTTCTAAAACATTGACCACACTTTGACCCAGTACTAAGCCAGGAACCGGATCGAGGTTTGACTTAATTCCCAAATTCTGAGCCATCGCCACTACTTTATTCAGCCCGATTTCTCTAGCAACTCCCAAGGCGATGGGATTTTCTGAAAGAGCCAGCCCGGTGGCAATATCTAAACTGCCAGCACCGGAACGACAGGGTTTGTAAGTGAAGCCTTGCCAAGTTAAAGGAGCGCAGGAATAATTCTTAGATGGTGAAATTCCCTGTTGAATAGCGGCGGTGTAAGCAAAGATTTTAAAGGTGGAACCTGGTTGTCTTTTGGCTTGAACAGCGCGATTGAACTGACTTTTTTTGTAATCAGTTCCGCCTACCATTGCCAGAATGCCACCTGTACTGGAGTCAAGAGTTACCACAGCCCCTTGAGAAAAATTAAAACTTCCACCACTATTGTTTACTGAATTCCGCAACGCCGATTCAGCTTGGCTCTGGATCGCGGGATCAAGCTGGGTTTCAATAATATAATTCCCTTCGTTTGCGGCTCCCTCGCCCAAGATTGATTCAAGTTCAGAGAAGACGTAACTGTAAAAATAAGGAGCGATCGTCTTAGCTTGCTGTTCACAAACTTTAGGGCTAACTTGAACAGTGGAACGTCTAGCTCGGTTCGCATCTTCAAGCTTAATTTTGCCCATTTCCAGCAACCGCTTAATCACACGATTCCGGTATTCAGCTGCTTCTAGCTTATTTGGCCCATCCCCACAAAAATCGAATGCGTTGGGAGCAGGTAAAATTCCTACCAATGTTGCTGCTTCTGCCAAAGTTAATTCTTTAGCAGGCTTATCAAAGTAATACCGAGCTGCATCCTCAAAGCCAGAGGTATCTCCCCCCAAGAAAACCCGATTTAAGTACATCAGCAAAATTTCGTCTTTGCTGTAAAAGGTTTCTAACTTTAAGGCGACAACTGCTTCCCGTAATTTGCGTCCAAGGGTATCTTGTCTACCTACATACTCACGGAACAAGCTGCGAGCAACTTGCTGCGTAACAGTGCTGGCTCCTTGCTGCACATCTCCGCTACGGCTATTGATCAACACGGCTCGTAAAATCCCCAGAGGGTCAACCCCAAAGTGCCAGTAATAACGACTATCTTCTGAAGCTACTACGGCAGATGGCAAATAAGGGCCAAATTCCTCTAAACGCTTCATATCTACATGAGAGATCGTTCGAGGCTCTCTCAGAGGGGTGGCTCCATCACGAGCGTAAACAACTACTGGAGCGCGTGTAGCTGTAGGTAGGGGTCTAACTGAAAATTTCAGCCATTCTACGCCAATTACTAAGGCGAACAAGGCGCTGACACCACCAACACCATAAGCTGTCCAACTTGCAGCTTTGACATACCAGGCTGGTGGATCGACGTATTGCAGGCGCACAGAAGCGGCTAGTTCTGGGGGCCCCAGAGTCAGAATATCGCCGTGACGTAGTTCTAAGGAATTAACACGACGCTTGCCACGATAAATGCCATTGGTAGAGTTTTCATCTTTGATGACGAAAACTGGTGTGCGCTGAGTAGAATTCCGCGATAGCGATAGGTGAATTTGGCTGACAACAGGGTTACGGACGACGATATCGCTGGATTTGGAGCTACGACCGAGAATATAGCGATCGCCCAACAGTGGATATACCTCTGCTTTATCCGCCCCCGCATCCTGTACCCAGAGTTCCGGTACTTTGGCATTAGGCTTGAGCGCCAGTTTGGAAAAATCAACCCTAGCTTGGATAGTATGGACTGCTTGAGTCAGTTGACCAATTAACGTTTGTGGCTTGTGAGGGGGTTGGGGAGAACTCATCGGCTATTCACATCACACTTTTTAGTGAAGAATGGGGCGAATTACAATTTTAGATGTTAGTCTTTCATCATTTTACTCATAAGCCAAAGCATAAATTAGCTATACGGGACTTTTTGCTCTAATTTATACTGAACACTATTTTTTCATCCGAATTAAATTGTTATTTTTATCACTTTATTACAGAGAAATAAAATTTTATCTTCTTCCTAAAGTCTTATTTTATCTACTCATTTTACTTCAATGACTACAAGCATAGATATGAAACTTGTATTTATAGACACTAGTTATTAACAAACAACAGATTTAATTTTTACCAATTTTACATATCCACATATTCTGCAACAAACTTAAATATATTCATTTAGGAAGATTTTCTAAATCTTATTATCTGTTTTAATGGGCCGAGTGTTCCGTTGAGGTAAATTTCAGAATGATGGGAAAATCTCTGACCCTGATTGGTACAGCTCTATCTTTGGCTCTCACCACTAATATTGCCGTAGCCGAATCCAGTAAATCCCCCATAGCTCAATCCAGTAGCGAATCTACTAGCGCACCAACGGAAATCAAGATGTCGCCAGAAGGTATGAAAATTCTGTGCGAGTATTTTCCGCTCAACTCTCGCTGTCCCGGCGGCACAGCACTTACCCCTGGTGCGGCTCCTGGTAGCACTACAGCACCAGCAGAAACCACACCTAGCACTGCTCCTGGTAGCACTACAGTACCAGCAGAAACCACACCGAGTAACATCACTCCTCCCGAAAGCACTCCAGCACCAGGAAGCGTTACCCCAGCTGAACCTGGCGCTCCCGAAAGCACTCCAGCACCAGGAAGTGTTACCCCACCTGCACCTGGCGCTCCTAGTAACTTAACTCCAGCACCAGGAAGCGTTACCCCAGCTGAACCTGGCGCTCCTAGCAACTTAACTCCAGCACCAGGAAGTGTTACTCCAACTGAGCCTGGCACTCCTAGCAACTTAACTCCAGCACCAGGAACCGTTACTCCATCTGAACCTGGCGCTCCTACAGAACCAGGTGCAAACTCTCCCAGCACTCCATCTACTGCTCCTGCCCCAGGTAAATAAATTAAAAGCTGGATACGTTTGACATACTAATTTACCATCAGCGATCGCCTGTGCATCTTGACTTTCTGCACCAGTTATGAAAACTGGTGTAGGATATAAATTCAAATCTCTGGAACCCATAAATCAAGTCTTCGCATATAGGACTGAGCAATGGTTTCAGTAATTAATAGCCTGGGATTAATCATCCCAGGCTTAATAGTTTAATCCAACCTACCGGTTGAAGTTGGTGTTTTTTGGAAGGAAGCAATTAACAGAAAAACAATACCAATACTAATAAAAGAATCTGCCACATTAAATACAGGAAAGCTAATCAGGCGAAAATCAAGAAAATCAACGACATGGCCTAAAACAAAACGATCAATACCGTTGCCCATAGCTCCACCTAAAATTAAGCCATAGCCCAACTGATCCCATAAATTTAATGTTGGGCCAAACAAGGCCAACGCTATCAATACCAAACTCACTCCTAAAGATAGCCAGCGCAACCACTCTACTTTCCCACTTAACAGACTAAAGGCGGCACCAGTGTTAGTAACATAGGTGAAGTGAAATATTCCATTTAAGAGTGGTACTGTTTGCCCCAAACTGAAGGTTTGTACCACCCAATATTTTGTTATTTGGTCTAGGAAAAAAGCTATAAAGGCAGCAATCCAGAAAAGGCGGTTTTTTAAACGCATGAAACTAGGGGCTAGAGACTAAGGACTAAGGACTAAGGACTAGGGGATGAGAAAATTGTAAATTTCTTGCCCCTAGCCTCTAGCCCCTTGATGACTAATAAAACATTAAGTGACGCAATATATATGCTATTACAGTAACGGCACAGACCACACTTAATTGCCCTGGTAGTGCAAACCAAGAGTATCTGAGGATTGCTTGCATCAAAGGTAGATTTTCTGTGCCTTTCCACTGAAAAATATAGCTAATAATCAAATAACTAATACCGCATAGATGCAGAGTTAACAAGCCACAGATGCAACTAAAGGCGAGAGTTTCTAGTCGAGGTCTAGCTTTAAAGGCAACTAAGCCACAAATCCAAGCTCCAGGAATAAAGCCTAGTAGATAGCCAAACTGAGACAACTTAACATAACCAATACCACCTCCATCGGCAAATACAGGTAATAAGGTTAACCCCATCACTAAATAGGCAATTTGCGAGAGCGCACCAGCATTTTTGCCCCCTAAACAACCCACTAACAGTACTGCGCCAATTTGAAAAGTGACACCTAAAGAAAAAGTCTGAATTCCGTGCCTACTCCAATTCCAAGGAAAGGTGATGCCATAAGCTTCTAAGAAGGTACCACCCATTGTCAGGAGTAAGCCAATCATAGACCATAGTAATTGATTGGAAGCAGCAAACATTTATCAGGCAACCAGGAAAAGGCAAAAGGGAAAACCAACAGCAACTAGGATGTTCATTAGTATTGAAATGAAATTTGTGCTGACACCTCTAAGAATTAGCATATTTTTTTTTGCCTTTTTGGTATGTAACTTTTCAGTTCTACGAATTATTACTTACGTGTCTATAGCTGTAAGTTGATTGACTAAAGCGTAGTCTGATTCTGGTATTTGACCTAGTACGCGGTAAAACTATCAAAATTTAGTATTTAAACTAAGTTTTTAGATTCAGTGCCAATTTATGCTACAAATTGTTAAAGATAGTCCTTTAATTCACTTTTTTTAGCGATCGCCCCGCAGACTCTCCATAAAATAGGCAATTTATAGTTTTCCTTCTGCTTTATCTAAATTAGTTCGCTGTCTAAACTTAGATTGTTTAGTTATGACTTTAAGTCTGCTTAGACCTATAAGCAGTAATAACTTTTATAAAGTTCCAAAATTTATTAAGCTTTAAATAATAACACAATTTGTCATTTTTTTATAGATTTTTTATTGCTTGACCAGAAAAGTGACCCTATCAATCAAGTTTTGCCAATACTATGTAACCAAATACTGTGGTACTATTTGTAATCTGTAACTAAAGCGGCAGTATAAATTTTATCAAGCAAAAGTAAAAACGAGTGTTTGTTCTTCATCAAAAAAAAACAAGCTTTTTTTGCTTTGTTAACCTATCCTTTACCTTTAGCTTAATCCTTTAGGGGTATTCTTAGAAGCGCTCACCTGAAAAGTTACCCAAATATTGATAGCGATGCCTTCACCTTTTCGTGTAACAAAAATTCATCGCCTCACAGCTTCAGTTTCAGTGTTAGCACTGACAATCAGCCTAGCTGCATGTGGCGGACAGCAAAACCCGGAAAATACAGCCACAAAGGATACTCCTTCTGGCACTGCTACAGATACGACTGCCTCCAGTACAACCAAATTAGATTTAGGTGGAAATCTCAAGTTAAGCGGGGCTGGTGCGTCTTTTCCAGCACCACTATATGATACATGGTTTACGGATCTAAACAAAAAGTATCCAAATCTGCAAGTTGACTATGCCTCAGTTGGTAGCGGTGCCGGAGTTGAGCAATTTATCAAAGGAACTGTAGACTTTGGTGCCAGCGATGTTGCTATGAAGGATGAAGAAATCCAGAAGGTGCCAGCGGATAGGGGCGTTATTTTACTGCCTGTCACTGCTGGTAGCATCGTGCTAGCTTACAACTTGCCAGATGTTGCAGAACTTAAACTACCACGAGCAGTTTACGCTGATATTCTATTAGGCAAAATAACCTCTTGGGATGATCCCCAAATTGCCAAAGCTAACCCAGGTACAAAGCTTCCTAAAGAGAAAATCACAGTTGTTTATCGTTCAGATGGTAGCGGAACAACAGGTGTATTTACAAAACACCTCAGCGCTATTAGCCCGGAGTGGAAGACTAAAGTTGGTGAAGGCAAAACTGTCAACTGGCCTAGCGGAGTTGGCGCTAAGGGGAATGAGGGTGTTACCGCCCAAATCCAACAAACACAAGGTTCTATTGGTTATGTCGAGTACGGCTATGCCAAACAAAATAGTCTTAAGTTTGCTGCTTTGGAAAACAAAAGTGGTAAGTTTATTGTACCTAGTGAGGAGTCAGCCTCTAAAACACTGGCATCAGTAACTCTACCCCCTGACCTCCGCGTCTTCATTTCCGATCCAGAAGGGGCCGATTCCTATCCCATCGTCACTTACACCTGGATTTTGGCTTACAAGAAATATCCCAATGCGGCAAAAGCTAAAGCAGTTGAAGCTGCGATCGAATACGCTTTAACTGAGGGCCAAAAACAGGCTACGACATTAGGATATGTTCCTCTACCCCAAAACGTGATCGCAAAGGTGGCTGCGGCTGCCGATCAAATTAGTCCAGACTATAAAATCGCTGTTGGTAGTGGTACTAGCGCTAGCAAGTAGCTACAGTCATAGACATGAGGTAATTCCTAGACAATCATTCTTAAGCTGGTTACTAAACTAGTATTAAAAGACGATGAGGCAACAATTTTGTTTAGATGGTTGCCTCCCATATTTTCTTCTGATTTAATTGTGAAAGTCGGTAGTCATGACTACAAATTCTCAAAATCTTTCATCAGCGACAAAAAATCGCTCTGATGTAGAAAAATCCCTAGATCGCGGTTTTATTTGGCTAACTAAAATTTTTGCCTTTGGGGTTGCTGCCACTTTATTATGGATAGGCTTCCAGGTTGCAATTGCGTCTGGGCCTGCCATCCAAAAGTTTGGTGCTAGCTTTTTAGCTAACACCACTTGGAACCCAGTTAATGATAGCTACGGGGTGCTACCTCAAATTTATGGAACTCTCTTGAGTTCTTTTATCGGTTTACTGATAGCTGTACCGATTGGAGTTGGTACCGCTATTATACTAAGCGAGGATTTTTTACCTGCCAAAGTGAAGTTGGTACTGGTTTTTGCGGTAGAACTGCTAGCAGCTATTCCCAGCGTTGTTTATGGCGTGTGGGGTATTTTTGTTTTAGTGCCTATCTTAACTAACTTGGGAAAATGGCTCAATAGTTACTTTGGCTGGATACCATTTTTTAGCACCCCCCCTACAGGGCCAGGAATGTTACCGGCGGGAGTCATATTAGCAATTATGACTTTGCCCATCATCACAGCTCTATCGCGCGATGCCTTGATTTCTATACCCCCCAGTTTGCGCCAAGCCGCCGTAGGACTAGGAGCAACCCGATGGGAAACTATATTACAAATACTTATTCCAGCAGCCTTTTCGGGGATAGTTAGCGCTGTGATGTTGGCACTCGGTCGGGCAATGGGTGAAACAATGGCTGTAACAATGTTGATTGGTAATTCCAACAACATTAGTATCTCCCTGTTAGCACCAGGCAATACAATTTCTTCTCTACTGGCGAATCAATTTTCCGAAGCTAGTGGTTTGCAAGTTTCGGCTTTAATGTACGCTGCTTTAGTTCTATTCTTCTTGACCTTGGTAGTTAATATCATGGCCGAGTTTATCGTTCTGAGAGTCAAGCGACTGTAGCTTAGTTTTGGGTTGAATTATGACTTCTAGTTTTCCAGAGCGCAGTCTAACTCGCGCTCCTATGTCTCAAAGGACACTGTTTAATACAGTAATGACTGTAGTTGCATTTATCTGTGGGATATTGGCACTTGTGCCTTTGCTAGCAGTACTTTCTTACGTCATTATTCAAGGCTTTAGCAGTTTGAGTCCCAGCCTCTTTTTTGAACTGCCACCCAAAGCTTTACAGCAGGGAGGAGGCTTTGGTAATGCCATCTTGGGAACACTATTAATGGTAGGAATTGCTGCCCTAATTAGTATCCCATTTGGTGTTTTAGCAGCAATATATATCACAGAATTTAGTTCAGCGCAAGTAGCGAGATGGGTACGTTTTGCAGCTAACGTCTTGAGTGGAGTCCCGTCAATTATTGCTGGGGTATTTGCCTATGGCATTGTAGTTTTGACACTAGTAAAGTTAAACTTAGGATCATACTCTGCTTTAGGTGGAGGGTTTGCACTGGCAATTTTGATGTTGCCAATTATTGTCCGAACCACTGATGAAGCCTTGCAGTTAGTATCGCAAGATTTGCGACAAGCATCTGTAGGGTTAGGGGCAACTAACTTTCAAACAGTAACACAAGTAGTTTTGCCAGCAGCTCTACCTGCGATTGTAACTGGGGCAACGCTAGCGATCGCCAGAGCATCTGGAGAAACCGCACCTTTACTATTTACTGCGCTATTTTCCAATTTTTGGCCCGATGGCTTATTCCAACCAACAGCTTCCCTTGCTGTTTTGGTTTACAAATACGCTATTTCTCCGTTTAAAAATTGGCAATCACTAGCTTGGGCGGCATCTTTGATTTTGGTATTGATGGTTCTAATCACAAGTATCATTGCTCGCTGGGCTACTCGCAAAAAAGCTTAGGCAAACGGATTACACATAGCGGATTTGTATCGCTAAAACTAATACTGCACTTAATTTATGGCTACTAATATTAGCACAGTCAACGGTACTGAAACTGTTTTACGCACCGAAAACCTCAACGTTTACTACGGCAAGTTTTTAGCCTTGCAGAATATTTGGCTAGATATACCAAAAAATCAGGTTACAGCTTTTATCGGCCCTTCTGGTTGTGGTAAAAGCACATTGTTGCGATGCTATAACCGCCTCAATGATTTGATTGAGTCATTTCGGGCAGAAGGTAAAATACTTTTTTACGATAAAAACTTGTATGCATCCGACATTGATCCTGTAGAAGTACGTCGGAGAATTGGGATGGTATTTCAAAGACCAAACCCATTTCCCAAATCAATTTATGAGAATATTGCTTTTGGAGCCAAAATTAACGGCTACAAAGGTAACATGGATGAATTAGTAGAACGGAGTTTGCGACAAGCAGCTTTGTGGGACGAAGTTAAAGATAAGTTGCGGCAAAGCGGATCGTCTTTATCGGGTGGACAACAACAAAGGTTATGTATTGCTCGTGCTATCGCAGTCCAGCCTGAAATTATATTAATGGATGAACCTTGCTCGGCTCTCGACCCTATTTCCACCTTGCGGGTTGAAGAATTAATTCACCAGCTGAAAGAGCAATATACCATCGTTATTGTCACCCATAATATGCAGCAAGCAGCGCGGGTTTCTGATAAGACAGCCTTTTTTAATGTCAAAACTACGGAGTCTGGAAGTCGTAACGGCTACATGGTAGAGTACGACGCAACAGAACTAATTTTCAACAATCCTCAACAGCAAGATACCAGAGATTACGTTAGCGGTAGATTTGGATAAATGACTGCACATTATTGATATTAGAGCAATGAGGGATACTCGGAAATCAGAGCTGTGCGAGATTCCTCTAGTTTTTATTTATTCGCCAAGGTTAGCGTAGGCGTAGCTCGCCGCAGGCATCGCTTGATATATTGTGGCTGTTTCTCGATCAAGAAAAGCAACAATTAACCTGTTTAATACAAGATTTGCATTAATTGGGTGGGGTACGACACCCACTCCAAAAATTTTTGTTGAAAATAGTAGGTGCGTTTACACCGTGCTGTACTAGTCGATTTTTGAGTTTTTTCTAAGCGGGCGGCGGGAATCGAACCCGCATTAATAGCTTGGAAGGCTATAGTTTTACCACTAAACTACGCCCGCAAATTTCCAACTTTATAAGTGTAACACAGTTGTTGGAAAAATTCAAGCATCTAATTGGAATTAGCAGGCTGGATTTTGATGCGTACAAACAAATTGCTCAAATCTGGTTTTGTGCCGTCGTTGTTGTGAGCGGCAAGAAAGTTTTCTGTCTTGAAAACATCATTGAGAACTCGTTCGTATGTGCTTTTTTCACTTTGTAGTGTTGTCGGTTCTATTTCGAGAACTACAGCCTGTTGAAAGTTGCCATTCCGATCAATTATTAAACTAACAAGCATCTGTGCTGGCTTAACTTCGGAATCGCCAGGTAGAAAACTACTTGAGTCTAATTGTTTTGTGTTGCTTCCCGTGTATGAAGCGATAACGTCGGGTAGAGCATCTTGTCGAAATCCTCTTGTTTGTATGAACTTAATCATTTCATCTCTAAGCAAAGGGGCTACTATTGCTACCGATGCTCCCCCAGTAGGAGTTGTTGGAGTTTCCCTAGTAGGAGTTGTTGGAGTTTCCCTAGTAGGAGTTGGTGGAGTTTCTCTAGTTGAAGTCGGTGGAGTTTTTATGTTTTCAGCTTCCGAAACTGGTGGAGTTGATGGAATACCTGTTGGTAGTGCCGTTCCCTTTCCCAGTTTGATTTCTTGACGGCGGTTCCAAGGTAGATTACCGATTGGAAATGTAGGTGTCGGTGTAACTGTTGGTTTTGGCGTAGCTATCGCTTTCGGTGTAAATGTTGGTTTTGGCGTAGCTATCGCTTTCGGTGTAGATGTTGGAACTCTCTGTTGTCTATTAGATTGAGAGGGGTAAATTCGACTCTTTTGCTGGAGATTATCAGCAGAATTTATTGCGCCAACAAAATCTTGATTTCTGGGCGTATTTCTTGCTGTTTTTGCTGAACGCGCTGGTACAGACTTTTGAGTTATGGATGCTGGCTTTGGCGAAACTCTTTTGGCTGTTGATTTTGATTGAGGAGCAATATCTATCAATTCAATGGGAACAGCAGATTGACTTTGCTGAGGAAACCACAGACTAAAAGCATTAGATGAGCGCATCAGCCAGAACGCTAGCAAGTGCAGAGAGACTGAACCTATAACGACAGAAATCCACAAAGCTGGTGGATCGGTGTGTCGCCTCCAGACTTTGGTTGAAATTGGGGTTTTGTCTGCAACCGATGGTGTCATATTATATAAACTGGATATGATTAGGCACTCTTACTCATTGCTAATGCTTTAAAATACCAGTCTAAATTTTAGCGATTAACCATTACCTCTGGTGTAACAGCAAAGGTCAAAACTGTTTCATCTACTCCTTTAAGTTCTAGTGGACTACCTTTAGTAATTTCTTCTTCCTGCAAATAATCTGCCACGGCAGCAGAAACCAAGATAGTACCGGGAAGAGCGGCAGCTTGCAACCTGGCAGCAATATTCACACTTGGGCCAATAGCAGTATAGTCCGCACGTTCAGCACTACCAAACAGGGAGCAATGCGGTTTTGTCAGATCCAGTAAAAAACAAGCGATCGCAAAAATAAAATCTAAGTAAGAAGTAACTTTATTTACTAAATATGTGCTGGTAGCC